>NZ_JADPZX010000001.1:6463750-6774375 GCF_015712165.1 Streptomyces spinoverrucosus | reverse complement strand
GGCGAGTTGGTTGGACTCGGTGCCGCCGGTGGTGACGAGGCAGTCGGCGGCGCCGGCCGTCTCGGCGAGCGCCCGCGTGACGAGGGCTTCCAGGGCGGAGGCGGCCGGGGCCTGGTCCCAGGAGTCCAGGGAGGCGTTGAGGGCGCCGACGGCGAGGTCGGCGGCGGTGGCGACGGCGAGGGGCGGGCAGTGCAGATGGCCGGCGCACAGCGGGTCGGCCGGGTCGGCGGCGCCCTCGGCGAGGGCGTGCACGAGGGCGCGCAGGGCGTCAGGGTCGCCCTCGTCCGGCAGTACGTCCCCCAGCGTGTCCCGCATCCGCGCGGTCACGGCCTCCGGGCCGCCCGCCGGGAGGGGGCCGCCCCGTGCCCGGCCGCCGGCGTCCAGCGCGTCGAGCACGGTGTCGAGCAGCGGCCGCAGGGCGCCGGGGCCCGAGGGGCCGGAGGCGAGGGGCGGCGTGGGCATGTACCCAGCTTGTACGCGGATGGGGCGACGCGCCCGAAACGTGCGGGTAGAACGACCCGAAGGGGGTAATGAGCCCGGCGGTTTACGCTTCCCGGCGTTTTCGTTTCCCGGCGTTTTCGCTTCCCGACGTTTTCGCTTCCCGGCGTTGGTGCGGGCGTCGCTGGGGGCTGCCGCCCCCAGGCCCCCGCTTCGGCCCTGGACGGGCCTCGTCCTCAAACGCCGGACGGGCTGAGATACCGCCCGGCGCTGAAGAGCTAGGCGGTTCCCCTCACCCGCAACGCCCTCGCCAGATCGTCGAGTTGATCGACGAGCTTCCGCCGCAGCGCCGGTGTCGGCTCGGCGTCGCGCAGGCACTCCTCGCCCAGCCGCAGGGTCTCGGTGTCGACGGCGTGGGCGGGGAAGGCCCACCTGCCGGCGGCCTCGGCCATGGCGGGGCCGCGGCGGGCCGCGAGGGCGAGGGCGTCCTCGTAGTAGCGCGGCACGTACTGGCGGACCAGTTCGGCCTGTTCAGGCTGCCAGAAGCCCTGGGCGGTGGCCGTGAACAGGTAGTTGGACAGCTCGTCGTGCGCGAACATCGCCTCCCAGGCCGTCTGCTTGGCCTGCGGGTCGGGCAGGGCGGCGCGACAGCGGGCGGCGCCCTCCTGGCCGGTGGCGCTCGGGTCGCGGTCGAGTTCGGCGGCGATGGCGTTCTCGTCCGTGGCGCCGAGGACGGCGAGGCGGCCGAGGATGCGCCAGCGCAGCTCGGGGTCGAGCCCGGGGCCGCCGGGGACGATGCCGTCGGCGAACCAGGCGGCGATGGTGTCGGGGTGGGCGGCGACGTCGATGAAGTGGCGTACGGCGAGCAGGCGCAGGCCGGGGTTGTCGCCGTCCTCGGTGCGGCGCAGCAGGTCGCGGCAGAGGGCGGAGAGGGTGCTCAGGGCGGCGGGGCGCTCCTCGGGGGTGAGGTAGCGGTCGGCGATCTGGTGGATGGCGAAGCCGAGGACGCCCTGGACGAGGGCGAGGTCGCTCTCGTGCGGCAGGTGGGCGCGGGCAGTCTCCAGGTAGGCGGTGGGGGGGAGTTCGGCGTCGCGGACCGCGTCCCTGAGGGCGTTCCACACGACCGCGCGGGTGAGGGGGTCGGGCAGGCCGGACAGTTCCTCGCGCACGGTCTGGAAGGAGCGCGGGTCGAAGCGGACCTTGGCGTAGGTGAGGTCGCCGTCGTTGAGGAGGAGCAGGGCGGGGCGCTTGCCGATGGGGAGGCCGTCGGGGTGCGGGATGTCGAGGTCGAGGCGGGCGCGCAGGGTGAGGCGGCCCTCGTCGCCGAGGTCCTGGTCGTAGAGGCCGACGGCGATGCGGTGGGGGCGGCTGCCGGTGTGGTCGACGGTGAGGGTGCAGGTGCCGTTGTCGCCGGTGGTGATGCGCGGGGTGAGGGTGTCGACGCCGGTGGTGCGCAGCCAGGCGTCGGCCCAGGCGGGGACGTCGCGTTCGGTGGCGGCGGCGAGGGAGTCGATGAAGTCGGCGAGGGTGGCGTTGCCGAACCGGTGCCGGGTGAAGTGGGTGTTGATGCCGGCGAGGAAGTCCTTCTCGCCGAGCCAGGTGACGAGTTGGCGCAGGGCGGAGGCGCCCTTGGCGTAGGAGATGCCGTCGAAGTTGAGCAGGGCGGAGGCGGTGTCGGGGACGGCCTCGGGGGCGACGGGGTGGGTGGAGGGGCGCTGGTCGGCGTCGTAGCCCCAGCCCTTGCGGACGACGCCGAAGTCGGTC
Organism: Streptomyces spinoverrucosus; assembly: GCF_015712165.1. Classification (NCBI taxonomy): domain Bacteria; kingdom Bacillati; phylum Actinomycetota; class Actinomycetes; order Kitasatosporales; family Streptomycetaceae; genus Streptomyces; species Streptomyces spinoverrucosus. The sequence goes on along the minus strand of NZ_JADPZX010000001.1, from coordinate 6,772,173 downwards.
CATGTGTCGGTGAAGCGGGTGGCCTCGGTGAGGGTCTGGTAGCCCATGTACTCGGCGAAGGACTCGTTCAGCCAGATGTCGTCCCACCACTTGAGGGTGACGAGGTCGCCGAACCACATGTGGGCCATCTCGTGGGCGATGACCATCGCGCGGGTCTGCCGCTCGGCGTCGGTGACGGCGGACCGGTAGACGAACTCGTCGCGGAAGGTCACCAGTCCGGGGTTCTCCATGGCGCCGGCGTTGAACTCGGGGACGAACGCCTGGTCGTAGGAGTCGAAGGGGTAGGGCTCCTCGAACTTCTCGTGGTAGCGGTCGAAGCAGGCGCGTGTGACGTCGAGGATCTCGTCGGCGTCCGCGTCCAGGTGGGGAGCGAGCGAGCGGCGGCAGTGGATGCCGAAGGGCAGGCCGCGGTGTTCGGTGCGCACGGAGTGCCAGGGGCCGGCGGCGACGGCGACGAGGTAGGTGGAGATCGGCGGGGTCGGTGCGGCCTTCCACACGCCGTCGGTGTGCTCGGTGATGCCGTTGGCGAGGACGGTCCAGCCCTCGGGGGCCTTCACCGTCAGCTCGAAGACGGCCTTCAGGTCGGGCTGGTCGAAGGCGGCGAAGACGCGTTGGACGTCGTCCAGGAACAGCTGGGTGTAGACGTATGTCTCGCCGTCGGTGGGGTCGGTGAAGCGGTGCATGCCCTCGCCGGTGCGGGAGTAGCGCATGGCGGCGTCGACGCGCAGTTCGTGGTCGCCGGCGGTGAGGTTCTTCAGGGGCAGGCGGTTGCCGTCGAGGGTTTCGGGGTCGAGAGGCTGTCCGTCCAGGGTGACCGAGCGCAGCTCGGCGGGTTTCAGCTCGACGAAGGTGTCCGCGTCCGTGCGCGCGGTGAACCCGATCACCGTACGGGAGTCGAAGGTCTCGTCACCGGTGGTCAGGTCGAGATCGATCGTGTAGTGGCGGACGTCGATGAGCTGGGCACGGGTCTGCGCTTCGTCGCGCGTGAGTACGGACATGGATCACATGCTGCCTGATGGCACCGACAGCGGGACAGGGGTGGGTCGTTTCGCGGGGTCACGTGCGGTCCTGCGCCGGCGTCGACCCTCGCCGGTCGCGCTGCCCGGGCAGGCGCGCGCCCGGCTTGTCCAGTTCGGCCCGGGACTCGGTCTTCGGTTCCGCTCGGGACTCGGTCAGGGCGCGCAGTTCGCGGACCTCGCGTTCCAGCGCCTGGTGGCGCTGGTGGGCGTCGTACAGGTAGCGGACCTTGGTGCGCAGCGCCCAGGGGTCGACGGGTTTCATGAGGAGGTCGGCGACGCCCAGCCCGAAGGCGGCGGAGGTCAGTTCGTGGTCCGGGCCGTAGCCGGTGAGCAGGACGACCGGGATGTGCTGGGTCTGCTCCAGGCGGCGCAGGTAGCGCACCACGTCCAGGCCGCTGACGCCGGGCATCCGCACATCGAGCAGCAGCAGTCCGACCCGACCGCGCAGCACCTGTTTCAGGGCCTCGTCGCCGCTGGTGGCGCGGCCGAGGTCGTAGCCGAGCGGGGCCAGGGCGCTCTCCAGTGCGTACAGCGTGTCCTCGTGGTCGTCGACGATGAGGATCTTGGTGTCCGACCCCATGCCCGAACTCCCTCCGGCGTGGACACCAGAGTATGCGAGGCACTGACGGTCAGTGGTTGCCCGTTGACGATCAGTGCGCGCCGCGGCCGGCCCCGTCCGGGCCGCGCTGTCCCGTGCCGGGTCGGGTTCGCCGAGGTCAGCCGAGTGTCGGCGAGGTGCCGTTCGCGGTGTCCTCGGCGATGCGCTCGTGGTGCCTGATCACTTCGCCGATGATGAAATTGAGAAACTTTTCAGCGAACCCTGGGTCGAGCTTGGCGCTCTCGGCGAGGGCGCGCAGCCGGTCGATCTGCCGTGCCTCACGGGCCGGGTCGGCGGGGGGCAGCCGGTGCACGGCCTTGAGGCGGCCGACCTGCTGGGTGCATTTGAAGCGCTCGGCGAGCATGTGGACGACGGCCGCGTCGATGTTGTCGATGCTGTCGCGCAGCCGGGAGAGTTCCTCGCGGACGGCCGGGTCGACGTCACCGGTGGTGGTGTTGCTGGTGGTCATGGGCGCCCACCCTACGCGGCGGGCGGCTGTCGTCGGATGCCTTCAGGATCGGATGAGGATCGGATGACCTTGTGCAGGTACACGTCCTCGTGCCCGCCGGGAACGCCCGGCAGGCGCCCCGCCTCACGGAAGCCGAGCTTGAGGTAGAAGTCCGGGGCCTGGAAGGTGTACGAGGAGACGATCATGTCCGTGCAGCCGCGCCGGACGGCCTCGTCCTCGGCGGCCCGCATCAGCTTGCTGCCCCACCCGGTGTGCCGCTGGTCCCTGCGCACCCACAGCATCTCCACGCCGCACAGGCCGCCCCAGACCCACCCGGTGAGTCCGCCGAGCAGTTCGCCGTCCTCGGCGGTGACCCGGACGCTGAACTCGTCGGGTTCCCCGGCGCCGGTGGCGGCCGTGTTGAACGCGGTCAGCTCCTGGTCGAGGCGCTGCTCCAGGTCGTCGTCCTTGCCGCCGACCTGGAGGGACGCGGTGGCCGCGGAGTGCTGTTCGGTGGTCACGCCCGGGATTCTGCCAGGGGGCGTTGACCGACGACCGGATTTCCGGCGTCCTCCTCCGGACAGGCCCTACAGCGCGTTCGCTGCCCGGGCTATGTCCTTGGCGAAGTGGCTGACCTCGGTGTACACACCGGGGACGCCGGTCCGGGCGCAGCCGTCGCCCCAGCTGACGATGCCGACCTGGATCCACTTGCCGGCGTCGTCCTTGCGGAACATGGGGCCGCCGGAGTCACCCTGGCAGGTGTCGATGCCGCCGCTCTGGTAGCCGGCGCACAGCTCCTCCTGGGGCACCAGCCGGTTGCCGTAGTGCCACTTGCACGCGCGGTCGGTGACGAAGGGCACCGTGGCCTTCTGCAGCTTGGTGGTGCCGGTGCCCGCGCCCTCCTGGGTGTCGCCCCATCCGGCGATGGTGAAGGTGCCGCGGTTGTAGCGGTTGGTGGTGGCGATCTTCAGGGTGGGCTTGTTGATCGGCCGGGCCAGCTTGATCAGCGCCCAGTCCTTGCCCACACCGTCGTAACCCGGCGCCACCTTGACCTTGGTCGACTTGACCTTGATCGCGGCCGGGGAGTTGAGGTCGGCGACTCCCGCGGTGACGGTGATGCGGGTGTTGTTGCCGGAGCCCTCCATGCAGTGGGCGGCGGTCAGGACGACGTCCTTCTTGTAGAGCGCGCCGCCACAACCCATCGAGAGGTGGACCATGAACGGGAACTCGTTCTGCGCGGCGGGCTTTCCTCCGATCACGCGCGCGTCCGCGGCGTGCGCGCTGACGGGCTGGAGGCTGGCGACCGCGAGAGCGACGGCACCGGCCGCCGCGGCTCTCCTGGCCAGGGACAGACGATTTCTCGTCGTCGCGTGATGGGTCAACGTACTTCCCTTCGTGGGGGATTGGGCGGCTGGCCAGTATGAAGATCACACAGCGTCCAGGACAAGGACTGATCTCACGCCCCCACGACTGAACCCGCCGAGCGAAAATCCGCTCTCCCCCTCGTACAGTGGAATCGGGTTCAAGGCGTCTTGGGGGTACGGCGTGGCGAACGACGGACCGGTCGAGCACGGCTACCCGCACCTGGAGACGGTGCGGGCCGCCATCACCGCGCTGTACAAGCGGCTGTCGTACGACACGATCCAGACGTTCGCGATCAGCGTGCCCCCGGCCGACGTGGCGTTCTGCGACACCGACGACCTCTATCTGGGCGCCCAGCGCGTGGCCCGGGAGCTGGTCCGGCACTACCGGTTGCCGGACGCCCGCCTGATCGTCAGCTTCCGCGAGATGCACCACGCGGCGAACGTCGAACTCACCGCGGGACCCGAGTACTTCGTGGAGCTGAACGACCGCTTCCGTACCCATCGCCGGGACATCGGCGCGGCGCTCGCGCACGAGATCATGCACGTCTATCTGCACCGCCTGGACCTGTCGTTCCCCGGCACCCGCGACAACGAGATCCTCACGGACACGGCGACGACGTATCTGGGCGCCGGCTGGCTGCTGCTCGACGCCTACCGGGAGGACGCGGCCTCCAGCCAGAAGCTCGGCTATCTGACCCCGGAGGAGTTCGGGTACGTCCTCGCCAAGCGCGCCCTGGTGTTCGGCGAGGACCCGTCGATCTGGTTCACCAGCCCGCAGGCGTACACGGCGTATGTGAAGGGCATGTCCCTGGCCCGCCACGACGAGCAGCAGCCGCCACTCACCGCGGCGGGCTGGGCGGGCCGCCGCCGCTACGCCCGCGACCGCCGCCACGCCCAGAGCCACTACACCCCGGCCGGCTCACCGGGTACTCCGTACGCCTTCACCCCCGACGCCCGGGGCCCGCTGCGGGTGTCGTTCCCCTGCCCCACGTGTCACCAGCGGATCAGGGTGCCGGTGCGGGGGCGGGTGCGGGCGCGGTGTGCGTTGTGCCGGACGGTGTTGGAGTGCGACACCTAGGCATCAGTCCAGGGTCACCGTCGCCCGGTGCACCGCCCCCGGCGTCCCCTCTGGGCGAGCAGGGCGGTACCGGCGGTGATCGAACGACCACGCAGATGATCGTCCTGGAGGATCGCGCGGGTCTCGCCCTTCTGCGCACCGCGGCTGATCGCCCGGCCCGAGACGCTGTCCATGGCCAGCCCGTTGAAGAGAGAGGGCGCATGAGCCTTTTCGACCGAGCCGACGATGATCTGCCCTCCCGGATCGGTGCCTTTCCAGGCGGAGCCCTTGAGCAGGGCGAACATCGAGGCGCACTTCGGCCCGCTGCGGCAGTTCACCATCGCCGACTCCGATCACCACAACCACACCGTGCAGACCCGAGCTCCGCACCGCTACCTGCGGTGGCGCAACGCGAATGCCCGCCACCCCGACGTCCTGGCCGCTCAGCGCCGCGAACGCACCCGCATCCGCATCCGCATGCGCAGCGAGAAAGACATCCGCTGGGGCGGACGCCCACTTGCGGCGGCGAACCTTCCCATCAAGCGGGTGGAACCCGGCGGGCAGGGACCTCAAAGACGAGTTCGAGACCGTCCTCCTCATCCCACTGCTCTCCGACCTCAACGAAGCCGAAGCCCGAGATCGTGGCCAGGGATGCCACGTTGTCGGGGCTGATCGTCGCCCGCACGGTCGTGACAGAGGTTTCCGCTGCTGCCCGGCGAAGCAACTCGATCAGGGCGGATCGGGCATATCCCTGGCGACGGAAGTCGGGAGCGATTGAGTAGCCGATCTCGACCATGCCGGCCTCATCGGGCGGTCCGTGGAACCCGGCATGTCCGACGACGAGCCCCTTGTCGCCAACGATCGCTTGCCGCACCATCCACCGCGCACGACCGGGATCGGCGGCCATCTGGTCGAGCCGGAACTGCCACAACCACCGTGCTCTGTCGGTCGCGAAGTACTCGGTCAGCAAAACCCCGGCCATCCTGCTGGCTCCGGGCAGGTCTCCGTCGAGCAAAGCGGACATCGCGCCGCCGGACAGCTCAACAAAACGGACACGTTTCGGGCTCCGCGTGAGCGGCCTCTGGTGATCGGCTTCATCTGTCACCTGCGGATGCTCACCGACCAACCCGAAGGGTGTCCAACGATTTCGGAGCGGCGCGACAACCGGCCCGGGGCATCATCCACCACCGCAACCCCACCCCGGTGAACGTCCTCGAACAACACAACCAGATCCCTGACGGACCCGCCTGTGCGGGAGGCGCTGTTCGACGGGACCGCGCTCGACCGTCTGACGACGATCGCCGACACCGATCCGTCCCTGGTCGTACGTGACTTCGCCGACCCGGCGGCGACCGCCGCCCTCGCCAGGGCGGAGGCCCTCCTGACCGGTTGGGGCTGCCCACCGCTCACCGGGGAGGCGCTCGCCCGGGACGAGTTCGTCTCCGGCTGCCTGAACGCGGTCCTCGACGTCACGGACCCCGAGGTCCTGGCCCGCTCCTCCCCGCTGTACGACCTGCCCAACGTCCTGCTCACCCCGCACATCGCGGGCTCCCTCGGCAACGAGCTGCACCGCATGACCCACGCGGCTCTGGACGAGCTGGACCGCTACGCCCGAGGGCTGCCGTACACGTCCCCGGTCCACTCGGACGACCTCACGCGCTCCGCGTGACGCTCACACCTGGCTGCCGTACACCGGCCCGGGCTCGGTCGACCGGGCCAGCAACCCTCGTACCACCGCGTCGAGTTCGGCCACGCCCCACCGCGCACCCTTGTCAGCGGTGGGCCCGGCCCGCCACCCCTCCATCACGGTGATACGGCCGCCCTCCGCCTCGAACACCCGACCGGTGACGCCCGCGCTCGCGGCGGACCCGAGCCAGACGACCAGCGGCGAGACGTTCTCCGGTGCCATGGCGTCGAATCCGCTGCCCGGCGCCGCCATGGTCTCGGCGAACGTCCGCTCCGTCATCCGGGTACGCGCCGCCGGGGCGATGGCGTTGACCTGCACGCCGTACCGGCCCAGTTCGGCCGCCGCGACCAGGGTCAGCCCGACGATCCCGGCCTTGGCGGCGCTGTAGTTGCCCTGGCCGACAGAGCCCAGCAGTCCGGCCCCGCTGCTGGTGTTGACGATCCTGGCCTCCGGCGTGCGGCCCGCCCTGGCCTCGGCCCGCCAGTGCGCGGCGGCGTGTTTCAGCGGCAGGAAGTGGCCCTTGAGGTGAACGCGCAGGACGTCGTCCCAGTCGTCCTCGTCGAGGTTGACGAGCATGCGGTCGCGCAGGAAACCGGCGTTGTTGACGAGCGTGTCCAGGCGGCCGTACGTCTCCAAGGCGGTCCGGATCAGGGCGGCGGCGCCCTCGGTGGTCGCGATGTCGCCGGCGTGGGCGACGGCCTCGCCGCCCGCCGCGCGGATCTCGTCGGCCACGCGGGCGGCCGGGCTGTCGGCGCCGGGCCTGCCGTCGAGTCCGACGCCGAGGTCGTTGACGACGACCCGTGCCCCCTCGGCGGCGAAGGCGAGCGCGTGGGCCCGCCCGAGCCCTCGTCCGGCCCCGGTCACGACGACGACCCGTCCCTCGCGGCTTCGGCTCATGTCATCCCTCCTTGCGGGCGGTCGCGGCGTCCAGGAACGCGGGCCGCTCGCCGCCGCCGTGCACGTGCAGACTGGCTCCGCTGATGTACGAGGCGGCGTCGGACGCGAGGAACACGGCGGCCGCCCCGACGTCGGCCGGGGTGGCGAGCCGCCCGAGCGGGACCGTGCGGGAGACGGCGGCGACGCCCTCGTCGCCGCCGTAGTGCAGGTGGGACAGCTCGGTGTGGACCATGCCGACGAGGAGCGTGTTCACGCGGACGTGGGGCGCCCACTCCACCGCCATCGAGCGGGCGAGACTCTCCAGCCCGGCCTTGGCGGCGCCGTACGCGGCCGACCCGGGTGACGGGCGGCCCCCGCTGACACTGCCGATCATCACCACGCACCCCCGCGCCCGCCGCAACGGCTCGTAGGCGGCGAGCGACGCGGTCAGCGGAGCCAGGAGGTTGAGCTCGACGACGCGGGCGTGGCGCTCGGCGTCGACGTCGGTGAGCAGCCGGTACGGGGTGCCGCCGGCGTTGTTGACGAGGACGTCCAGCCGGGGCAGCGCGGCGAAGAAGTCCCGTACGGCAGCGGGCTCACGCAGGTCGAGGGGTACGAACCGGCTGCCCTCGACGGGGACTTCGGGTGGCCGTCGCGCGCAGGTGACGACCTCGGCACCGGCCTCGGCGAACACGCGTGCGATCCCTGCCCCGACCCCTCGGGTGCCGCCGGTGACGACGACGGTCCGGCCGTCGAGCTGTGGGAGCGGCGGGTTGTTCGGCGCGTTGTCAGGCGCGTTGTCAGGCGCGTTGTCAGGCGCGTTGTCAGGCGCGTCGTCAGGCGGGGTGTCCGGCGAGTTATCCACAAGGGCGGCTTTGTCCACAGGGGCTCCCGCGCTGAATCGGCGACTGCTAGCTTCGAGGCCTCGAACACCTAACAAATGTTTGGTGGAAAGGTAGTTGATGCGGCCATGGGTGTCTCCACCTCGTCCCCGGAAAAGGGGATTTCCGTCGTCACGGTCGACTTCCCCCCGGTCAACGCGCTGCCGGTGCACGGCTGGTACGCCCTGGCCGACGCCGTGCGCGCGGCCGGACGGGACCCCGACGTGCGCTGTGTCGTGCTGACCGCCGAGGGGCGCGGCTTCAACGCGGGCGTGGACATCAAGGAGATACAGGCGGGGGGCCCGAGCGCCCTGCTGGGCGCCAACTCGGCGTGCGCGGAGGCGTTCGCGGCGGTGTACGAGTGCGAGGTTCCCGTCGTGGCGGCGGTGCGGGGCTTCTGTCTGGGCGGCGGCATCGGGCTCGTCGGCAACGCGGACGCGATCGTGGCGAGCGAGGACGCCACCTTCGGCCTGCCAGAGCTGGACCGGGGGGCGCTCGGCGCCGCCACGCACCTGGCCCGCCTGGTCCCCCAGCACCTCATGCGCGCGCTGTACTACACCTCGCGTACGGCGAGCGCGGCCGAGCTGCACGCGCACGGCTCGGTGTGGCGGGTGGTACGCGGCGAGGAACTGGGCGGAGCGGCGCTGGAGTTGGCTCGCGAGATCGCCGCCAAGGACGGCCGGCTGTTGCGCCTGGCGAAGGCGGCGATCAGCGGTATCGACCCCGTCGACGTGCGCCGCAGCTACCGCTTCGAGCAGGGGTTCACCTTCGAGGCCGAGGTGAGCGGGGTGGCGGACCGGGTGCGGAGCACCTTCGGAAAGGACGGGACTCGGTGACCGACAAGACGATGACCGCGCAGGAGGTCGTCTCCCGGCTGGAGAGCGGCATGACGCTCGGCATCGGCGGCTGGGGCTCGCGCCGCAAACCGATGGCACTGGTGAGAGCACTGCTCCGGTCCGAGATCACCGATCTGACCGTCGTGTCGTACGGCGGCCCGGACGTCGGCATGCTGGCCGCCGCCGGCCGGATCCGGAAGCTGGTCGCCGCCTTCGCCACGCTCGACTCCATCCCGCTCGAACCGCACTATCGCGCGGCCCGGGAGCGCGGGGCGCTGGAGCTGATGGAGATCGACGAGGCGATGTTCCTGTGGGGACTGCACGCGGCCGCGAACCGGCTGCCCTTCCTGCCGGTACGGACCGGGATCGGCTCGGACGTCATGCGGGTCAACCCCGGCCTGCGCACGGTGACGTCGCCGTACGACGACGGGGAGACGCTCCTCGCCATGCCCGCCCTGCGCCTCGACGCGGCCCTGGTCCACGTCAATCGCGCCGACCGGCGGGGCAACGGGCAGTATCTGGGCCCCGACCCGTACTTCGACGACCTGTTCTGCGCGGCGGCCGAGACGGCGTACGTCTCCTGCGAGCGGATCGTGGACACGGCCGAGCTGACGAAGGAGGCGGCGCCGCAGACGCTGCTCATCCCGCGGCACACGGTGACCGGGGTCGTCGAGGCCCCGAACGGCGCCCACTTCACGTCCTGCGCACCGGACTACACACGGGACGAGACCTTCCAGAAGCACTACGCCACCGCACCCTGGCCGGGGTTCGCCGAGCGCTTCCTCGGCGAGGACGAGCACGCATACCGGTCCGCCGTCCGGGCCTGGCACGAGGAGGGGAAATGAACCCGACGCCCCCACCCACCCGCGCCGAGTACTGCGTGCTCGCCTGCGCCGAAGCCTGGCGTGGTGCAGGCGAGATCCTCGCGAGCCCCATGGGCCTGATCCCCTCCATCGGCGCCCGGCTCGCCCGGCACACCTTCGCCCCCGACCTGCTGCTCACCGACGGCGAGGCGACGCTGGTGGACGCCGACGGCAACGCCGAGGGCTGGCTGCCGTACCGCCGGCACCTCACCCTCGTCACCGGCGGCCGACGGCACGTGATGATGGGCGCCAGTCAGATCGACCGGCACGGCAACCAGAACATCGCCTGCGTCGGCGACTGGGCCAAGCCGTCGAGGCAACTGCTCGGCGTGCGCGGGGCGCCGGTCAACACGCTGAACAACCCGACGAGTTACTGGATCCCCCGGCACTCCCGGCGGGTGTTCGTCGAGCGCGTCGACATGGTGTGCGGGGTCGGCCACGACCGTGCCGCCCGCCATCCGGAAACGGCCCGCTTCCACCATCTGGCCCGGGTCGTCTCGGACCTCGGCGTCTTCGACTTCGCCACGCCGGACCGCTCCATGCGGGTCGCCTCCCTGCATCCGGGGGTGACCGTCGAGCAGGTCAGGGAAGCGACCGGCTTCGAGCTGACGATCCCGGCCGAGGTACCGCAGACCCGTGCACCGACCCCCGAGGAACTGCGCCTCGTCCGTGAGGTGATCGACCCGGCGAACACCCGGGAGCGGGAGGTGCGGATCTGATGGAGACGGCGTTCACCAGACTGGTCGGCGTACGGCACCCGATCGTGCAGACCGGGATGGGCTGGGTGGCGGGCCCCCGCCTGGTCTCGGCGACGGCGAACGCGGGAGCGCTGGGCATCCTGGCGTCGGCCACGATGACGCTCGACCAGTTGCGCGCGGCGATACGGGAGGTCGGGGCGCGGACGACGGCACCGTTCGGGGTGAACCTGCGCGCGGACGCGGGGGACGCGGCAGACCGGGTGCAGATCATGATCGAGGAGGGGGTGCGGGTCGCGTCCTTCGCCCTCGCGCCCTCCCGTGACCTGATCGCCGCGCTCAAGGAGGCGGGCGTCGTCGTCATCCCGTCCGTCGGGGCGCGGCGGCATGCCGAGAAGGTCGCGGCGTGGGGCGCGGACGCGGTGATCGTGCAGGGCGGTGAGGGTGGCGGGCACACCGGCGAGGTCGCGACGACGGTGTTGTTGCCGCAGGTGGTGGATGCCGTGGACATCCCGGTCGTGGCGGCGGGCGGCTTCTTCGACGGGCGGGGGCTGGTCGCGGCGCTGGCGTACGGGGCGGCGGGGGTCGCCATGGGGACGCGGTTCCTGCTGACGTCGGACTCGACGGTGCCGGACGCGGTGAAGGCGAGGTATCTGGCGGCGACGGTCAGGGACGTCACGGTCACGACGGCGATCGACGGCCTGCCCCACCGCATGCTGCGTACCGAACTGGTCGACGCCCTGGAGAGATCCGGCCGGACCGGCAGACTCCTGCGGGCCGTCCGTCGAGCGGCCGGCTTCCGCAGGATCTCCGGCCTCACCTGGCGCCGTATGCTCCAGGACGGCCTCGCCATGAAGCACGGCAAGGACCTGACCTGGGGCCAGGTCCTGCTGGCCGCGAACACGCCGATGCTGCTCAGATCGGCGATGGTGCAGGGCCGTACGGACCTCGGGGTGATGGCGTCCGGTCAGGTCGCCGGGGTGATCGAGGATCTGCCGTCGTGCGCGGAACTGGTGCAGCGCATCGTCGGGGAGGCGGAGGCGGTGCTGAAGTCGCTTGAGCCGCTCAGGTCCGACCAGTGATCGCGTCCCGGAAGAGGCTCCGCCCCCTCTCAGACCCGCTCAATGATCGTCACGTTGGCCTGTCCCCCACCCTCGCACATCGTCTGGAGCCCGAACCGCCCGCCCGTGCGCTCCAGTTCGTGCAGCAGTGTCGTCATCAGCTTCGCGCCGGTCGCGCCGAGCGGGTGTCCCAGGGCTATCGCGCCGCCGTTGACGTTGACCTTGTCGGGGTCGGCGCCGGTCTCCTTCAGCCAGGCGAGGACGACCGGCGCGAAGGCCTCGTTGATCTCGACGAGGTCGATGTCGTCGAGGGTGAGGCCGGTCTTCTTCAGGGCGTGGGCGGTGGCCGGGATCGGGGCGGTCAGCATGCGGATCGGGTCCTCGCCGCGCACCGAGAGGTGGTGGACGCGGGCCCGAGGCGTCAGCCCGTGCTCGCGCACCGCCCGCTCCGAGGCCAGCAGCAGTGCCGCCGCCCCGTCGGAGACCTGGGACGAGCAGGCGGCCGTGACCGTGCCGCCGTCGATGACCGGCTTCAGCGCGGCCATCTTCTCCAACGTGGTGTCCCGCCGTGGCCCCTCGTCGACGGTCACGTCCCCGTACGACACGGTCTCGCGCGCGAAGCGGCCCTCGTCGATCGCCCGCACGGCCCGCTGGTGCGAACGCAGCGCGAACTCCTCCTGCTCAACCCGGCCGATCCCCCACTTCGCGGCGATCATCTCGGCCCCGGCGAACTGGTTCACCGGCCGGTCCCCGTATCGCGCCCGCCAGCCCTCGCTGCCCGCGAACGGCCCCTGCGTGAAGCCCAGCGGCTCGGCGGCCTGCCGGGTGGCGTAGGCGATCGGGATCTGCGACATGTTCTGCACGCCCCCGGCGACCACCAGGTCCTGCGTCCCGGACAGCACGGCCTGCGCCGCGAAGTGCACGGCCTGCTGCGAGGACCCGCACTGCCGGTCGACGGTCACGCCCGGCACCTCCTCGGGCAGCCCGGCCGCCAGCCAGCAGGTCCGCGCGATGTCACCGGCCTGCGGCCCCACCGCGTCCAGACACCCGAAGACGACGTCCTCGACGGCCGCCGGATCCACCCCGGCCCGCGAGACGAGTTCCCTGAGCACATGCGCGCCCAGGTCGGCCGGGTGGACCGCGCTGAGTCCTCCCCCGCGTCGCCCGACGGGCGTACGGACCGCTTCGACGATGTAGGCCTCGGCCATGACGACTCCCCAGCGAGGTGTGCGACTTCTGCGAGTTATGTGCGTACGGCGATCCCGTCCAGCACCATCGACAGGTACTGCCGGGCGATCTCCTCCGGGCTGTGCTGTCCGCCCGGCCGGTACCAGGACGCGGCGACCCACACGGTGTCCCGCACGAACCGGTACGTGAGCCGGATGTCGAGGTCGTCCCGGAAGGCCCGGTCGGCGACCCCGCGTTCCAGCGTGGACAGCCACGCCTTTTCGAACCTGCGCTGCGACTCGGCGAGGAACGCGAACCGTTCCTGCGCAGCCAGCTGCCTGGACTCCTTCTGGTAGATCGCGACGGCGGCGCGGTGCCGGTCGATCTCCCGGAACGACTCGGTGACCAGCGCCTCCAGTGTCTCTCTCGGCCCGAGCCCGGCGTCCAGGACGGCGTCGTAGCCGTCCCAGAGCTCGTCGAGGAAGGTGCGCAGGATCTCCTCCAGCATCGACTCCTTGGAGTCGAAGTGGTAGTAGAGGCTGCCCGCGAGCATGCCCGCGTGGTCGGCGATGGTCCGGACGGTCGTGGCGTTGTACCCCTGCTCGGCGAAGACCTCGGCGGCGGTGCGCAGGAGTTCACGGCGGCGCGCCGGTGCGGGGGCGGTCACCTGGGGGTTCTTCTTGGTCGGCACGGCATCCATTGTGGGCCTACGGGTGTTGGCTGCTGACGGAGACGACCTCTCCGGTCAGATAGGAGGAGTAGCCCGAGGCCAGGAACACGATCACGTTGGCCACCTCCCAGGGCTCCGCGTACCGCCCGAAGGCCTCGCGCGCGGTGAGCTCGGCGAGCAGTTCGGGGGTGGTCACCTTGGCCAGGTGCGGGTGCATGGCGAGGCTGGGCGCGACCGCGTTGACCCGCACCCCGTACTCGGCGGCCTCCATCGCCGCGCACCTGGTCAGCGCCATCACGCCGGCCTTCGCGGCGGCGTAGTGCGCCTGCCCGGCCTGGGCCCGCCAGCCGACGACGGACGCGTTGTTGACGATCACGCCTCCATGCCCCGCCTCGCGGAACAGCCGCAGGGCCGCGCGCGTACACCGGAACGTCCCGTTCAGCGTCACGTCGACCACCCGGAACCACTGCTCGTCGGCCATGTCGGCCAGCTCGCAGGTCCCGCCGAGCCCCGCGTTGTTGACGACGACGTCCAGCCGCCCGTGCTCCCGCACGGCCGCCGCGAACAGCTCCCGTACCTGGGCCTCGTCCGTGACGTCACAGGGCACGGCGGTCACCGCCCCGGCGAACTCCCGCCCCAGCTCGGCCTCGTACTCCTTCAGCCGCCGCACATGGGCGTCGCTGATCAGCACGCGCGCGCCCTCCTGAAGGAACCGGCGCGCGGTCGCCCCGCCGATCCCCGCCCCGGCCGCGGCCGTGATGACGGCGGTGCGGCCTTTCAGCAGCCCGTGCCCGGGCACGTACGCCGGACTCTCGACGCCTGTCATAGGGTCACGCTAACCTACCAAACACTTGTTAGGGAAGGACTGTTCGTCGATGGATCTCGCGTTCACGCAGGAAGAGGACGCCTTCCGGGCCGAGGCCCGGAGCTGGCTGCACGCGCACGTGCCGTCCGTTCCCCTCCCCTCCCTGGAGACCGAGGAGGGCTTCGCCGCCCACCGGGCGTGGGAGGCCGAACTGGCCGCGAACCGCTGGTCGGTGGTCGACTGGCCGACGGCGTACGGCGGCCGGGACAGCGGGCTCGTCCGGTGGCTGATCTTCGAGGAGGAGTACTACGCGGCCGCCGCCCCGGCCCGCGTCAGCCAGAACGGCATCCATCTCCTCGCGCCCACCCTCTTCGCCCACGGCACCGAGGAGCAGCTGGCACGCGTCCTGCCGACCATGGCCTCGGGTCACATCATCTGGGCGCAGGCCTGGTCGGAGCCGGAGGCGGGTTCGGACCTCGCGTCCCTGACGTCGAGAGCCGTCCGCACCGACGGCGGCTGGCTGCTGTCCGGCCAGAAGACCTGGTCCTCCCGCGCGCCCTTCGCCGACCGCGCCTTCGGCCTGTTCCGCAGCGAGCAGCACACCGCGAGGCCCCATCAGGGCCTGACGTACCTGATGTTCGACCTGCGCGCCCCCGGCGTCACGGTCCGCCCCATCGCCCGCCTGGACGGCAAACCGGCCTTCGCCGAGCTGTTCCTGGACGACGTCTTCGTCCCCGACGAGGACATCGTCGGGGAGCCAGGACAGGGCTGGAGTGTCGCCATGTCGACAGCGGCCGGCGAACGCGGCCTCACGCTCCGCTCCCCCGGCCGTTTCCTGGCCTCCGCCGATCGGCTGCACGAGCTCTGGCGGGCGAAGGGAAGCCCCGAAGCCCTGCGCCGGAAAGTCGCCGACGCCCTCATCGGCGCCCGCGCCTACCAGCTCTTCACCTACGCCGCCGCGTCCCGCTTCCTCGACGGGGAGCCGCTCGGCGCGGAGTCGAGCCTGAACAAGGTGTTCTGGTCCGAGTACGACATCGCGCTGCACGAGACCGCCCTCGACCTCCTCGGCCCGGAGGGTGAGCTGGCGGACACGGCGTGGTCCGAGCCGTACGTCTTCGCCCTGGCCGGACCGATCTACGCCGGCACCAACGAGATCCAGCGCGACATCATCGCCGAGCGCCTGCTGGGCCTGCCGAAGGGACGCCGCTGATGCGCTTCCTCCTCGACCCCGAACAGCGCGCCTTCGCCGCGTCCCTGGACGCCCTGCTCACCGCCGCCGACACGCCCGCCGTCATCCGGGACTGGAGCCGCGGCGACCACTGCGGCGGACGCGCGCTGTGGGCCCGTATCGCCGAGGCGGGCGTGTTCGCGCTGGCGATACCGGAGGAGTACGACGGGCTGGGCGCCCGCCCGGTCGAACTGGCCGTCGCCTTCGTCGAGTTGGGGCGACATGCCGTTCCGGGCCCGCTGGTGGAGACGGTCACGGCCGCCGCGCTGCTCACGGAACCGGCCCTCGCCAAGCGCTTCCTGCCGTCCCTCGCGGCGGGCGGGACCATGGCGACGCTGGCGTCGGCGGACGCCCCGTACGCCCTCGACGGCGACGCGGCCACCACCCACCTGTCCCTCACCGCCGACGGCCTGCGTCTGTCCCCCGGCCCGGCGACCCCCGCCCGCCCCTCCCTGGACCCGGCCCGCCGCCTCACCCCCCTCCTCCCCGGCGGCGAGCTCCTCTCCCCCACCCCGCCCACCGACCAGGCCCTCACCTGGGCGCGCCTGGCCACCGCCGCGCAGGCCCTCGGCCTCGGAGAAGCCCTGCTCGACCGGACTGTCGCCTACGTCCGGCAGCGCACCCAGTTCGGCGTGCCCACAGGGTCCTTCCAGGCGGTCAAGCACCGGCTGGCCGACGCTCGGATCGCCCTGGCGTTCGCGCGCCCGCTGCTCTTCGGTGCCGCGCTGACCATGAGCGCCGCCGACGTGGCCGCCGCCAAGGTCACGGCGTGCGAGGCGGCGTACACTACGGCCCGTACGGCGCTCCAACTGCACGGCGCGATCGGCTACACGGCGGAGTACGACCTGTCCCTGTGGCTGACCAAGGCCCGCGCCCTGCGCGGCGCCTGGGGCGGTCCGGACGAGTGCCGGGACGCGGTCCTGAGTGCCCGCCTGTGATCCCCGGTACTCCTCAGTGCCCGCGCGTGATCTCCCGGTACTCCTCCGGGGTCGGCTTCGGGATGTGGCTGTCGGGCCCCAACATGGCCCGCGCCAGCCGCGCCCGTACCCGCTGGGAGACGGTGACGCGGCGCCGGACGCCGTTGGCGTCGACGCGCGGTCCGATCTCGTACGGCGGCGGCTGCTCGTGCTGGGTGAGGGTGTGCCGCTGGGCCTGGGTGAGCGGTTCGTGGACCTCGATGTACTTGCCGTGCGGCAGGCGTTTGATGGTGCCGGTCTCCCGGCCGTGCAGTACCTTCTCGCGGTCTCGGCGTTGCAGGCCCAGGCATATCCGCTTGGTGACGACGAACGCCAGCACCGGCGCGACGAAGAACGCGATCCTGACGAACCAGGTGATGGCGTTGATCGACAGATGCAGATGGGTGGCGACGATGTCGTTGCCGCCGCCGATCAGGCAGACCACGTAGAGGGTGAGCCAGGCGACGCCGAGGCCGGTGCGGACGGGGGCGTTGCGCGGCCGGTCCAATATGTGGTGCTCGCGTTTGTCCCCGGTGATCCAGGCCTCTATGAAGGGATAGACGCCGATGGCCGCCAGGATCAGCGGGAAGAGCGCGAAAGGGATGAAGACACCGAGGACGAGGGTGTGGCCCCCGAGGTCGATCTCCCATCCCGGCATCACCCGGATCAGGCCCTCGGAGAAGCCGAGGTACCAGTCGGGCTGGGCGCCGGTGGTGACGAGGTCGGCGCGGTACGGCCCGAACGCCCAGACGGGGTTGATCTGCGCGAGTCCGCCCAGCATCGCGAGCGCGCCGAAGACCAGGAAGAAGAAGCCGCCGGCCTTGGCCATGTAGACCGGCAGGAAGGGCATGCCGACGACCGACTTCTGGTCGCGGCCGGGGCCGGGGTACTGGGTGTGCTTGTGGTAGAAGACCAGGATCAGATGGGCCACCACCAGGCCCAGCATGATCCCGGGCAGCAACAGGACATGGATCGGGAACAGCCGCGAGATGATGTCGTGGCCCGGGAACTCCCCGCCGAACAGGAAGAACGCCAGATACGTGCCCACGATCGGGACGGACAGGATGGCGCCCTGGGCGAAGCGCAGGCCGGTGCCGGAGAGCAGGTCGTCGGGGAGCGAGTAGCCGGTGAGGCCGGTGATGACGCCGAGCAGCAGCAGGGTCCAGCCGAACACCCAGTTGATCTCGCGCGGCTTGCGGTAGGCGCCGGTGAAGAACACCCGCATCATGTGCACGAGCATGCCGGCGACGAAGACCAGCGCCGCCCAGTGGTGGATCTGCCGGATGAGCAGCCCGCCGCGCACGTCGAAGCTGATCTCCAGGGTCGATTCGAACGCCCGGGTCATCACGATGCCGTTGAGCGGTGTGTACGACCCGTCGTAGACCACCTCTACGCTGCTCGGCTCGAAGAACAGCGTGAGGTAGACGCCGGTGAGGATCAGCACGAGGAAGCTGTAGAGGCAGACCTCGCCCAGCATGAAGGACCAGTGGTCCGGGAAGACCTTGCGCATGTTGGCCTTGGCGAGCGAGTAGAGCCCGAGCCGCCCGTCGGCCCAGTCGGCCAGCTTCTCGCCCCGTCCCGGGGAACTCCCCCTGCCGGTGGCCGTGTTCACCGACCGTGCGCCGTTCATGAGTCGTCGCCCTCCCCCGTCGGATCGGATCATCCTCAGGGTGACACGGTGGAGCGCTCGAGCCAAAGGTTCGCGAAAGATCTCAGCCGGTCCGTACGTCTCGACCGGTCCGCGCGCTCCCCGCTCCCGGGCGCCCGCCAGCCACTGACACTCCCGCCCCACCGCGATCACCGTCCACCGACGTTCGCTATTTTGTTCGCCGCCGACCCCACCGGCTCACCGTCCGCCCACCCCCTTCGAGGAGCCGGCCGTGGAACCCGAGTCCACCGTCACCACCTGCTACCGCCACCCCAAGGTGGAGTCCTACGTCCGCTGCACCCGCTGCGACCGGTACATCTGCCCGGACTGCATGCGCGAGGCGGCCGTGGGCCACCAGTGCGTCGAGTGCGTGAAGGAGGGCGCGAGGTCGATCAGGCAGACCCGCACGGTTGTCGGCGGCCGGGTGTCGGCGGTGCCGGTCGTGACGTATGCCCTGATCGCGCTGAACGTCCTCGCCTATGTCGGCGAGTTGGTACGCCCGGAGATCGTGGACCGTCTCGGGATGCTGGGCGCCGGCCTGGTCGGCCCGGACGGCGGGCACTACCGGTGGCAGGAGGTGTACCCGGCGGGCTTCGAGCCGGAGGGCCTGGTCGACGGCGAGTGGTACCGCCTGCTGACCGGCGCGTTCCTGCATCTCCCGCCCACCGAGGGCACGTTCGGCATCCTGCACATCGTGATGAACATGGCGGCACTGTGGAACCTCGGCCGCGTGGTGGAGCACCAACTCGGCCGCGTGCGCTACGTCTCCCTCTACCTCCTGTCCGCCCTCGGCGGCTCCGTCCTGGTCCTCCTGCTCGCCCCCGACGCCCTCACGGTCGGCGCCTCCGGCGCGATCTTCGGCCTCGGCGCCGCGTACTACGTCATGGCCCGCCGCCTGGGCGCCGACATGAACGCCGTCAACCGCTTCATGGCGGGCCTGCTGCTGTGGCTGCTGATCTCGGCAGGGCTCACGTCCTGGCAGGGGCACCTGGGCGGGCTGCTGGCGGGCGGGGCGGTGGCGCTGGCGCTGGCGTACGCGCCGCGCGGCCGGCGCACACTGGTGCAGGCCGGGGCGTGCGTGGCGCTGCTCGCGCTGCTGGTGGCCCTCGCGCTCGGCAAGGTCACGGCACTGGCCTGAGACCAAACGGCGGCGCCTGCCCAGTCGGTCCGGTCGGGGACTGGTCGGGCAGGCGCCACCTGGTGTTCCGTACGCCTTTGTACGGGACGCTTGTTGAGTCGGATCAGACCATCAGCGCGCGGTCCGTCGGACGGATCGGGGCCGGCAGGTCGCTGGCTCCCGTGAGGAAGCGGTCGACGCCGCGGGCGGCCGAGCGGCCCTCCGCGATCGCCCACACGATCAGCGACTGGCCACGGCCCGCGTCACCCGCCACGAACACGCCCGGCACGTTGGTCTGGAAGTCGGCGTCGCGGGCGATGTTGCCGCGCTCGTCGAGGTCCAGGCCGAACTGGTCGACCAGGCCGTTCTCGCGGTCGGTGCCGGTGAAGCCCATGGCGAGGGTGACCAGCTGGGCCGGGATCTTGCGCTCGGTGCCCGGCTTCGGGGTCAGCTTGCCCTCGACGAACTCCACCTCGGTGAGGTGCAGCCACTGCACGTTGCCGTCCTCGTCGCCCTCGAAGTGGGTCGTCGAGACGGAGTAGACCCGCTCGCCGCCCTCCTCGTGCGCGGAGGTGACCTTGTACAGCATCGGGAAGGTCGGCCACGGCTGGTGCGCGGCACGGTCCTCGCCCGGCCTCGGCATGATCTCCAGCTGCGTGACGGAGGCCGCGCCCTGGCGGTGGGCGGTGCCCACGCAGTCGGCGCCGGTGTCGCCGCCGCCGATGACGACGACGTGCTTGCCCTCGGCCGAGATCGGCGGGGAGACGTAGTCGCCCTCCTGCACCTTGTTGGCCAGGGGCAGGTACTCCATGGCCTGGTAGATGCCCTTGAGCTCGCGGCCGGGGACCGGGAGGTCACGGGCCGTGGTGGCGCCGGCGGCGATGACGATCGCGTCGTACCGCTTCTTCAGGTCGGTCGCCTTGAGGTCGCGGCCGATCTCGATGCCGGTGCGGAAGCGGGTGCCCTCCGCGCGCATCTGCTCGATACGGCGGTTGATGTGCCGCTTCTCCATCTTGAACTCGGGGATGCCGTACCGGAGGAGGCCTCCGACGCGGTCCGCGCGCTCGTAGACGGCGACCGTGTGGCCGGCGCGGGTCAGCTGCTGGGCGGCGGCCAGACCCGCCGGGCCCGAGCCGATGACCGCGACCGTCTTGCCGGACAGGCGCTCCGGGATCTGCGGGGCGACGTCCCCGGTCTCCCACGCCTTGTCGATGATCGAGACCTCGACGTTCTTGATGGTGACCGGCGGCTGGTTGATGCCGAGCACACACGCCGACTCGCACGGAGCGGGGCACAGGCGGCCCGTGAACTCCGGGAAGTTGTTCGTGGCGTGCAGGCGCTCCGACGCGGCGCCCCAGTCCTCGCGGTAGGCGTAGTCGTTCCACTCGGGGATCAGGTTCCCCAGCGGGCAGCCGTTGTGGCAGAACGGGATACCGCAGTCCATGCAGCGGCTGGCCTGCTTGCTGATGATCGGCAGCAGGGAGCCGGGGACGTAGACCTCGTTCCAGTCCTTGACGCGCTCCTCGACCGGGCGGGACTTGGCGACCTCGCGGCCGTGGTTCAGAAAGCCCTTCGGGTCAGCCATTGATCGCCGCCTCCATCATCTTCTCGTGGGTCTCGGACTCGGAGAGACCGGCTCGCTCGGCGGCGTCCTTGGCGGCGAGCACTGCCTTGTACGTGCTGGGGATGATCTTGCTGAAGCGCTCGACCGCCGTGTCCCACTCGGCCAGGAGCTTCTCGGCGACCGTGGAACCGGTCTCCTCCTGGTGGCGGCGGACCACGTCGTGCAGCCACTGCTTGTCGGTGTCGTCGAGCGCCTCGACCGCGTTGAGGTTGCCGACGTTGACGTTGTCGCGGTCCAGGTCGACGACGTACGCGACACCGCCCGACATACCGGCCGCGAAGTTGCGGCCCGTCTCGCCGAGCACCACCGCCTGACCGCCGGTCATGTACTCGCAGCCGTGGTCGCCCACGCCCTCGGAGACGACCAGCGCGCCGGAGTTGCGGACGCAGAAGCGCTCGCCGACCTTGCCGCGCAGGAACATCTCGCCGCCGGTCGCGCCGTACGCGAGGGTGTTGCCCGCGATGACGCTGTACTCGGCGAGGTGGTCCGCGTTCCGGTCCGGGCGGACGATCACACGGCCGCCCGACAGGCCCTTGCCGACGTAGTCGTTGGCGTCGCCCTCCAGGCGCAGCGTGACGCCGCGCGGCACGAAGGCGCCGAAGGACTGGCCGGCGGAGCCGGTGAAGGTGATGTCGATGGTGTCGTCGGGCAGACCCGCGCCGCCGAACTTCTTCGTCACCTCGTGGCCGAGCATGGTGCCGACCGTGCGGTTGATGTTGCGGATGGCGACCTGGGCGCGCACCGGCTGGGCGTCCTCCACGGAGGAGGCGTTCAGCGCGTCGGCGGCGAGCTTGATCAGCTCGTTGTCGAGCGCCTTCTCCAGGCCGTGGTCCTGCGCGACGACCTGGTGGCGCACCGCGCCCTCGGGCAGCTCGGGCACGTGGAACAGCGGCTCCAGGTCCAGGCCCTGCGCCTTCCAGTGGTCGACGGCCCGGGTGACGTCGAGGGTCTCGGCGTGGCCGACGGCCTCCTCGATGGAGCGGAAGCCCAGCTCCGCGAGGATCTCGCGGACCTCCTCGGCGATGAACTGGAAGAAGTTCACGACGAACTCGGCCTTGCCGGTGAACCGGTCGCGCAGCGTCGGGTTCTGGGTGGCGATGCCGACCGGGCAGGTGTCCAGGTGGCAGACGCGCATCATGACGCAGCCGGAGACGACGAGCGGCGCGGTCGCGAAACCGAACTCCTCGGCGCCCAGCAGCGCGGCAATGACCACGTCACGGCCGGTCTTCAGCTGGCCGTCGGTCTGCACGACGATCCGGTCGCGCAGGCCGTTGAGCAGCAGCGTCTGCTGGGTCTCGGCGAGGCCGAGCTCCCAAGGGCCACCGGCGTGCTTCAGCGACGTCAGCGGGGACGCACCCGTACCACCGTCGTGCCCGGAGATGAGCACCACGTCCGCGTGCGCCTTGGACACACCCGCGGCGACGGTGCCGACGCCGACCTCGGAGACCAGCTTGACGTGAATGCGCGCCTGGGGGTTGGCGTTCTTCAGGTCGTGGATCAGCTGGGCCAGGTCCTCGATGGAGTAGATGTCGTGGTGCGGCGGCGGGGAGATGAGCCCCACGCCCGGCGTCGAGTGCCGGGTCTTCGCCACCCACGGGTACACCTTGTGGCCGGGCAGCTGGCCGCCCTCGCCGGGCTTGGCGCCCTGGGCCATCTTGATCTGGATGTCGTCCGAGTTGACCAGGTACTCGGAGGTCACGCCGAAGCGGCCCGACGCCACCTGCTTGATGGACGACCGGCGAGCGGGGTCGTACAGACGCTCCGGGTCCTCGCCGCCCTCACCGGTGTTGGACTTGCCGCCCAGCTGGTTCATGGCGATGGCGAGCGTCTCGTGCGCCTCGCGCGAGATCGAGCCGTACGACATGGCCCCCGTGGAGAAGCGCTTGACGATCTCGCTGACCGGCTCGACCTCGTCGACGGAGATCGGCTGCCGGTCGGACTTGAAGCCGAACAGGCCGCGCAGCGTCATCAGGCGCTCGGACTGCTCGTTCACACGCTCGGTGTACTTCTTGAAGATGTCGTAGCGGCCGGTGCGCGTGGAGTGCTGGAGGCGGAAGACCGTCTCCGGGTCGAACAGGTGCGGCTCGCCCTCGCGGCGCCACTGGTACTCGCCGCCTATTTCGAGGGCTCGGTGCGCCGGGGCGATGCCACTCGCCGGGTACGCCTTGGCGTGCCGGGCGGCGACCTCCTTGGCGATGACGTCGATGCCGACGCCGCCGATCTTGGTGGCGGTGCCGTTGAAGTACTTCTCGACGAAGGCCTCGTCGAGACCGACGGCCTCGAAGACCTGGGCGCCGCGGTAGGAGGCGACCGTCGAGATGCCCATCTTGGACATGACCTTCAGGACGCCCTTGCCGAGCGCGTAGATCAGGTTGCGGATGGCCTTCTCGGGCTCGATGTCCGAGAGGAAGGTGCCCGCGCGGACGAGGTCCTCGACGGACTCCATCGCCAGGTACGGGTTCACGGCGGCGGCGCCGTAGCCGATGAGCAGGGCGACGTGGTGGACCTCGCGGACGTCACCGGCCTCGACCAGCAGACCCACGTGGGTGCGCTGCTTGGTGCGGATGAGGTGGTGGTGGACGGCCGCGGTGAGCAGCAGCGACGGGATCGGTGCGTGCTCGGCGTCCGAGTGGCGGTCGGAGAGCACGATCAGGCGGGCGCCGTTGTCGATGGCGGCGTCGGCCTCGGCGCAGATCTCCTCGATGCGCGCGGCGAGCGCGTCACCGCCGCCGCTGACCCGGTAGAGGCCGGAGAGCGTGGCGGCCTTCATGCCGGGCATGTCGCCGTCGGCGTTGATGTGGATGAGCTTGGCCAGCTCGTCGTTGTCGATCACCGGGAAGGGCAGCACGACGCTGCGGCAGGAGGCGGCCGTCGGCTCCAGCAGGTTGCCCTGCGGGCCGAGGGAGCTGCGCAGCGAGGTGACCAGCTCCTCGCGGATGGCGTCCAGCGGCGGGTTGGTGACCTGCGCGAACAGCTGGGTGAAGTAGTCGAAGAGCAGCCGCGGGCGGTCGGAGAGGGCCGCGATCGGCGAGTCGGTGCCCATCGAACCGATCGGCTCGGCGCCGGTCTTGGACATCGGCGCCAGGATGACGCGCAGCTCCTCCTCGGTGTAGCCGAAGGTCTGCTGGCGGCGGGTGACCGAGGCGTGGGTGTGCACGATGTGCTCGCGCTCGGGCAGGTCGCCCAGCTCGATCTCGCCGGCGTCCAGCCAGTCGGCGTAGGGCTGCTCGGCGGCGAGGGTCGCCTTGATCTCGTCGTCCTCGATGATCCGGTGCTCGGCGGTGTCGACGAGGAACATGCGGCCGGGCTGCAGGCGGCCCTTGCGGACGACCTTGGAGGGGTCGATGTCGAGGACGCCGACCTCGGAGCCGAGGACGACGAGGCCGTCGTCGGTGACCCAGTAGCGGCCGGGGCGCAGGCCGTTGCGGTCGAGAACGGCGCCGACCTGGGTGCCGTCGGTGAAGGTGACGCAGGCCGGGCCGTCCCAGGGCTCCATCATCGTGGAGTGGAACTGGTAGAAGGCGCGCCGGGCCGGGTCCATGGAGTCGTGGTTCTCCCACGCCTCGGGGATCATCATCAGCACCGAGTGCGGGAGCGAACGGCCGCCGAGGTGCAGCAGTTCGAGCACCTCGTCGAAGGACGCGGAGTCGGACGCGGCGGGGGTGCAGATCGGGAAGATCCGCTCCAGCTTCTCCGGGGAGCCGAACAGCTCGGAGTACAGCTGGGACTCACGGGCCCGCATCCAGTTGCGGTTGCCCATGACGGTGTTGATCTCACCGTTGTGCGCGACGAAGCGGTACGGGTGCGCCAGCGGCCACGACGGGAACGTGTTCGTGGAGAACCGGGAGTGCACGAGCGCGATCGCGGAGGCGAAGCGGCGGTCGGACAGGTCCGGGAAGAAGGGCTCCAGCTGGCCCGTGGTCAGCATGCCCTTGTAGACGATCGTCCGCGCGGACAGCGACGGGAAGTAGACGCCGGCCTCGCGCTCGGCGCGCTTGCGCAGCACGAAGGCCTTGCGGTCGAGCGCGATGCCCTCCGACGAGCCGTCGGTGACGAACAGCTGCCGGAAGGCGGGCATCGTCGAGCGGGCGGTGGCGCCGAGCAGTTCGGGGGCGACGGGGACCTCGCGCCAGCCGAGGACGGTCAGGCCCTCGTCGGCCGCGACCGTCTCGATCTGTGAGACGGCCTCGTCGGTGCCGTCCTCCGGCAGGAAGGCGATACCGACGGCGTAGCCACCGGCCTGTGGTAGATCGAATCCGGCCACCTCACGGAAGAAGGCGTCCGGCACCTGGGCGAGGATGCCCGCGCCGTCACCGGAGTCCGGCTCGGAGCCGGTGGCCCCACGGTGCTCCAGGTTGCGCAGCACCGTGAGCGCCTGCTCGACCAGCGCATGGCTCGCCTCACCGGTGAGGGTGGCCACAAAGCCGACGCCACAGGCGTCGTGCTCGTTGCGGGGGTCGTACATACCCTGCGCAGCAGGGCGAGCATCCATGAACGACCAGTTCTGGCCATTCGTGGTCTGCTGGGACGGCTGGCGCGGCGTACGCATCGGCTCTCCCGTCGTCATGTGGCATGTTCAAGTGCCGAGGGACGACGCTGGCCCTCTGCGTGAGATCAAAATTTCGTGCAGGTTACATGATGGAGCGGTTCTCGGGAACCGGAAGCACCGTTCCAGCATGCGGACGCCGCAGGTCGCGGCTTGGGTACCGCGCACGGGCGGCGGAGGTATGTGGGGACCGGAGCGGACAGATCCATGTCCGTCGGTCCAAAAGAACCGGACAGCAGCGTCGCTCACCCGGGGGCGCGCCGCAAGCCTCATTGCCCACAGCGCTTACGGCTCATGCCCAGTGGTTAAGCACTCGAAACCAGCAAGTAACGGCTATTTATGCGGCCCAACGCATAAGTCCGAGCCTCTTTATCCTACGGCCGTTCCGAACAAACTGCCCAGGGCGTATGTCACACCGGCCGCCGCGCCACCGAGCGCGAGCTGCCTCAGCCCGCTGTACCACCAGGTCCGCGCGGTCACCTTGGCCACCACGGCACCGCATCCGAACAGCCCGAGCAGCGCGAGCAGCACCGCCGGCCACAGCGCGGTGGCCCCGAGCAGATAGGGCAGTACGGGGAGCAGGGCCCCCAGCGCGAAGGAGCCGAAGCTCGACACCGCGGCGACCAGCGGCGACGGCAGATCCCCGGGGTCGACGCCGAGCTCCTCACGGGCGTGGATCTCCAGCGCCCGCTCGGGGTCCTTGGACAGCTGCCGGGCCACCTCACGGGCCAGCGCCGGCTCGACGCCGCGCGTCTCGTAGAGCCGGGCGAGCTCGGCCTCCTCGTCCTTCGGGTGCTTGCGCAGCTCGCGCCGCTCGACGTCCAGCTCGGCCTCGACCAGCTCGCGCTGCGAGGCCACCGACGTGTACTCACCGGCGGCCATGGAGAAGGCACCGGCGGCGAGGCCCGCGAGCCCGGTCAGGACGATCGTCTGCTGACCGACCGCACCGCCCGCGACACCGGTCATCAGAGCGAGGTTGGAGACCAGACCGTCCATCGCGCCGAAGACGGCGGGGCGCAGCCAGCCGCCGTTCACATCCCGGTGCGTGTGGTTGTCGCGATGCGCCTCGTGCAGCGCCGCCTCGGTCTCGATGATGGCCATGCCGGTCCCCCAAAAGGCTTGTTTGGACGAGTTCTACTTTTCGACAACGGCCAGACTACGCCCGGAATTCCAGCCCCGCCAGCAAGGAAAGGCTGGGCTAACCTGCGGTTTTACCGTTCTACGCTCATCAGAATCAGCAGGCGCTCAAATGTCGACCGGGTGACGCTGAGGCCTGTGAGGCTGCGCGGCACACCGCACCGGGGACAGTTCCGCAAAGGGTTCCGCGCCTTGAGAGGTGCCTTCAAGCGAAAGGCCCCGAGGTGCTTCTGGCAGAGCCCTGAGAGGAGAGGCCGCGATGCCATCGATCGCCTGCGTTCCCTCGGTCCCGGCCCCCGAGGACGCCGCCGAACTCCGCGCCCGGGCCCGCGGCGCCCTGCTCGGTCTCGCCGTCGGCGACGCCCTGGGCGCCCCCGCCGAGAACATGAAGCCCTCCGAGATCCGCGCCCGCTGGGGCCGTATCACCGGCTACGTCACCGACCGCCCGTCGGGCACGGACGACACCGAGTACGCGATCTTCTCGGGCCTGTTGCTCGCCCGGCACGGCTCCGCACTCACACCCGCGCACGCGGAGGCCGCCTGGCACGCCTGGATCGCGGACCGCGCCGAGGGCCAGTTCCGGGGCGCGGGCTTCAGCGAGCGCGGCACCCTGGAGAACCTCCGCCGCGGCCTCGCCGCGCCCATCTCCGCCCAGCACCGCCACGCCTGGAGCGACGGCCTCGCCATGCGCGCCGCGCCCTTCGGCGTGTTCGCCGCGGGCCGCCCCGCCGAAGCGGCCCGCCTGGTCGCGATCGACGGCTCGGTCAGTCACGACGGCGAGGGCATCTACGGCGGCCAGGCGGTCGCCGCCGGGGTCGCGGCGGCGATGGCGGGCGCCCCGCCCATCGCCGTGGTCGCCTCCGCCCTCGCCGTCGTACCGGACGACTCCTGGACCGCCCGCTCCCTGCGCCGCGCCGTCGCCGTCGCCCACCACGGCGAACGCGCGGTCCGCTCCGCCGTGGTCATCGGCGGCTACCCGTGGACCGACCTCGCCCCCGAGGCCGTCGCCCTCGCCTTCGGCGCGTACGCGGCGGCCGACGGCGACTTCAAGGAGGCGGTGCTCACGGCCGTCAACATGGGCCGCGACGCCGACACGACCGCCGCCGTCGCCGGCGCCCTGGCGGGCGCGACGCAGGGCGAGTCCGCGATCCCGGCGGAGTGGGCGGCACCGATCGGCCCGGCACGCGGGAGCTGCCTGCCGTCGATGGCCGGCCACCACGTACTGGACGTGGCGGACCTGCTGACGCCGGAGGTGCCGTCATGACACCACCGCCCCCATGGGACGACACAAAGACTCTGCGCGACCGATTCGATCCCGCGGCCGCCGACGGCGAGAACTCCCCACAGGGGCCACCCGCACCCGACCACGAAACCCGCACGGGCGGTGCGGGTGGTAAACACCCAGCCGAAGGCGAAGTCGAGGCCCACAAACACCCCACCCGCACCCGCACCCGCGCCCGAATCGAAGGCCTCCTACTGGGCCTCGCCGCGGGCGACGCCGCCGGCTGGCCCGCCGCCCGCCACCGAGCCGCCCGCATGCCCGAATGGACCCGCCGCCTCACCCGCGAACTCGACACCTTCGCCGAGCACAACGCGACCACCACCCTCCCCGTCCCCATCGCCCTCAACCAACCCCCCGAACCCCTCCGCCTCGGCCCCTCCGACGACGCCGAGTGGGCGGTGTTCGCGGCGGAGGCGGTGCTGCGGGCCGGCGACGACACCACCCTCGGCGACCTCAGCCGGGAACGCCGGGTACGCGCCGCCATCGACCTCACCTGGACCGCCGTGGCCAGCGAGGTCGCCGCCGCGGCCGAACGCGCCCCCGAGGTCGAGTCCGCCGTCCTCCCGCTGCGCGCCCGCATCTCCGTCCGGGCCGGCCTCGGCAACCTCGCCGCCGGCCTGCGCCCGCCCGCCACCGGCCACGACAACCCGCACTACTTCGACGACGCGGCCTGCGTACGCGCCTGCGTGCTGGCCGTCGCTCACCCGGGCGACCCCACGCTCGCCGCGTCCCTCGCCGAGTTCGACGCCCGCTACACCCAGGACGGCGACGGCGTGCACGGCGCCCGCGCGATGGCCGCCGCCGTGTCCCTCGCCCTGGCCGGCGCGAACCAGCGCACCTGCGTGACAGCCGCGCTCGCCGAACTGCCCGAGGAGACGGAGATCGGCCGCAACGCCCGCCACGCCCTGAGACTCGCGGCGGACGCCGTCAGCGCCTTCGCGCTGATCCCCCTCCTGGAACACCAGATCGTGGACCACGTCTACAGCTACGGCATCGCCGCCGCCGAGACGGTCCCGGTCGCCCTCGCGCTCACCGTCGCCGCCCACGGCCGGATCGCGGAGGCGGTCCCCGCGGCGGCCTGTCTCTCCCGCGTCGCGGACTCGGCCCCGGCCCTCGCGGGCGCCCTCACCGGCACGCTCGGTGGCGGCAAGTCGATCCCGGCGTCCTGGCGCGACACCTGCCGCCATCTCTCCGGCTGCGTACTCCCCCGCCTCACCGGCACCGACCTCGTGGAACTCGCCGAACTCCTGGAAGCCGCACAACCGGCCCCGCCAGGGGGATGATTCGGCTCATGACCCCCAAAGGAGAAGAAAGCCGAGCAGACTCTCGCAACGAGCGGATCGACCCCAACGACCGGACCGACCTCGACGACCGAATCACCGGCGCCCTCGTCGGCGCGGCCGTCGGCGACGCCCTCGGCGGCCCCGTCGAGGGCTACTCCCCCGACCAGATCGCCGAACGCCACGGCGGCCGCGTCCACGGCATCGTCGGCCCCTGGAACGGCGACGCCTGGCGCACCGCCCGCCCCATCGCGCCGTACCACAAGGGCGACGGCCACGTCACCGACGACACGTTGATGACCCACGCGCTGGTACGGGTCTACGCCCAGGTCCGCGACCACCTCGACGCCTACGCCGTCGCCGACCACCTGGTCCCGGACCTGATCGGCACCCCGCGCTGGATCCCGGAGCTGGAGTCGCAGGCCCTTCCCCTGCACCGGATCTTCCTGGCGGAGAAGTGGCTGGTGACCCGGCTGCACTACGGTCACGTCGACCCCCGGGAGGCTGGCGTCGGCAACATCGTCAACTGCGGTGCCGCGATGTACATGGCCCCGGTCGGCCTGGTCAACGCGGCCAACCCGGCGGGCGCGTACACCGAGGCGCTGGACGTCGCGGGCGCCCACCAGTCGTCGTACGGCCGCGAGGCGGCGGGCGTCTTCGCGGCGGCCGTGGCGGCGGCGTGCGTCCCCGGGGCGACACCGGAGTCGGTCGTGACGGCAAGCCTGGAGTGGGCGAAGGACGGTACGCGGGCGGCGATCGAGGCAGTGTGCGAAACGGCGTCCGGATACACCGACTTCGAGTCGGCCCTGGCTGCGCTGCGCGAGGCGGTTGCCCCGTACGACACGGTGGGCCCCGACTACCGGGCCCCCTCGCTCGGCGCCCGCCGCCCGTCCCGGCTGCACTCGATCGAGGAACTCCCCATCGCGCTGGGCATGTTGCTGGTCGCGGGCGGCGACTACCGGCAGGCGGTCCTGGGTTCGGTGAACTACGGCCGGGACTGCGACTCGATCGCCACGATGGCGGGCGCCCTGGCGGGGGCATTGGGCTCGCCGGTGCCGGAGGAGTGGTCGAAGACGGTGGCGGAGGCCAGCCGTCTCGACCTGTGGGAACCGGCGCGAACGCTCAGCGAAGTCACAGCCGAGATCTTCAAACGGGACGTACGCCGGCGCCGTACCCACGAGCAGTTGTTCACCGCGTTGGGAGGCACCGCATGCTCCGCCTGACCTGGGTCCAGCCCGAGGACCTGATCGGCCACGAAATCCGCCAGGCACATCAGGACGGCCGACGGCCGACGGCCATCGAGAAACGCTGGCAGGCGGCGGGCGGCCCCGAGGCCCCGACCCGCGCGGGCGCCTCCCCGGGACCGGCCTCCCGCTATCTGCGCCAGCTGGCGGAGGACCTGCTGGACGAACTGGCGGACCTGCCGAGCCTGCTGGCGGACCGGGAGCCGACAGGCCTGGCGAAGATCAAGTCCCTGTGCCCGAACTGGCCGTCGTCGGACCGCGCGCCCGGACCCCCGGTCGACCTGGAGTCCCGCCTGCACGCCGCCTGGCTGGGCCGGGCCGTCGGCTGTCTGCTGGGCAAGCCGGTCGAGAAGCTCCCCCTCACCGGCATCCGCCAACTCGCCCAGGCCACCGGCAACTGGCCCCTCAGCGCCTACTTCACGGCCCGGGGAGTCCCCCAGCCCCTCCTCGACACCTACCCCTGGAACCGCCGCTCGGCCGACACCTCCCTCGCCGAGAACATCGACGGCATGCCCGAGGACGACGACCTCAACTACGCCCTGCTCAACCTCCTCCTGCTCCAGCGGCACACCAGACGCTTCACCACCACGGACGTGGCCACCCTCTGGCTCGACGAACTCCCCGCCGGCCGCGCCTTCACCGCGGAACGCGTCGCCTACCGCAACCTCCTCACCGGCATCGAGCCCCCGCACACCGCCCGCCACCGCAACCCCTTCCGCGAGTGGATCGGCGCCCTCATCCGCGCCGACGTCCACGGCTGGACCAACCCCGGCGACCCCGCCGCGGCGGCCGAACAGGCCCACCGGGACGCCACCCTCACCCACACCGCGAACGGCGTCTACGCCGCGATGTTCACCGCCGCCACCATCGCCACCGCGGCGACCGGCACCGCCGACGTCCACACCAGCCTGCGCACCGGCCTCACCGTCGTCCCCCCGCACTCCCGCCTGGCCAACGCGGTCCGCCACGCCATTCAACTGGCGCAGTCCCACGACGACTTCGACACGGTCGTGGACGAACTCCACGCCCACCACGCCGCCCACCACTGGGTCCACGCCATCCCCAACACCGCCCTGATCGCCGCCGCCCTCACCCACGCGAACGGCGACTTCACGGGCGCCATCTGCCGCGCCGTGTCCGGCGGCTGGGACACCGACTCGAACGGCGCGACGGCCGGCAGCATCGCCGCCCTCCTCACCGGCACGCCCAGCGCACTCCCCGACCGCTGGACGACCCCTCTGAAGAACCGCCTCGCCACCTCCATCGCGGACCTCGACGGCACCGGCTTCGACACGCTCGCCCACCTCACGCATGTGGAGGCGACCCGCCCATGACCCGTATCGCCGTCCTCGGCAGCACGAACATGGACCTCGTCGCGTACGTCGAGAAGGCCCCGCAGCGCGGCGAGACCGTGACGGGACGGGAGTTCCGTACGATCCCCGGCGGCAAGGGCGCCAACCAGGCGATCGCCGCCGCCCGCGCGGGCGCCACCGTCTCGATGATCGGCGCCGTCGGCAACGACCCGTTCGGCACCCGCCTGCGCGCCACCCTGGAACACTCCGGCGTGAACACCGACCACCTGCGCACCACCGAGGGCCCCTCCGGCACGGCCCACATCGTGGTCGACGACGAGGGCGGCAACGCGATCGTCGTGGTCCCCGGCGCCAACGGCACCGTCGACCACCTCGTGCCGGGCGACGAGGGCCTGATCTCCTCCGCCGACGCCCTGCTCCTCCAGCTGGAGATCCCGCTCCCCGCGGTCGTCGCGGGCGCCCGAACGGCCCGGGCCCACGGCGTCCGTACGGTCCTCACCCCCGCTCCCGCCCGGCCGCTGCCCCGTGCACTCCTCACCCGCGTCGACCTGTTGGTGCCCAACGAGCACGAGGCGGCCACCCTCACCGGCATCCCCGACCCGCGCGAGGCGGCCACCGCCCTGCTCGACCAGGTACCCGAGGTGGTCGTCACCCTCGGTGCGGCGGGCAGCCTCCACGTCTCCCGCGGCGCCGCGCCGCTGACCGTCCCGGCCCCGCAGGTCACCGCCGTGGACTCCACCGGCGCAGGCGACACCTTCGCCGGCACCCTCGCCGTCGCCCTCTGCGAGGGCCGTCCCATGCGCGAGGCGCTGACCTGGGCCGCCGCGGCCGCCGCCCTCTCCGTCCAGCGCGAAGGCGCCTCCGCCTCCATGCCGTACCGCTCAGAAATCGAGGCCCAGTTCACGCAATGAGCACGCAGACCTCATCCCCCACGCACACCCCACCCCTCACCGGCCTCCGCGTCCTGGACCTGGCCACCCTCTTCGCCGGCCCCCTCGCCGCCACCTTCCTCGGTGACTTCGGCGCGGACGTCATCAAGATCGAGCACCCCACGAAACCGGACCCGTCCCGGGGCCACGGACCCGCCAAGGACGGCATCGGCCTGTGGTGGAAACACCTCGGCCGCAACAAGCGCACGATCACCCTCGACCTCTCCAAGCCCGGCGGCCAGTCCACCCTGCGCCGCCTGGCCGCCGACGCGGACGTCGTCATCGAGAACTTCCGCCCCGGCACCCTGGAGAAGTGGGACCTCGGCTGGCCGGAACTCTCCGCCGCCAACCCCCGCCTGATCCTGACCCGCGTCACCGCCTTCGGCCAGTTCGGCCCCTACGCCCACCGCCCCGGCTTCGGCACCCTCGCCGAGGCGATGAGCGGCTTCGCCGCGATCACCGGCGAACCCGACGCGCCCCCGACCCTCCCGCCCTTCGGCCTCGCCGACTCCATCGCCGGCCTGGCCACGGCGTACGCCGTGCTGACCGCCCTCGCCGCCCGCGACCGGACCGGCGCGGGACAGGTCGTCGACATGGCGATCATCGAACCGATCCTCACGGTCCTGGGCCCGCACCCCATCTGGTACGACCAGCTCGGCCACGTCCAGCCCCGCACCGGCAACCGCTCCCAGAACAACGCCCCGCGCAACACCTACCGCACGGCCGACGGCAGCTGGGTCGCGGTCTCCACCTCGGCCCAGTCCATCGCCGAACGCGTGATGCGCCTGGTCGGCCGGCCCGACCTGATCGACGAGCCCTGGTTCGCCACCGGCGCCGACCGCGCCCGCCACGCGGACGTCCTCGACGAGGCGGTCGGCAGCTGGATCGCCGAACGCAGCCGCGACGAGGTCCTCGCGGCCTTCGAGAAGGCGGAGGCGGCGGTGGCCCCGATCCAGGACGTACGGGACGTGATGACCGACCCCCAGTACGCGGCCCTGGACACCATCACCACCGTCGACGACCCCGACCTGGGCGCCCTGCGCATGCAGAACGTCCTCTTCCGCCTCTCCGCCACCCCCGGCTCCATCCGCTGGGCGGGCCGCCCGCACGGCGCGGACACCGAAGAGGTCCTCAGCGAACTGGGCCTGACCCCCGCCGAACTGGCCGCCCTCCGCGCGGAGGGCGCCCTGTGACCCCCCTGACCTGGCTGTACGCCCCCGGAGACCGCCCCGATGTGGTGCGCAAGGCGCTCGTCGCGGGCGCCGACGTCGTCGTGATCGACCTGGAGGACGCGGTCGCCCCCGACCGCAAGGACTACGCCCGAGCCGCCACCGCGGAACTCCTCTCCGAGCCGGACCACCCCACCCCGGTCCACGTCCGCGTCAACGCCCCGGCCACCCCATGGGCCGACACGGACCTGAAGACGCTGGCCGCCCTCCCCGGCGTGTCGGGCCTGCGCCTGCCGAAGGTGACGTCGCCCCGCCACATCACGGACACGGCGCAACGAACAGGCGCCGACGGCAGCCGACCACCCCTGTACGCGCTGCTGGAATCCGCGCTCGCCATCGAGAACGCCTACGCCATCGCCTCCGCCCACCCGGCCCTGCGCGGCATCTCCCTCGGCGAGGCGGACCTACGGGCCGACCTCGGCGTACGCTGCGACAGCGGCCTCGACTGGCCCCGCTCCCGCATCATCAACGCGGCGCGGGCGGCGGCCCTCGCCCCGCCGCCCCAGTCGGTCCACCCGGACGTCCGCGACCTGGACGGCCTGGCGGCGACCTGCGCGCACGGCCGGGCCCTGGGGTTCCTGGGCCGAGCCGCCATCCACCCCCGCCAGCTCCCGATCATCGAACGGGCCTACCTTCCCACCCAGGACGAGATCGAGAAGGCCGAGACCATCGTCAAGGCAGCGGCCACCAACAGCTCGGCGCAGGCCCTCCCCGACGGCACGTTCATCGACGCGGCGGTGGTCACGGAGGCAACCCGAACCCTGGCACTGGCCCACCGCGACTGACCTTCCCGACACACAACGAGGGCGCCCGGAAAAACTCCGAGCGCCCTCGCCGACGTACGACCGACCGTCAGGTCTTCTTGGTCGCCGACCCCGCCTCGTCCTCGGCCACGTCGGTCTCGACGTCCGCACCGTCGGCGTCATCGGCAGCGTCGGCCTTGGACCCGGCCTCACCGTCGACGTCACCGGCACCGTCGGCCTTGGACCCGGCCTCACCGTCGGAGACGCCCGGCTCGACCACGGCCTCCCGCCCCGGCCGCTTCCTGGCGGACAGCACGATGTAGACCACGGCCAGCAGGAAGACCAGCAGCGCGGTCCAGTTGTTCAGCCGCAGGCCGAGGATGTGGTGGGCGTCGTCGACCCGCATGTACTCGATCCAGAACCGGCCCGCGCAGTACGAGGCGACGTACAGCGCGAACGCCCGGCCGTGGCCGAGGTTGAACCGCCGGTCGGCCCAGATCACCAGCAGCGCGACGCCGATGCACCACAGGGACTCGTACAGGAACGTCGGGTGGTAGTAGCCCGGCACGCGCCCGTCCGCCGTGGACGTGATGTGCAGCGCCCACGGCAGGTCGGTCTCCCGCCCGTACAGCTCCTGGTTGAACCAGTTGCCCCAGCGGCCGATCGCCTGCGCCAGCGCGATACCGGGCGCGACGGCGTCGGCGTACGCGGGCAGCGGGATGCCCCGCCGGCGGCAGCCGATCCACGCGCCGACCGCGCCCAGCGCGATCGCGCCCCAGATGCCGAGGCCGCCCTCCCAGATCTTGAAGGCGTCCACCCAGTTACGGCCCTCGCTGAAGTACAGCTCGTAGTCCGTGATCACGTGGTAGAGCCGGCCGCCGACCAGGCCGAACGGCACCGCCCAGACCGCGATGTCGGCCACAGTGCCGGACCGGCCACCGCGGGCGATCCAGCGCTTGTTGCCGTACCACACGGCCACGAAGACGCCGAGGATGATGCAGAACGCGTAACCGCGCAGCGGGATGGGGCCGAGGTACAGCACTCCGCGCGACGGGCTGGGGATGTAGGCAAGTTCCATGGCAAGGTCGACGCTACCGTGCCGGGCAGGCCCGTTGTCGGGCGGCCCGGCTACGGCTCCATAACGGGCCCGGCCCGCGGCTCACCCGCGCGCGGCCTCCTGCACCAGCTGCTTCAGCTTCGCGGGCGTCATCGTCCGGTCCTCGTAGATGTTCTTGCCGTTGAGCAGCACGGTCGGCGTGCCGGAGAAGCCGCCCCTGGCGAAGGCCTCGTTGGACTTGTCGACCCAGCTGTTGTGCGTGCCGTCCTCGACGCACTTGCGGAACGCGGGCGTGTCCAGGCCGTCGACCTTCCCGGCCAGCTCGATCAGCTTGCCGTTGTCCGCGAAGGCGTCGTCGGGCTCCGGCGGCTGGTTGTCGTAGAGCACGTCGTGGTACGGCGTGAACCTTCCCGCGTCCTGTGCACAGGCGGCGGCGTTGGCCGCGTTGCGGGAGCCGCTGCCGCGCGTCATGCCGTCGATGATCGTGGCCAGCCGGTACTCCACTCTCAGCTGGCCGGCGTCCGTCAGCTCGTGGATCGTCGAGCGGTAATCCTGCTCGAAGGACTGGCAGGCCGGGCAGCGGAAGTCCTCCCACACCGTGAGCGTCGACTTGGCGGTGTCCTTGCCGACCGGGATGGCGAGGTCGTCCTCGCCGTTGGCCCCCGAGGGCGCCACGACCGGGCCCGCGCTGTCGCCTTCGTCCTTGCCGGCGTTCGCGGCGATCACGCCGATCACCGCGGCCAGGCCCAGGACGCCCACGACCGCCGCGCTCACGATCAGCGCCCGTCGGCGCTTCTCCGCGGCCTTCTGCTTCTCACGCTCGACCGCCAGCCGCTCCCGGGCGGTGCGCTTTCCGTCACGGTTCTTCTCGCTCACACCCCGCAGAACGAACCGGGGAGGCGCACCGCGCCTCCCCGGTCCCAGGTCCACCCGTAC
The DNA here is from genome assembly GCF_015712165.1 of Streptomyces spinoverrucosus. Taxonomy (NCBI): domain Bacteria; kingdom Bacillati; phylum Actinomycetota; class Actinomycetes; order Kitasatosporales; family Streptomycetaceae; genus Streptomyces; species Streptomyces spinoverrucosus. The sequence continues at coordinate 6,735,877 of NZ_JADPZX010000001.1, read as the reverse complement.
GAGGGACCCGTATGACTTCCCGCTTTGCACCCGTATGTATTGCGGGCCCGCCTACGCCTGTCCGCGCACGCCCTTCGCCAGCTCACCCGCGAGCGCGCGGACCGCCTCGACGCCGGCCGCGTCGTCCGGCGCGTCCAGCATCCGCTTGACGAAGGCCGAGCCGACGATCACGCCGTCGGCGAAGCCGGCCACCTCGGCGGCCTGCGCCGCGTTGGAGACGCCGAGCCCGACGCAGACCGGCAGGTCGGTGCCGGTGGCCCGGGTCCGCTGGACCAGGTCCTGGGCCTGCGCGCCGACCGACTCGCGGGTGCCCGTGACGCCCATCAGCGAGGCGGCGTACACGAAACCGCTGCCCGCCGCGGTGATCTGCGCGAGCCGCTCGTCCTTGCTGCTCGGCGCCACCACGAAGACCGTCGCCAGGCCGTGCTTCTCGGCGTGCTCCCGCCACAGCGCCGACTCCTGGACGGGCAGGTCGGGCAGGATGCAGCCGGCGCCGCCCGCTTCCGCGAGCTCGGCGGTGAAGCGCTCGACGCCGTAGCGGTCGATGGGGTTCCAGTAGGTCATGACGAGGATCGGCTTGCCGGTGGCCTCGTGCGCCTCGCGGACGGTGCGCATGACGTCCGCGATCTTCACGCCGCCGCGCAGGGCGATGTCGTCGGCGGTCTGGATGACCGGGCCGTCCAGGACGGGGTCGCTGTGCGGCAGCCCGACCTCCACGACGTCGGCGCCGCCGTCGAGGACGGCCTTGATCGCCTCGATGCCGCCGTCCACGGTCGGGAACCCGGCCGGGAGGTAGGCGATGAGGGCGGAACGTCCCTCGGACCTCGTCGCGGCGAGGGTGTCGCTCAGCAGCTGAATGTTCCCGCTCACTTGGCGTCCCCCTCGATCTCGGCGGTGCCGGACGCGTCCTTGGCGACCTCGGCGTCGGTGTCGTACAGGTCGAAGTAGCGGGCGGCGGTGTCCATGTCCTTGTCGCCGCGGCCGGACAGGTTGACCACGATCAGCCCGTCCTTGCCCAGCTCCCGCCCGACCTCCAGCGCCCCGGCGAGGGCGTGGGCGCTCTCGATGGCCGGGATGATTCCCTCGGTCCGCGACAGCAGCCGCAGGGCCTGCATCGCGGCGTCGTCGGTGATGGCGCGGTACTCACCGCGGCCGGTGTCCTTGAGGTAGGAGTGCTCGGGGCCGATGCCGGGGTAGTCGAGTCCCGCCGAGATCGAGTACGGCTCGGTGATCTGGCCTTCCTCGTCCTGGAGGACGTACGACCGCGAACCGTGCAGGATGCCGGGCTCGCCGGCGGTCAGGGTGGCCGCGTGCTCACCGGTCTCCACACCGTGCCCGGCGGGCTCGCAGCCGATGAGGCGTACGTCGGCGTCCGGGATGAAGGCGTGGAACAGGCCGATGGCGTTGGAGCCGCCGCCGACGCAGGCGATGGCGGCGTCGGGGAGGCGGCCGGCGCGCTCCAGGAGCTGGCGGCGCGCCTCGACGCCGATCACGCGGTGGAAGTCGCGGACCATGGCCGGGAAGGGGTGCGGGCCCGCGACGGTGCCGAAGAGGTAGTGGGTGTGGTCGACGTTGGCGACCCAGTCGCGGAAGGCCTCGTTGATGGCGTCCTTCAGCGTGCGGCTGCCGGACTTCACGGCGATGACCTCGGCGCCGAGCATGCGCATCCGGGCCACGTTCAGGGCCTGGCGCCGGGTGTCGATCTCGCCCATGTAGATCGTGCAGTCCAGGCCGAAGAGCGCGCAGGCGGTGGCCGTGGCGACGCCGTGCTGGCCGGCGCCGGTCTCGGCGATCACGCGGGTCTTGCCCATGCGCTTGGTGAGCAGGGCCTGGCCGAGCACGTTGTTGATCTTGTGAGAGCCGGTGTGGTTGAGGTCCTCGCGCTTGAGGAACACCCGGGCGCCACCGGCGTGTTCGGCGAACCGGGGCACCTCGGTGAGGGCGCTCGGGCGGCCGGTGTAGTTGACGAGCAGGTCGTCGAGTTCGCGGGCGAACTCGGGGTCGTGCTTGGCCTTGTCGTACTCGACGGCGACCTCGTCGACGGCAGCGACGAGGGCCTCCGGGATGAACTTGCCGCCGAACGCCCCGAAGTAGCCTTCGGGGCTGGGGACCTGACCCTCCGGGTCGGGGATGAAGAAGTTGCTGGGCATGCTTGAGCCTCACGGTGAGTGTGTGGAATGACACTAATCGCCGTGGGGGCGGGGCTGGTCGTACGGCCTCAGATCGTCCGTGGCTTGTCGCGCAGTTCCCCGCACCCCTTTGAGGGCTGGGGTTGTCGGTCGGCTGCGAGCCGTGCGTCGCTGGTCGCGCCCGCGCGGCGGTAGCCGCACGTCGAACAGAGCCCCGCGCCCCTCTAGGTCGGCTGCTGCCATCGCATGCCGTTGACCTGCCCAGGCTCGTCGCCGATCACATACCGGACCCGGCGGCCGTGCACCCGGCGGGCGGGGGCGCGGCAGCCTCGGGGCCTGCAGCCGCGCGCGAGGCGGGCGTACGGGTCCCTGGTCGCCAGGGTGATCGTCGAAGTCATCGCCGCTCAGCCTACCGGGGGTCAGCCCCGGCCGTGCCGCAGAGCGGGATGTGCGCCCGCCGCCACCAGGTCGGACACCGCCGTCTTGGGGTCCTTGCCGGTGACGAGGGACTCGCCGACCAGGACCGCGTCGGCGCCCGCGTTGGCGTAGGCGATGAGGTCGTGCGGGCCGCGGATGCCGGACTCGGCGACCTTGACGATGCCCTCCGGGACCTCCGGGGCGACCCGCTCGAAGGTTCCGCGGTCGACCTCAAGCGTCTTGAGGTTGCGCGCGTTGACGCCGATGAGCTTGGCGCCCGCGTCGACCGCGCGGTCGACCTCGTCCTCGTCGTGCACCTCGACGAGCGGGGTGAGCCCGATGGACACCGCCCGCTCGATCAGGGACTCCAGGGCCGGCTGGTCGAGGGCCGCGACGATCAGCAGCGCGAGGTCGGCGCCGTACGCCCGGGCCTCCCACAGCTGGTACGAGGTGACGATGAAGTCCTTGCGCAGTACGGGGATGTCCACGCGCGCGCGGACCGCCTCCAGGTCGGCGAGGGAGCCGCCGAAGCGGCGCTGTTCGGTGAGGACGGAGATGACGGCCGCGCCGCCCGCCTCGTAGTCCGCGGCGAGGCCGGCCGGGTCGGCGATCGCGGCCAGGGCGCCCTTGGAGGGGCTGGACCGCTTGACCTCGCAGATGACCTGCACGCCTTCGCCGCGCAGGGCGGCCAGTCCGTCCTTGGCGGCGGGGGCCTTCGCCGCGCGCTCCTTGAGCTCGTCGAGGCTCACGCGCGCCTGCCGCTCCGCGAGGTCGGCACGGACTCCGTCGATGATCTCGTCGAGCACACTCACGCGAGTGGCCCCCTTCCAGACGGTTGACTGTTAAAGCGGCATTCCCAGAAGAAAACCGGTGGTCACTGCGATGGTATCCGGAGCGGGGCGAAGGCCTCGCATCCGGTTGACGCCGGTCCCACTACCTGGACATCCGCCAGTTGATCAAGGGTGGAGCCAGCCACCGAAGGGCAGGTTCCGGACAACGGTGAAGAGCAGCAGCAACGCGCCCGCCGTCCACAGGTGGACGGACCGCAGGTCGAGGCGGAGCGGTCGGCCGCGGGCCGCGCGGACCACCCAGACGGTCCAGAGCACGGCGAAGAGCAGATAGCCGACGACGGCGATCGCGTTGGCGTGCAGCGCCGCCGGGAGGTCGCCGTGCACGACGGCGTGGGCGCTGCGCAGGCCGCCGCAGCCGGGGCAGTACAGGCCGGTGAAGCGCAGTAGCGGGCAGACGGGGTAGTGGCCGGGTTCGTTGGGGTCCACGGCGCCCACGTAGGCGAAGGCGGCGGCGACGGCCGCGAGGATGCCGACGGGGGCGGCCAGCCGTCGTGTGGGGGTGCTGCGGCTGTCGGCGCTCATGCCCCGCATTGTGCCCGGCCCGGGTGCGGACGCGCGCGAGGGGCGGCCCGGCGTCGCACCGGGCCGCCCCTCGACGAGGTCGCGGCGGAAGGCCGTACGGGTTGGATCAGCTCTCGGCGGCGACCGGCTCGCGCGTGGTCACGGTCCGCGTGGGCTGCGGCGCGGAGGACGTCATCTTGAGGGGGTGCGCCTTGGGCGCGCCCAGGCCCATCGCGCGCATGATGCCGCCGACGACACCGCCCGCGACCACGATCGCCATGCCGCCCCAGAAGCCGAGCGGGTTGTCCATCACCATGAAGGCGCCCGCGACGCAGAAACCGATGAAGATGATGATGACACCGGTCCAGGCGGCGGGGGTGTGACCGTGCCCGTGGCTGCTGTCCGCCATTGCTTGCTCCTCGTTGCCGTATGCGTGGGTGAGCCTGACGCTCGTCGTTCATTGTCCCGTACGCGCGCGTGTGTCATGCGCGGGGGGCTGCTCCCGGGTGCGTCTGTTTCGCCACACCAGGGCCAGTGGTCCAGTGCCTACGCCGGGCCGGTGCCCGTCGGGTCCTCGCCGCGGTCCAGGGCCTTCCAGAGGTCCTCGGGCCGGTCGGGGTCGACGGACGGGGCGCTGCGGCGTGCGCGGGGGGCGCCGCCTCGCTCGTAGCGGCCGGACATCGCGGGCCACAGGCGGCCGTAGCGCAGGGCGAGCAGTCCGGCGAGCAGGATGAGGGCGCCGCCCACGGCCGCGGCGTACGGCCACGCGGTGTGGGTGAGGGCGTCCACGGTGGCGGAGGTGTCACCGGAGGCCTGGGCGGCCTTCTCGTCGAGCGCGGAGCTGTCGGAGGCGCCGAACAGGGCGGCGGCGACGGTGCCGGCGCCGCACAGCGCGAGCAGCCCGGCCACCGCGAGGCGGCCGGCCCGGCGGACGGCGAAGACGGCGACGAGCGCGGCCAGGCCCACTATGGCGAGCGCGGCGGGGACGCCGGTGACGTCACTGCCGTTGGCGGTCAGCGGGAAGGCGCCGCCGGCCACCGTCGCGGTGCCCTCCGACCACTGCTGACGGGTGGCCAGCAACGCCACGGCCGCGCCGAGCGCACCGCACAGCAGGGCCAGGGCAAGACTCCGCCGACCGGCACGCGCGGGTCCGGAACCTTGGGAACGGGGGTGAGGAACAGCAGTCACGTACTCCACTATCGCCTGCCCCCGGCCCGAACCGTCACCCGGGGTTCACGTGAGAAGCGCCCTATTGTGCGAGCCGGTTCGCCGTGTGGATCGCGCGGAGGACCGCCGCCGCCTTGTTGCGGCACTCCGTGTCCTCGGCGAGCGGGTCGGAGTCGGCGACGATGCCCGCGCCCGCCTGGACGTACGCCGTGCCGTCGCGCAGCAGGGCCGTGCGGATGGCGATGGCGGTGTCGGAGTCGCCCGCGAAGTCGAGGTAGCCGACGCAGCCGCCGTACAGGCCGCGCCGGGACGGCTCCAGTTCGTCGATGATCTGCATCGCGCGCGGCTTGGGCGCGCCGGAGAGGGTGCCCGCCGGGAAGCAGGCCGTCAGCACGTCGAAGGCGGTGCGGCCCGCCGCGACCCGGCCGGTCACGGTCGAGACGATGTGCATCACGTGCGAGTACCGCTCGATGGACATGAAGTCGACGACCTCCACCGAGCCGGGCTCGCAGACCCGGCCGAGGTCGTTGCGGCCCAGGTCGACCAGCATCAGGTGCTCGGCGCGCTCCTTGGGGTCGGCGAGCAGCTCCTCGGCCAGGGCCTGGTCGTCCTGCGGGGTGGCGCCCCGGGGGCGGGTGCCGGCGATGGGGTGGACCATGGCTTGCCCGTCCTCGACCTTGACCAGCGCCTCGGGCGAGGAGCCGACGACGTCGAAGCCGTCGAAGCGGAGCAGGTACATGTACGGCGAGGGATTGGTCGCCCGCAGCACCCGGTAGACGTCCAGCGCGCTCGCCGTGCAGGGCGTCTCGAACCGCTGCGAGGGCACGACCTGGAAGGCCTCGCCGGCCCGGATGCGTTCCTTGATGTCCTCGACGGCCTCCTGGAAGTCGGGGCCGCCCCACAGCGCGCTGTACTCGGGCAGCTCGGAGGGCGGCAGCACGGCCGGCGGCTGGGCCACCGCGCGCGTGAGGTCGGCCTCCATGGCGTCGAGACGGGCCACGGCGTCGGCGTAGGCCTCGTCGACGCCGGTGTCGAGGTCGTTGTGGTTGATCGCGTTGGCGATCAGCAGGACGGAACCCTCCCAGTGGTCCATGACCGCCAGGTCGCTGGTCAGCAGCATGGTCAGCTCGGGCAGCCGCAGGTCGTCCCGGTCGCCGGGGCCGATCTTCTCCAGGCGGCGGACGATGTCGTACCCGAGGTAGCCGACCATGCCGCCGGTGAAGGGCGGCATGCCCTCCTGGTGGGGCGTGTGCAGGGCCTCGACGGTGGCGCGCAGGGCGGCCAGCGGGTCACCCTCGACGGGCACGCCCACGGGGGGCTCGCCCAGCCAGTGCACGTGGCCGTCCCGCTCGGTGAGCGTGGCGGCGCTGCGGACGCCCACGAACGAGTAGCGGGACCAGGAGCGGCCGTTCTCCGCGGACTCCAGCAGGAAGGTGCCGGGGCGCTCGGCGGCGAGCTTGCGGTAGAGCCCGACCGGGGTGTCGCCGTCGGCCAGGAGCTTGCGGGTGACGGGGATGACGCGGCGGTCGGTGGCCAGCTTGCGGAACGTCTCGAGGTCCATGGCGGCCGACCCTACTGACCCAGCGGCAGGACGTCGGAATCGAAGCAGGTGCGCGCGCCCGTGTGGCAGGCGGCACCCACCTGGTCGACCTTGACGAGCACGGTGTCGGCGTCGCAGTCCAGGGCCACGGACTTCACGTACTGGACGTGTCCCGAGGTGTCGCCCTTGACCCAGTACTCCCGGCGGCTGCGCGACCAGTACGTGCAGCGGCCGGTGGTCAGCGTGCGGTGCAGCGCCTCGTCGTCCATCCAGCCCAACATGAGCACCTCACCGGTGTCGTACTGCTGGGCGATGGCGGGCAGGAGCCCGTCGGCGCTGCGCTTGAGGCGCGTGGCGATCTCGGGGTCGAGGCTGCTGGGCGGCGGCGTACTGGTCATGGGGCCATTGTGCCGCGCCGCACCGACAGTCCCGGGGCGCTGTCCACTGTGCGGTACGGATACCCGGTCGTAGGCTGACTCCATGTCGACCTTTGCCAAGCGTGAACGGCTTCTGCTCGCCGACCTCTTGGAGACCGCCGGTCCGAACGCCTCCACCCTGTGCGAGGGCTGGCTGACCCGTGACCTGGCCGCGCACGTGGTGGTGCGCGAACGCCGCCCGGACGCCGCCGGCGGCATACTGATCAAGCAGCTCGCGCCACGCCTGGAGAAGGTGATGGAGGAGTACACGGACAAGCCGTACGAGGAGCTGATCCAGCTCATCCGCACCGGCCCGCCGCGCTTCTCACCCTTCCAGCTCAAGCAGATCGACGAGATGTCGAACACGATCGAGTTCTACGTCCACACCGAGGACGTCCGCCGCGCCCAGCCCGACTGGACGACCCGCGAGCTCGACCCGGTCTTCCAGGACGCCCTGTGGTCCCGGCTGGAGCGCACCGCCCGCCTGATGGGCCGCGGCGTTCCGACGGGCCTGGTGCTGCGCCGCCCCGACGGCCAGACGGCGGTCGCCCACCGCGGCACCCCGGTGGTCACGGTGACGGGTGAGCCGTCGGAGCTGCTGCTGTTCGTCTACGGCCGGCAGAGCGCCGCCAAGGTGGACGTGGACGGCGACGCGGACGCCATCGCCCGGCTGGAGGAGGCCAAGCAGCTCGGCATCTGAGGCGGTGGCGGCCTACGTCACCGTACGAGGTGACCCGCCGCCCGCAGCGTCTCCTTCACCTCGCCGATGCGCAGATCGCCGAAGTGGAACACCGAGGCCGCGAGGACGGCGTCCGCGCCGGCCGCGATGGCCGGCGGGAAGTCGGCCAGCTTGCCCGCGCCGCCGGAGGCGATCACCGGCACGGTGACGTGCTTGCGGACTGCGGAGATCATCTCCAGGTCGTAGCCGTCCTTGGTGCCGTCCGCGTCCATCGAGTTGAGCAGGATCTCACCGGCGCCCAGCTCGGCGGCCCGGTGCGCCCACTCGACGGCGTCGATGCCGGTGCCCTTGCGGCCGCCGTGCGTGGTCACCTCGAAGCTTCCCGAAGGGGTCCGGCGGGCGTCCACGGACAGCACCAGCACCTGCCGGCCGAACCGCTCCGCGATCTCCCGGATCAGCTCCGGACGCGCGATCGCGGCCGTGTTGACGCCCACCTTGTCGGCGCCCGCCCGCAGCAGCCGGTCCACGTCCTCGGCGGTGCGCACACCCCCGCCGACCGTGAGCGGGATGAACACCTGCTCGGCGGTGCGGCGCACCACGTCGTACGTCGTCTCCCGGTTGCCGGAGGACGCGGTGATGTCCAGGAACGTCAGCTCGTCGGCGCCCTCGGCGTCGTACACCTTCGCCATCTCGACGGGGTCGCCCGCGTCGCGCAGGTTCTGGAAATTGACACCCTTGACGACCCGGCCGTTGTCGACGTCCAGGCAGGGGATGACTCGGACCGCCAGGGTCATGAGTTCACGGCTCCTCTGAATGCTTCCACTTCCACTGAGACCAGGATCCTCGGGTCGACGAAGCCCTCCACGACCAGCAGGGTCGTCACGGGCCGCACGGAGTCGAACAGCTCCTTGTGGGCCCGCCCCACCTCGTCGACGTCCCGCAGATGAGCGAGATACATCCGGGTCCTGATCACGGACCCGACACCGAGCCCGAACTCGCCGATCGCCTCGATCGCGCTGGTGAAGGCCACCTTGGCCTGCTCGTACGGGTCGCCCTCCCCGTACAGCACCGTGCCCTTGAAGGACGTCGTGCCCGCCACCAGGACGCGGTCGCCCGCCGCGACGGCGCCTGCCGAACCGAAGGACTCCTCCCAGGGACTTCCGCTCTGCACCCGCCGTACGGCATCGGACGTCATGACGACACTGCCTCCAAGGCCTCTTCCAGGGTGAACGCCTTCGCGTACAGGGCCTTCCCGACGATCGCGCCCTCGACACCGAGCGGCACGAGCTCGGCGATGGCCCGCAGGTCGGCCAGCGAGGACACGCCGCCGGAGGCCACGACCGGGCGGTCCGTCGCCGCGCAGACGTTCTTCAGCAGCTGAAGGTTCGGGCCCTGCAGCGTGCCGTCCTTGGCGATGTCGGTCACGACGTAGCGCGCGCAGCCCTCCTTGTTGAGGCGCTCCAGCGTCTCGTAGAGGTCGCCGCCGTCGCGGGTCCAGCCACGGCCGCGCAGGGTCGTGCCGCGTACGTCGAGACCGACCGCGATCTTGTCGCCGTGCTCGGCGATGACCCTGGCGACCCACTCGGGGGTCTCCAGGGCGGCCGTGCCGAGGTTGACGCGGGTGCAGCCGGTGGCGAGGGCGGCGGCGAGGGTGTCGTCGTCGCGGATACCGCCGGACAGCTCCACCTTGATGTCCATCGCCTCGGTCACCTCGGCGATCAGCGCGCGGTTGTCGCCGGTGCCGAAGGCGGCGTCCAGGTCGACCAGGTGCAGCCACTCGGCGCCCGCCCGCTGCCAGGCGAGGGCGGCCTCCAGGGGGGAGCCGTAGGAGGTCTCCGTGCCGGACTCGCCGTGCACGAGGCGGACCGCCTGGCCGTCACGGACGTCGACGGCGGGGAGGAGTTCGAGCTTGGCCATGTCTCTACAGGGTTCCGATCCAGTTGGTGAGCAGCTGCGCGCCGGCGTCGCCGGACTTCTCGGGGTGGAACTGCGTGGCCCACAGGGCGCCGTTCTCCACGGCGGCCACGAAGGGCTTGCCGTGCGTCGACCAGGTCACCTTGGGGGCGGTCATCGCCGGGTTGAGCGTCTGAAGGTTCCAGTCGTGGACGGCGTAGGAGTGCACGAAGTAGAAGCGCGCGTCCGCGTCCAGGCCGGCGAACAGCTCCGAGTCGGGCGGCGCGTCCACGGTGTTCCAGCCCATGTGGGGCACGATGTCGGCCTGCAGCGGCTCGACCGCGCCGGGCCACTCGTCGAGGCCCTCGGTCTCGACGCCGTGCTCGATGCCCCGGGCGAAGAGGATCTGCATGCCGACGCAGATGCCCATCACGGGGCGCCCGCCGGCCAGCCGCCGGTCGACGATCCAGTCGCCGCGCGCCTCCTTCAGACCCGTCATGCAGGCGGCGAAGGCGCCCACGCCGGGCACCAGCAGGCCGTCCGCGTTCATGGCCTTGTCGAAGTCGCGCGTTATCTCGACGTCGGCACCCACGCGCGCGAGGGCGCGTTCGGCCGACCTCACATTGCCGAAGCCGTAGTCGAAGACCACGACGCTCTTCGAGTTGCTCAATTCCACACCTCCAGCCGTAGCACGCCCGCGACCAGACACATCGCGGCGCCGATGGAGAGCAGCACGATCAGGCCCTTCGGCATTTTCTGCTTGACGAAGGAGATGATCCCGCCGACCAGGAAGAGGCCGACGACGATCAGCAGGGTCGAGGTGCCGTTCACAGCGCGCCCTTCGTCGACGGGAGGATGCCGGCCGCGCGCGGGTCGCGCTCGGAGGCGTACCGCAGCGCCCGCGCCAGCGCCTTGAACTGGCACTCCACGATGTGGTGGGCGTTGCGCCCGTACGGCACGTGCACGTGCAGCGCGATCTGCGCCTGGGCGACGAACGACTCCAGGATGTGCCGGGTCATCGTCGTGTCGTACTCGCCGATCATCGGCGCCATCTTCTCGGGCTCGGTGTGCACGAGGTACGGACGGCCGCTCAGATCCACCGTCACCTGGGCCAGGGACTCGTCCAGCGGGACCGTGCAGTTGCCGAATCGATAAATCCCCACCTTGTCGCCCAGCGCCTGCTTGAAGGCCGCGCCGAGCGCGAGGGCGGTGTCCTCGATGGTGTGGTGCGAGTCGATGTGCAGATCACCCTCGGTCTTCACGGTCAGGTCGAACAGACCGTGCCGGCCGAGCTGGTCGAGCATGTGGTCGTAGAAACCGACCCCTGTCGACACATCGACCTTGCCGGTGCCGTCGAGGTCGATCTCGACGAGGACCGACGTCTCCTTCGTGACCCGTTCCACGCGTCCTACGCGGCTCATGCGCTCTGCTCCTTCTTCAACTCACGGACCGCGTCCAGGAACGCGTCGTTTTCAGCCGGCGTCCCGGCGGTGACCCGCAGCCACCCCGGTACGCCGTTGTCCCGGACCAGGACGCCCCGGTCGAGGATCTTCCGCCAGGCCTCGTGGGCGTCCGGGAACCGCCCGAACTGCACGAAGTTCGCGTCGGACTCCGTGACCGCGTAGCCGATCGCGCGCAGTTCGGCGACCAGCCGGTCCCGCTCGGCCTTCAGCTGCTCGACGTACCCGAGCAGCGTGTCGGTGTGCTCCAGGGCGGCCAGGGCGGTCGCCTGGGTGACGGCCGACAGGTGGTACGGCAGCCGTACGAGCTGCACGGCGTCGACGACGGCCGGGTCCGCGGCGAGATAGCCGAGGCGCAGGCCGGCCGCGCCGAAGGCCTTGGACATGGTCCGGGAGATCACCAGATGCGGACGGCCCGCCAGCAGCGGCAGCAGCGAGTCGCCGTGGCTGAACTCGATGTACGCCTCGTCGACCACGACCATCGACGGCTTCGCCGCCTGCGCGGCCTCGTACAGGGCCACCACCGTCTCGCGGGAGACCGCGTTGCCGGTGGGGTTGTTGGGGGTGGTGATGAAGACGACGTCGGGCCGGTGCTCGGCGATCGCCTGCTCGGCGGCGGTGAGGTCGATGGTGAAGTCCGCACGCCGGGGACCGGAGATCCAGCCGGTGCCCGTCCCGCGCGCGATGAGGCCGTGCATCGAGTACGACGGCTCGAAGCCGATGGCCGTACGGCCCGGTCCGCCGAACGTCTGGAGCAGCTGCTGGATGACCTCGTTGGAGCCGTTGGCCGCCCAGACGTTGGCGAGGCCGACCTCGTGGCCGGAGGTCTTCGTCAGGTACTCGGCGAGCTTGGTGCGCAGCTCGACCGCGTCGCGGTCCGGGTAGCGGTTGAGGTTCCGGGCCGCCTCACGCACCCGCTCGGCGATCCGTTCGACCAGCGGCTCGGGCAGCGGGTACGGGTTCTCGTTGGTGTTCAGCCGTACGGGCACGTCCAACTGGGGCGCGCCGTAGGGGGACTTGCCGCGCAGCTCGTCCCGTACGGGGAGATCGTCGATGCCAGTCACTTGCCTTCAGGAACCTTCCAACCGAACCGTGCCTTGATCGCCGCGCCGTGCGCCGGGAGGTCCTCCGCCTCCGCCAGCGTCACGACGTGATGCGCGACCTCGGCCAGCGCGTCCTTCGTGTAGTCGACGATGTGGATTCCGCGCAGGAAGGACTGCACGGACAGGCCCGAGGAGTGGCAGGCGCAGCCGCCGGTGGGCAGGACGTGGTTGGACCCGGCCGCGTAGTCGCCCAGCGAGACCGGCGCCCAGGGGCCGATGAAGATGGCGCCCGCGTTGCGCACCCGGTCGGCGACCTGAGCCGCCTGGGCCGTCTGGATCTCCAGGTGCTCGGCGCCGTACGCGTCGACCACCCGCAGGCCCTCGTCGACGCCGTCGACCAGCACGATCGCGGACTGCTTGCCCTTGAGCGCCGGGACGATCCGGTCGTCGATGTGCTTGGTCGCCGCGACCTGCGGCTCCAGCTCCTTCTCCACCGCGTCCGCCAGCTCGGGAGAGTCGGTGACGAGCACGGCCGCCGCCAGCGGGTCGTGCTCGGCCTGGCTGATCAGGTCGGAGGCGACGTGCACCGGGTCGGCGGTGGAGTCGGCGAGGATCGCGATCTCGGTCGGGCCGGCCTCGGCGTCGATGCCGATCTTGCCGGTGAAGTAGCGCTTGGCGGCGGCGACCCAGATGTTGCCGGGGCCGGTGACCATGTTGGCGGGCGGGCAGGACTCGGTGCCGTACGCGAACATCGCCACGGCCGTCGCGCCGCCGGCGGCGTAAACCTCGTCGACGCCGAGCAGGGCGCACGCGGCAAGGATCGTCGGGTGCGGCAGCCCGTTGAACTCGGCCTGCGCCGGAGAGGCGAGCGCGATCGACTCGACGCCGGCCTCCTGCGCGGGCACGACGTTCATGACCACGGACGACGGGTAGACCGAGCGGCCGCCCGGCGCGTACAGGCCGACGCGCTCGACCGGCACCCACTTCTCGGTGACCGAACCGCCGGGCACGACCTGGGTCGTGTGTGTCGTACGGCGCTGCTCGCGGTGGACGAGCCGGGCACGCCGGATGGACTCCTCCAGGGCGGCGCGCACGGCCGGGTCGAGCTCCTGAAGCGCGCGGGTGAGCGCAGCGGGCGGCACCCGCACCTGGTCGAGCTTGACGCCGTCGAACTTCTCGGCGAAGTCGATCAGCGCCGCGTCGCCCCGATGATGCACGGCTTCGCAGATCGGGCGCACCTTCTCGAGGGCAGCCTGAACGTCGAACTCGGCTCGGGGCAGCAGGTCGCGCAGGGCGGGGCCCTCCGGGAGGGCGTCGCCGCGCAGATCGATTCGGGAGATCACGCACCCAATTCTCGCAGACCCGGACGGGGCGCCGTTCGCGCGTATCAGTGGCTGATACGAGACCCCGCTCACGCCCCGCACCGGCACCCTGAAGATCAGCTGCACGTTGAGCGTTCGGGGCGTCACTCAGCGGGCATGAACGGCAGTACGAAACCGCTGAGCAGCCGGGGAGGGGAGAGCACACCGTGACCGACGGGGCCGGCATCCGGGACGGGGACCTGCCGGACGATCTGACCGCCGCCGAGGCCGGCATGTGGCAGGCCTTCCGCAACGGCAGCGAGTACGACCTGAGCAGCGGGGACACGCTCGTCGACGATCCGCACGGCGGGCATCCGTGGGGGCCCGAGCGGACCGTGCGGGCGCGCATCGTGTGCTGGCTGCTCCTGGACGGCCCGCCCGCGCTCGCGGGCCGGGTGTCCGCGCTGAAGCTGACCGGCGTGCAGGTCAGCGGCAGCCTGGACCTCGCGGGCGGCGCGGTGGTGCCGTACGTCGAGCTGCGCGGCTGCCGCTTCGAGCAGGAGGTCCTGATGCCGGAGGCCCAGTTCAGGACGGTGCGGCTGGTGAACTGCTCGGTGCCGCGGCTGGAGGCGGCCCGGGTGCACATCGAGGGCGATCTGCATCTGCCGCGCTGCCGCTTCCACAACGGCATCCGGTTGACCGACGCCCACATCGGTACGGACCTGCTGCTCAACCAGGCCGTCGTGTACCGGGACCACACCGGCCGCTCGATCGCCGGGGACGGCATGACCGTCGGCCAGGACCTCCAGGCGGAGATGCTGGAGTCGCACGGCGAGCTGAGCCTGCGCAGCGCGAACGTGGGCGTCTCGCTGAGCCTGCGCGGCGCCCGGCTGCGCAACCCGTACACCCGGCTCGCGCTGAACGCCCCGCAGCTGACCGTCGAGCGCACGCTGTACCTGACCCCGGCGGGCGTCGGCGGCCCGCAGCTCGCCGGGCGCACCCCCGCGCGCGGGACGCGGATCCAGCAGTTCGAGTGCCAGGGCGGGGTGCGGCTGGACGACGGCCGGTTCGGGGACGCCGTCGACCTGGAGCGCGCCCGGTTCACCCTCACCGACGACCAGGAGCTGTCGCTGCGCCGGGTGCAGGTGCCCGAGCTGCGCTTCCTCGGGGAGCGGCCGCAGCGCGGCAAGGTGGTGCTGTCCGGCGCGCGGATCGTCAACCTGGTCGACCGGGCGAGCAGCTGGCCCGGCCCCGGCAATCTGCACATGCCGGGCTTCGCCTACGAGAACCTGGTGCCGCAGGGGCCGTTCCCGCTGGCGGAGCGGCTGGAGTGGGTGGCCGCGGCGACCGCCGAGTACCACCCGGAGCCGTACGAGCGGCTCGCCGCCGTGCTGCGGGCGGGCGGGGAGGACGAGGACGCGCGCGAGGTGCTGCTCGCCAAGCAGCGCCGCCGCCGGGAGACCCTGCCGCCGGCCGGGAAGTTCTGGGGGTACGCGCAGGACCTGACGGTGGCCTACGGGTACCGGCCGGGGCGGGCCGCGGTGTGGATGGCGGTGCTGTGGGCGGCCGGCTCGCTGGCCTTCGCCTGCGCCGGGCGGCCCCGGACGGGGGGCAGCGCCGGTGCGCCGCCGTGGAACCCGGCGCTGTTCGCCCTCGATCTGCTGCTGCCGGTGATCGATCTTGGCCAGGTGGGTGTCTGGCATCTGGACGGCGGCTGGCAGTGGCTCGCCGCCGCGCTGGTCCTGCTCGGCTGGATCCTCGCCACGACGGTCGCGGCGGGGGCGACACGGCTGCTGCGGCGCAACTGAGTGGGGCTCCGGGGAGGGGCGGGGCGGACGGGCAGGGTCCGGCGACCATTAGGCTCTTGCGTCGTGACCACCGTCCGGCTGCCGCTCTTCCCCCTGAACACGGTGCTGTTCCCGGGGCTCGTGCTCCCGTTGAACATCTTCGAGGAGCGCTACCGCGCCATGATGCGCACGCTCCTGAAGACCCCCGAGGACGAACCGCGCCGCTTCGCCGTCGTGGCGATCCGCGACGGCCACGAGGTCGCGCCGAGCGCGCCCGGTATGCCCGACCCGACGGCGGTGCCCGAGCGGGGGGCGGCGGCCGGGTTCGGCGCCGACCCGGCCAAGGCGTTCCACGGTGTGGGCTGTGTGGCCGACGCGGCGACGATCCGGGAGCGGGCCGACGGCACGTTCGAGGTGCTGGCGACCGGGACGACCCGGGTGCGGCTGCTGTCGGTGGACACGTCGGGGCCGTTCCTCACGGCCGAGCTGGAGGAGTTGGCGGAGGAGCCGGGCGACGAGGCGGGGGCGCTGGCCGAGGGGGTGCTGCGGGCGTTCCGGCAGTACCAGAAGCGGCTGGCGGGAGCGCGGGAGCGGTCGCTGTCGACGGGCGGGGACCTGCCGGACGAGCCGTCGGTGGTGTCGTATCTGGTGGCCGCCGCGATGATGCTGGACATCCCGACGAAGCAGCGCCTGCTGCAGGCGCCCGACACGGCGTCCCGCCTGCGCGACGAGCTGAAACTCCTTCGCTCCGAGACGGCCATCATCCGTACGCTGCCGTCACTGCCGGCGTCGGATCTGACGCGCGCGCCGACGAGCCTGAACTGACCCGATGAACTGAGCTGGGGAACAGCCCGGATGGCAAAGAAGCCGAAGAAGAACCAGCAGTCCGGCGGCACGCCCGCGACGGTGGCGCTGACGGCGGCGGGCGTGGACTTCACGGTCCACTCCTACGACCACGACCCGTCCCACCCCTCCTACGGCGAGGAGGCGGCGGAGGCGATGGGCGTCTCACCGGAGCGCGTCTTCAAGACCCTGGTCGCGGACGTCGACGGCACCCTGACGGTGGCGGTGGTCCCGGTGGCGGGCACGCTCGACCTGAAGGCCCTGGCGTCGGCGGTGGGCGGCAAGAAGGCGACGATGGCGGACCCGGCCCTCGCCGAACGCACCACGGGCTACGTCCGGGGCGGCATCTCGCCCCTGGGCCAGCGCAAGCGACTCCCCACGGTCCTGGACGCCTCGGCCTCCGCGCACGCCACGATCTGCGTCTCGGCGGGCCGCCGTGGCCTGGAGGTGGAGCTGTCCCCCGACGACCTGACCAAGCTGACCGAGGCGACCCTGGCCCCCATCGGCCGCGCGTGACCTCTCGACGGCGTGCCCTTTCTCGGTTAATGAGAAAGGGCATGTCGAAGAAAACCCGGAAACGCAAATGGCGCATACGAAAACGCCGAGCGAACCATGGCCGACGCCCGTCGTAGTCGGCTGGGTCGGCCGTAGTCAGCTGGGCCGACCGTAATCATCCGGCTGGTCCGCGGTAGTCATCCGGCTGGTCCGTGGTAGTCACCGGGCTGATCAGCTGCCCGCGGCTGCTCCGCAGCGAGCGCAGCTGCGGGCAGTCGTGCCGCTGGGGCGGCACGGGTGGGCGCAGCGGCACCCGTCGCGCCGGGCTGCGCAACGCCCCCCCGCACGGACGCCGGACGCCTCAGACAGCTACCGAACCTCTCCGTGCGGCCCGTACCCCACCGGCTCCGGATCCCGAGGCCCGAACAACGCCGTAAGCCCCAGATGCACCAGCACCCCGAGAACGACCAGGCCAGCAACGCCCCCTTCGCCGCCAACTTCATCGGCGCCGAGAACGTCACCCCCTTCCCCACATCCTTCGCGTGCGCCAGCACATCCTGCGCGGGCCCGAGCCACACCCCCACCCGCCAGGCGAGCAACGACCCCAGCAGCCCCCCGACCCCCAGCGCGACCACGAGGGGCACACCCCCACGCCGTCGCGCCAGAAACACCAGCACCGCGCTCACCACACCGAACGCCAGCGCAAGCAGGGTGAACGTTCCGTCGACCCCGACCGACTGCTCCCCCTCGGTGTCCGCGGAGTAGACGACCCACACACCGTCCATCACGTCACCGACCAGCGGCACACTCGGCGCCAGCCAGTTCCACAGCACCCCGAGCAGCGCCCCACCCAGCGCCAGAGCCACCGCGATCACGGCGGCCTCCCGCACCTCGGTCCTCATCCCTGGCCCATCCACGGCGTGATGATGCGCGCCCGTCCCGGGCCCCGCCCCGGCCCCGGCCGGGGGCCACGCCCTGTGCGAGGACTGTTCATGCGGCGGCGGAGGCGGCGTCAACGGTGCTGTCACCCTGACATCGTGCCAGGCCCGTCCGTGGGACGCGTCACCGGACGGCGGCCCGACGGTACGCCCAGGTGGCGACGGCCAGCGAGATCACCCCGACCCCGGCGCACACGGCGAGGTCCCCGAACACCCGCGCCCAGTCGGGCTGCGCCGAGAAGGTCCGCGCGAACGCCTCCACCCCGTACGTCGACGGCAGCAGATCCCGGGCCAGCCGCACGATCTCCGGCATCCGCTCCGGCGGCAGCACCCCCAGCAGCAGCGCCGCGGACATCCCCAGCTGCCCCAGCAGCGTGGCCAGCTCCGGCCGCGGCGCGAGCAGCCCGCAGGCCGCCCCGAGCCCGGCCAGCGCGGCCCCGGCGAGCGGAATCACCGCCAGCAGGATCCACAGGTTGGCCAGCGGCAACCCGAACAGCACGCACCCGAAGACGGCGGTCACCAGCGTCCCCGGCACGGTGAAGGACGCGTACGCCCCGGCGGCGCCCAGCACCACCGCGGCCGGCGGCACCGGCAGCGTGGCGTAGTGGTCGAGCCCGCCGCTGGCCCTCAGCTGGCCGAAGTACTGGGCGAGCAGGTTCAGCGCCACGAACGCGACGACCACGACCGACGACCCGGCGACCACGGACTGCGCCTCGCCCCCGCCGTCCACCACGCCCCGCATCATGATCATGATGCCGACGGACTGGAAGGTCGCCACGAACAGCAGCGGAATCCGCGCCACCCGCGCCCGGGACAGCTGCGCCCGGTACACCGCCGCCAGCGACGGCCACAGCCGCGCGGGCGGCGCGAGCTCGGCCGCGTCCCGGGCCGCTCCGTCGGCGGCCAGGACACTGCCCGGCAGCACTTCTGCGGGTACGACACTCACGTCGCGCTGTTCCCCTTCCCCGGTTTCACTCCGGCGCTCCCCCGTTCCGTACGGATGTCACGGCTGGACGACTCAAGCTCACGCCCTGACCAGCCCCTGCCGCGCCGCCCCGCCCAGCGCCATGTACACGTCCTCCAGGCTCGGAGTGGTCAGCGTGAAGTCGTCCAGCGCGGCGAACGCGGCCCCGCCGGTGACCGTGGAGACGACCGCGCGGGCCTCCTCCGGCGCCAGCCGCAGCGTCCAGCGCCGCCCGGACTCCACGACCCGGTCCCGCAGCGCGGCCACCTCGGGCACGTCCAGCGGCGCCCGCTCCCGCCACACCAGGTCGACCCGCACCTCACCGGCGACCTGCTCCTTCAGCCCGGAGGGCGTGTCGCAGGCGATCACGCGCCCCTGGTCCAGGACGGCGACCCGGTCGAGCACGGTCTCGGCCTCGATGACGTTGTGGGTGACCAGCACGACGGTCGTGCCGCGCTCGGAGCGCCGCCGGTCCACGGCGGCCCACACGGCCCGCCGCGCCACGGGGTCCATCGCGGCGGTCGGCTCGTCCAGCACGAGCAGCGGCCGCTCCCCCACCAGCGCGGCGGCGACGCAGGCCAGCCGCCGCTGCCCACCGGACAGCTTCTTCAGCGGCCGCCCGGCGATCTCGCCGAGCCCCAGCTCCTCCAGTACGGCGTCCCGCTCGTCCCGCGCGTGCCGCGCGTCCAGGCCGCGCAGCCGCCCGGTGGTCTCGGCGGCGAGGGCCACCGTCAGTTCGTCGAGGGCGGTGGACTCCTGCCCGAGGTAGGCGAGGATCCGCGAGGCCCGCTCCGGGTGGCGCACGATGTCGTGGCCGAGGATCTCGACGCTCCCGCTGTCGGGCCGCATCAGCCCGGTCAGCTGCCTCACGAGGGTGGACTTGCCGGCCCCGTTCGGCCCGAGCAGCCCGAAGATCTCACCCCGGCGCACATCCAGCCGTACGTCGTCGGTGGCCCGGACCTCGGGTGTGCCGGGCGCCCCGCGCCGGGCCCGTACCGCCGGATAGGTCTTGGTCAGCCCGCGCACCGCACACACGACCTCGCCACTGTCATGGATGGCCTGTGCCGCGCGCGTACTCACAAGGGACGAGACTACGGGGTCGGCCACCCCGGCTCGCCCTTGGGGCCGTGTCCGAGGAGCATCGGGTCGGGGAAACGCGCCGCGCGCGCAGCCTCACTGCTCCCCGGCAGGAGCCGGTTCGGCCGCCGTCCGCACGTCGATCTCCCGCCAGAACCCGGCCCGGATCGCGTACCGGTCGTGCTCGTCGATCTGGTCGTCCTTGTGGGCGAGCAGCCCGAAGCGGGCGGCGTACCGCAGCAGCTCCCCGTCGATCCGGTGCGGGACGCGGGGGTACATCCCGGACAGCTTCTGCAGGTGGCTCTGGTCACCGAGCCGCGACATCCACCGCCGCGCGAACACCTGTCCGACCTCGTACGGGTCTCCGCCGACGGTCGTGATGTCCTCCTCCCGGTCGGCCCACCGCTGCTCCGCCGTGGTGAGCTGCGCCAGCGTCGGCATCGAGGCGACCTCGGGCGGCTCCGCGGCGACGCCGGGCCGGTCCACCCAGCCCTTGTCGGAGGACCAGCGCAGGGTCGCGGTGGTGGGCTGCGTGGCCTGTGGGCCGTGCGCCCGGAGCGCGGCGAGGTCCTTGGGCGTCGGCACGCCCTTCGGCGCCGGCACCCGCTCCTCGGCGCCGTTCTGCGCGGCGACGGGCGCTGCCCGCGGCGGCTGCTCGGCGGCCCGCTCGGCGGCGGGGGCGAGCGTGGAGTCGGGCAGCGGCGCGGACAGGATCGCGGCGATCTCCGGGCGCGGCGCGGGCGGCGGCGCGCAGATCCCGCCCAGCTCCTTGGCGCGTACGGCCTTGGTGATCCACGTCCGGTCGAGCACGCGCCGCTCGTCGGCCTCGGCGACCAGGTCCTCGGACTGGTTGTAGTCCCCGTCGGCGGCCTGCACCGCCCACAGGTGTACGGCGACCCCGTGCTCCTTGGCGGCCATCATGCCCGGCAGCAGATCGCCGTCACCGGTCACCAGGACGATGTCGGAGCAGGCGCGGTTGCGGGCCAGCTCGGTGAGCTCGGCGTGCATCGCGGCGTCGACGCCCTTCTGGTTCCAGCGGCCGTCGCTGCGGGTGAGCGCGCCGAGCCGGACCGTGACCCGGGGCATCACACGCAGCCTGCGGTGCTCGGGCTGCGGGACACGGTCGGGGGCGCCGTCGAACCAGTAGATGCGCAGCAGCGGCCGTTCCGTGTCGGACTCGGCGCGTTCACGCAGCCCCTGGATCAGGGCGGTGTGGTCCACGGTGATGCGGGACCGCGAAGGCTCCCCGGCGAGGAGACTGGCGGCGGCCCCCAGCAGATACCCGGCGTCCACCAGGACGACGCAGCGGTCCACGCGACTCACCCTCTTCCCGGGAGGTTTGCTTCGGGCTTCCTTCGAGTCTGCCCGACCGCGCGGGGGTTAACGGCCGGAACTCGATCTTCGGCGTGGCGTTTGTGGGATTCGCGCGCCCTTCGCACTCCGACAAGCCCTGTCACGGACGGTAATTGTCCGACATGCATCCGTTGTCAGCCTATGTGAATCTGGTCCCGGCCCTGGCCCCTAGATCCCCCACAGGAGGCAGATCACCATGGCCAAGAACAAGAACCGTGACCGTAAGCAGCAGCAGACCAGCCGCGCGCAGCAGCAGCCGGAGCAGTCGTCGGCGGAGCCGATGTCGGAGCAGCACGCCGCGCAGCCTTCGCCCATAGACGTGGCCCGCAAGGGCCGGCAGAAGCGCTTCGGCCACAACTGACATCACCACAAGGGCCGTTGCGGCCCAGGCACATGACGAGGGGCGCATCCGGCAACGGATGCGCCCCTTGCGCACATCAGGAAGCCGAGCTCAGCCCGCCAGGCAGGACGGTCCGAGCAGCACCTTCAGGTCACCGAACAAGGCCGGGTCCGGCTTCACCCGGTGCCGGTCCAGCCGCAGGACGGTCGTCTTCGTCGGACCCTGGAGCTTGATCCGCACCTCGCTGTCGCCCTTGTGGTGGGTGAGGATCTCACCGAGCCGGCTGATCATGGGCGGAGTGACCTTCACCGCCGGGATGGTGAGCACCACGGGCGCGTTGGTGCCCGCGTTGGACAGGTCGGGAACCATCAGCTCCATCGCGACCAGCCGCGGCACGTCCTCCCGCTTGTCCAGGCGGCCCTTGACGAACACCACGGCGTCCTCGACGAGTTGGGTCGACACCAACTGGTACGTCGCCGGGAAGAACATGCACTCGATGGAACCGGCGAGGTCCTCCACCGTGGCGATCGCCCAGGCGTTGCCCTGCTTGGTCATCTTGCGCTGCAGACCCGAGATGATGCCGCCGATGGTGACGACCGCGCCGTCGCCGAAGTCCCCGCCGGTGAGCTGGGCGATGCCCGCGTCGGCCTTGTCGGACAGCACGTGCTCCAGGCCGAAGAGCGGGTGGTCGGAGACGTACAGACCGAGCATCTCCCGCTCCTGGGCGAGCAGATAGGTCTTGTCCCACTCGTCGGTCGAGAACTCCACGTCCAGGCCGAAGCCCGGCTCGCTGCTCGCCTCCTCGCCCATGCCGCCGAAGAGGTCGAACTGCCCTTCCGCCTCCTTGCGTTTGACCGCGACCACGTTGTCGATCATCGGCTCGTACTGCGCCGTCAGGCCCTTGCGGGTGTGGCCCATGGTGTCGAACGCGCCCGCCTTGATCAGCGACTCCGTGGTGCGCTTGTTGCAGACGACCGCGTCGACCTTGTCGAGGTAGTCGGGGAAGGAGGCGTACTTCCCCTTCGCCTTGCGGCACCTGATGATCGACTCGACCACGTTCGTACCGACGTTGCGCACGGCGGACAGGCCGAACAGGATCACTTCGTCGCCCTGCGCGGCGAAGTTCGACTCGGACTCGTTGACGTTCGGCGGCAGCACCCGGATGCCCATGCGGCGGCACTCGTTGAGGTAGACCGCCGACTTGTCCTTGTCGTCCTTGACCGAGGTGAGCAGCGCGGCCATGTACTCGGCCGGGTGGTTCGCCTTCAGGTACGCGGTCCAGTACGAGACCAGTCCGTACGCCGCCGAGTGCGCCTTGTTGAACGCGTAGCCGGCGAACGGGACCAGCACGTCCCACAGCGCCTGGATGGCCTCGTCGCTGAAGCCCTTCTTGCGGGCGCCGCCCTGGAAGATGACGAAGTTCTTCTCCAACTCCTCGGGCTTCTTCTTGCCCATCACGCGGCGCAGGACGTCGGCCTCGCCGAGCGAGTACCCGGCGATGATCTGCGCGGCCTTCTGCACCTGCTCCTGGTAGACGATCAGGCCGTAGGTGACGTCCAGGACTTCCCTGAGCGGCTCCTCCAGCTCCGGGTGGATCGGGGTGATCTCCTGCTGGCCGTTCTTGCGCAGGGCGTAGTTGGTGTGGGAGTTCATGCCCATCGGGCCCGGGCGGTACAGGGCCGACACGGCGGAGATGTCTTCGAAGTTGTCCGGCTTCATCAGGCGCAGCAGCGAGCGCATGGGGCCGCCGTCGAACTGGAAGACGCCGAGGGTGTCGCCGCGCTGGAGCAGTTCGAAGGTCGTGGGGTCGTCCAGCGGGAGGCTGAGGAGATCGATGTCGATCCCCTTGTTGGACTTCACCATCTTCACGGCGTCGTCCATGATCGTCAGGTTGCGCAGGCCCAGGAAGTCCATCTTCAGCAGGCCGAGCGACTCACAGCTCGGGTAGTCCCACTGCGTGATGGTCACGCCGTCGGTGTGCCTCACCCACACCGGGACGTGGTCGGTGATGGTCTCGCTGGACATGATCACGCCGGCCGCGTGCACACCCATCTGCCGGACCAGGCCCTCCACGCCGCGCGCGGTGTCGATGACCTTCTTCACGTCCGGCTCGTTCTCGTACATCGCCCGGATCTCGCCCGCCTCCGAGTAGCGCGGGTGGCTGGAGTCGGTGATGCCGGAGAGCGGGATGCCCTTGCCGAGGACGTCCGGCGGCATGGCCTTGGTGAGCCGGTCGCCCATCGCGTACGGGTAGCCGAGGACGCGCGCGGAGTCCTTGATCGCGTTCTTGGCCTTGATGGTGCCGTACGTGCCGATCATGGCGACCTTGTCGGCGCCGTATTTCTCCGTCACGTACCTGATCACCTCGACGCGCCGACGCTCGTCGAAGTCGATGTCGACGTCGGGCATCGAGATGCGCTCGGGGTTGAGGAAGCGCTCGAAGATCAGGCCGTGCGGGATCGGGTCGAGGTCGGTGATGCCCATGGCGTAGGCGACGATCGAGCCTGCCGCGGAGCCTCGGCCGGGGCCGACCGCGATGCCCTGCTTCTTGGCCCACATGATGAAGTCGGCGACCACGAGGAAGTAGCCGGGGAAGCCCATCGAGATGATGACGTCCATCTCGTACTCGGCCTGCTTCCTGCGGTCCTCGGGGACGCCGCCCGGGAAGCGGCGCTCCATGCCGCGGCGGACCTCCTCCTGGAACCAGGTGACCTCGGTGTAGCCCTCCGGGATGTCGAACTTGGGCATCAGGTCGCGCTTCTCGAACATGCCCGCGGTGTCGACCATCTCGGCGACCAGGAGCGTGTTGGCGCAGCCCTCCTGCCAGGCGTCCGAGGAGTCGATGGCGTACATCTCGTCCGTGGACTTCAGGTAGTAGCCGGTGCCGTCGAACTTGAAGCGGTCGGGGTCGGAGAGGTTCTTGCCGGTCTGGATGCACAGCAGCGCGTCGTGGGCGCCCGCCTCGTGCGCGTACGTGTAGTGCGAGTCGTTGGTGACCAGCGGGGGGATGCCGAGCTTCTTGCCGATCTCCAGCAGTCCGTCGCGGACCCGGTGCTCGATGTCGATGCCGTGGTCCATCAGCTCCAGGAAGTAGCGGTCCTTGCCGAAGATGTCCTGGTAGTCGGCGGCCGCCTTGAGGGCCTCGTCGAACTGACCGAGGCGCAGCCTGGTCTGGAGCTCGCCGGACGGGCAGCCGGTGGAGGCGACGATGCCCTCGGACCACTGGGCGATGGTCTCCTTGTCCATCCGGGGCCACTTCTGGAGCCAGCCCTCGGCGTACGCGTCCGAGGACAGCCGGAAGAGGTTGTGCAGGCCGGTCTTGTTCACGGCCCACATCGTCTTGTGGGTGTAACCGCCGGAACCGGAGACGTCGTCCCGCTTCTGGTGCGGCTGGCCCCACTGGATCTTGCGCTTGTTGCGTCGGGACTCGGGCGCGACATACGCCTCGATGCCGATGATCGGGGTGATTCCGGCCTTCTTCGCGGAATGGAAGAAGTCGTACGCCCCGTGGAGGTTGCCGTGGTCGGACATGGCGATGTGCGTCATGCCCATCTCGTTGCACGCGTTGAACATGTCCTTGAGCCGCGCGGCACCGTCCAGCAGCGAGTACTGGGTGTGGACGTGCAGGTGCGTGAACGGCGGCTTCGACACGGTTTCGGCCTCCAAGGAAAACGTACGACTAAGGGGGTCCGACAGGCTGCGGACAGTCTGGGGGACAGCGTCGAAGTCTATGCCTCGGGACTGACACTGGATGGATACTGTGGCGCGAAGCGCCCCGATGAGGGGTGGTGGTCGGGCGACGGGCGGGCGGGCACTCCCGCGTACCTTCGAACGTTGGAAGGTGACGGACGCCGCGTGCCACGGGCACGCACCATCCGTCCCACAGGTCACGTACGACCCCGCACCAGGAGGCACCCCGCGATGTCGTTCCCGCAGCTCAACGACGAGCAACGCGGCGAGGAGATCCTCGCCGTCTTCGACACCGCCTTCGGCGAGCTGCTCGCCGCCGACCCGGCCGCGTTCCGCGTGAAGTTCCGGAAGATGGCGGCCTCGGCCTTCGCCTTCTACCGGGGCACGGCGTGCCTCTTCTACCACGACCTGGACGCCGGGAACGCGGGACGGGACGGCGGGAGGATATACAGCGGCCCGTTCCTGGACGAGCGCACCTCACGCGTGTGGATCCACGGCGACCTGCACGCGGAGAACTTCGGCACGTACATGGACTCGAACGGCCGGCTGATCTTCAACGTCAATGACTTCGACGAGGCGTACGTCGGCCCCTTCACCTGGGACCTCAAGCGCTTCGCCGCCTCCATCGCCCTCATCGGGTACGCGAAGGCGCTCAGCGACGACCAGATCACCGAGCTGGTGACGATCTACGCGACCGCCTACCGCGAGCGCGTGCACGCGCTGGCCACCGGCGCCAAGAGCGACGAGGTGCCGCCCTTCACCCTGGACACCGCCGAGGGCCCGCTGCTGGACGCGCTGCGCGTCGCCCGCTCGCTGACCCGGTTCGGGCTGCTGGACTCGATGACCGAGATCCGCGACTTCGAACGCCGGTTCGCCGCGGGCGGCGGCTCCATCGAGCTGGACGCGGCCACGCGCTACAAGGTGCTCGCCGCCTTCGACGGCTACCTGGAGACGCTCCCGGAGTCCTCGCTGGCCCGCCCGGACTCGTACCGGGTGAAGGACGTCGTCGGCCGCCGCGGCATCGGCATCGGCTCGGCCGGCCTGCCGTCGTACAACATCCTGCTGGAGGGCAACAGCGACGCCCTGGAGAACGACGTGGTGATCTACGTCAAGCAGGCACAGACCCCGGCGGTCTCCCGGCACATCACGGACCCGGCGATCCGCGAGTACTTCCAGCACGAGGGCCACCGCACGGTGATCTCCCAGCGCGCCCTCCAGGCGCACGCCGACCCGTGGCTCGGCTGGACCGAGCTGGACGGCGCGGGCCAGCTGGTCGCCGAGGTGTCGCCGTACGCCGTCGACCTCGACTGGGGCGACATCGACGACCCGGAGGAGATCGCCGCGGTCGTCGCCGACCTGGGCCGCGCCACGGCCACCATGCACTCGGCCGCCGACGACGACTCCGGCCACTCCGAGCTGGTGCCGTTCTCCACCGAGCGGGCCATCGACGCGGCCCTCGCGGGCGACGAGGAGGGCCTCGCGCCGCTGCTGGTCGACTTCGCGCACAGCTACGGGGCACGCGCGCGTGCCGACCACCAGATCTTCGTCGACCTCTTCCGCAACGGCCGGATCCCCGGCCTGTGACCGCCCACCGACCGCCCCAGGACTTCACAGGGACCCTTTAGGAGTCCCTTACCGGAGTCCGTGACACACTCTCCCCGCGATGGACATATCAGGGACCCCGCTCCGAGCCGTACGCGCGGCGCTGTTCACGGCACTCGTCGTGACACTCGGCACCGCGTCGCACGTGCTGCTGTCCGGGGTCCCGCTGCCGCTGGGCACGGTGGCGGCAGCGGCCGCCGGCGTCTTCGCAGTGGCCTACGCGCTGGCGGGGAGCCGCGAACGCCGCCTCGGCGGCATCGCCGCACTGCTGATCCCTCTCGAACTGGCAGTCGACACACTCTTCACCACCGGCCAGCACGCCTGCTACGGCCGCGCCGGCGGCCCGGTCGCCGGCCCGCTGCGCTCGGTCGGTCTGGACGTCCTGTGCGCCGGCGAGGTCGGCACCCCGCTGGCCCGTATGACCGGAACCACCGCCCCCGACCGCGCCGCCACCCTCCTCGCCCACGCCGACCCGCGCACCGCCTGGCTCCTGCTCGCCGCCCACGCCGGCGTCGGCCTCCTGGCCGCGGCCTGGCTCCGCCGCGGCGAGCGAGCCTTGGCCCAGCTGCTGGGCGCGGCCACCGCGACGACGTTCAGGCCGTTGCTGCTGGCGGTCGCGGCAGTGACGGTACGCCTGGCCCCGGTGCCGCGCCGTCTGCCCCGCCCGGCTCACCGCCCGGCGCCGGCCCGCGACCTCCTCCTGACCCACTCCGTGGGCCGCCGAGGGCCACCGCGCGCAACCGTCTTCGCCTGAGAAGCCCAAACGCAGGGGCGCTCCATCGGCGCGGCGCCGCAGCGCACCTGAGGGGCTCGGGGAACTGCGCGACCAGCCACACCACACACGCGCACCCGCCGAACACCCCCTGCCGCGCCCTTCGCCGCGCGCGCCCACGACGGCATCAAGCATTCGTACGCAATCCACCCGGAGAACAATCATGAGCAAGCGAAACAGCCAGGCCGCAAAATCCGCCGCCCGCGAACGCCTCCGCGCCGAACGCGAGCGCGAGGCACAGCGCGCCAAGGTCAAGCGCCAGATCATCGTGGCCTGCTCGGTCGTCGGCGTCCTCGCCGCGGCCGGCGGCATCGGCTACGCCGTCGTCCAGACCAACCAGCCCAGCGCGTGGGAGGCGGCCGCCGACGCCAAGGTCGTCGCCCCCGCCAACACCTCCGGCAAGAACGGCACCACGGTCCTGGTCGGCGACTCCAAGTCCGACAACGTGGTCCACCTCTACGAGGACCCGCGCTGCCCGGCCTGCGCCTCCTTCGAGCAGACCGTCGGCGAGACCGTCAACAAGGGCATGGAGGACGGCGACTACAAGCTCTCCTTCACCCTCGGCACCTTCCTCGACGGCAACCTCGGCGGCGAGGGCTCCAAGAACGCCCTGAGCGCACTCGGCGCCGCGCTGAACGTCGGTCCCGAGGCGTTCCTGGACTACAAGACCGCGCTGTACTCGGCGGAGTACCACCCGGAGGAGTCCACCGATGAGTTCTCCAAGGACGACTACCTGATCAAGGTGGCGAACACGGTGGACGCGCTGAAGAACAACAAGAAGTTCCAGGACGCCGTCGAGAAGGGCACGTACGACGCCTGGGCCATGAAGATGAGCCAGTCCTTCGACGACACCAAGGACGTCAAGTCGACCCCCACCATCAAGATCAACGACAAGGTGATCGAGAACCCGAGCACCGTCGCCGAGTGGGAGACGGCCCTCAAGGACGCGGGCGTCACCAAGTAGCACCTGGGTAACACGCCGTCAGGCGGTAACGCCGTACGGAAGCACGACGAAAGAGCGGGCGAACTCTTCCCGGTTCGCCCGCTCTTCGCACACCCGCGCCTTACCGAAAGCGCTACCGATCAGTAATCTGATCGCCCGTGACCAGTCGAAACAGACCCAACACGGGCCTCAACTCTCCCGCTCCGCGCCGCCGTACGGTCGTCAAGGCGGCCGCCGCCGGAGCCGTCCTCGCCGCCCCGCTCGCCGGTGCCCTGCCCGCCCGCGCGGCCACCGGGACCCCCGCCTTCCTGCACGGCGTCGCCTCCGGTGACCCCCTCCCGGACGGCATCCTGCTGTGGACCCGGGTGACGCCCACCACCGAGGCGACGCCCGGCTCCGGACTCGGCCCGGACACCGAGGTCAGCTGGATCGTGGCCAGGGACAAGGCGTTCACGAACATCGTCGCCAAGGGCTCCACCACGGCGACCGCCGCCTCCGACCACACGGTCAAGGCCGACATCCGCGGCCTCGCGCCCGCCACCGACTACTGGTTCCGCTTCTCCGCCGGCGGCACCGACTCCCCGCCCGGCCGCGCCCGCACCGCCCCCGCCACCGACGCGGCCGTCGCGGGCCTGCGCTTCGGCGTGGTCTCCTGCGCCAACTGGGAGGCCGGCTACTTCTCCGCGTACCGCCACCTCGCCGCCCGCGGCGACCTGGACGCCTGGCTGCACCTCGGCGACTACATCTACGAGTACCCGGCGGGCGAGTACGGCACCCGGGGCACCTCCGTGCGCTCGCACGCCCCCGCGCACGAGATCGTCACCCTCGCCGACTACCGCATCCGGCACGGCCGTTACAAGACCGACCCGGACCTCCAGGCGCTGCACGCCACCGCCCCCGTCGTGGCGATCTGGGACGACCACGAGATAGCCAACGACACCTGGTCCGGCGGCGCCGAGAACCACACCGAGGGCGCCGAGGGCACCTGGGCGGCCCGCCAGGCCGCCGCCAAGCAGGCCTACTTCGAGTGGATGCCCGTCCGCCCGGCCATCGCCGGCACCACCTACCGCCGGCTGCGCTTCGGCAAGCTCGCCGACCTCTCCCTGCTCGACCTGCGCTCCTTCCGCTCGCAGCAGGCCGCCATCGGCAACGGCGACGTCGACGACCCGGACCGCACGCTCACCGGGCGCGCCCAACTCGACTGGCTGAAGGCGGGCCTGAAGTCCTCCGACACCACCTGGCGGCTGGTCGGCAACTCGGTGATGATCTCGCCGTTCGCCATCGGGTCCCTCTCCGCCGAGCTGCTGAAGCCGCTGGCCAAGCTGCTGGGCCTGCCGCAGGAGGGCCTGGCCATCAACACCGACCAGTGGGACGGCTACACCGACGACCGCCGCGAACTCCTCGCCCACCTGCGCTCGAACGCGATCCGCAACACGGTCTTCCTCACCGGCGACATCCACATGGCGTGGGCCAACGACGTGCCGGTGAACGCCGGTACGTACCCGCTGTCGGCGTCCGCCGCCACGGAGTTCGTGGTCACCTCGGTCACGTCCGACAACCTCGACGACCTCGTGAAGGTCCCCGAGGGCACCGTCTCCGCCCTTGCCTCGCCGGTCATCCGCGCGGCCAACCGGCATGTCCACTGGGTCGACACCGACCGTCACGGCTACGGCGTCCTGGACATCACCGCCGAGCGCGCGCAGATGGACTACTACGTCCTCTCCGACCGCACCAAGGCCAGTGCGACGGCCTCCTGGAGCCGCTCCTACCGCACCCGCAGCGGCACGCAGAAGGTCGAGCGGACGTACGACCCGGTGTAACAGCCGGTCCTTCCGGGCGTCTCAGAGACTGTCGAGGAAGCCGAGCGCCACCCGCCAGGTGGCCTCGGCGGCCTCCTCGTCGTAGTCCGGGAGCTCGGGGTCGGTGTACAGGTGCCCGGCCCCGGCGTACCGGTAGATCTCCACGTCCGCACCGGCCCGGCGCATCTGCAGATACCAGGCGCTGAGCCAGTCGTCCGTCTCGAACGGGTCCGGCTCGGCGACGTGCAACTGCACCGGCAGGTCGTCCACCGAGACGTTCGGCGCGAGGTCCGACGTGCCGTGCAGGAGCAGCAGCCCGCGCGCCTTGTCGTCGCCCAGCGCGAGGGTCTGCGCGACCGAGGCGCCGAGCGAGAACCCGGCGTACACCAGCCCGCGCTCCGAGTACGGCGCGGCGGCCAGCACGGCCCGCTTCAGCAACTCGTCCTTGCCGACCTCCTCCTTGAACGCCATGCCGTCCTCGGCCGTCTCGAACGTGCGCCCCTCGAAGAGGTCCGGCGTCCACACCTCGTGACCGGCCGTGCGCAGCCGGTCCGCCGCGGCGCGCACCGCGGGTCTGAGGCCGTAGGTCGAGTGAAACAGCATGATGTTCATGAGGCCATGGTGCCAGCCGGGTACGACAACGCAGGTCCGGGGCACTACCCCGATCCGCCGCGAACTCACATGTTCACCACCCCCAAGGACTGGTTACGTTCGAGGGCATGGAGAACCTGCTCCGCCCCCTCATCGTGATCGGCGGCTCGGTCCTGCTCGGCCTGCTCATCGGCTGGGCCACCGACCGGCTGCTGCGCAAGGCCGACGAACGGCACCCGGAGACCCCCCTGTGGGGCCTGCTGCGCCGGGGCCGCATCCCCTACCAGCTCGTGCTGTGCGCCGCCCTGCTCAGAGGGTCGTACGACGAGGCGCAGCTGCTCCAGGACCACCGGGTCGGCGTCGGCCAGGCGCTCACGCTGGTGCTGATCGGGTCGGCGGCCTGGCTGGTGATCCGGATCGCGGCGGCGGTCGTGGAGACGTCGTACACGCGCTACGCCAGCTCCCGCGCCCAGCGTGACCCGGCCCGGGTCCGCCGGGTACGGACCCAGGTGACGCTGATCATGCGGGTGGTCGCGGCGGTCGTCGGCGTGGTGGCCGTCGCGGCGATGCTGCTGACGTTCCCCGCGATGCGCGCGGCCGGCGCCTCGCTGCTGGCCTCGGCCGGCATCCTCGGCATCGTCGCCGGTGTGGCGGCGCAGTCCACGCTGAGCAACATGTTCGCGGGGCTGCAGATCGCGTTCGGCGACATGGTGCGCATAGGGGACACGGTCGTGGTGGACGGTGAGTGGGGCACGGTCGAGGAGATCACCCTCACGTACCTCACGGTCCGCACGTGGGACGAGCGCCGGATCACGATGCCGGTGTCGTACTTCACGTCCAAGCCCTTCGAGAACTGGTCGCGCGGCACCCCGCAGATGACCGGCATCGTCTACTGGCACCTCGACCACACCGCCCCCGTGGCCGCGATGCGCGAGAAGCTCCGCGACATCCTGCGCGAGTGCCCCGCCTGGGACGGCCGCGCCTACGGCCTGGACGTGACGGACACCACACCCAACACCATGGAGGTACGGGCCCTGTTGACGGCGAAGGACGCGGACGACGTCTGGACGGTACGGGTCGCGGTCCGCGAGCGGATGATCGCCTGGCTGATCCAGGAACACCCGTACGCCCTGCCCCGCGTCAACACGGCCGACGCGACCCTCCCTCCAGGCGCCAACGGCCGCCGCCCGTCCCCGGACGGCACCCCCCAGCGCCGAGCAACGGACACCCCAAGGCCAGACCGATTCTGACCCCCCAAACCCACCACAACACCACTAAAACACCCACAACACGGCACGCCACCGAGACGACGGCAAACCGCGCACGACGCCACCGAGAGAACGGCGCACTGCGCACAACGCCGCCACGACGGCGGAAAGCCGCCGCCGGCGCTGAGCCCCCACGGGCGACGTTCACCTCCTGCCCAACTGGAAGCGGGCGGTGCGCGGGCGGGAGATCACCTCAAACTATGCACATCAAGCTGCCGCAACACACGATCCACCACCTCCGGATCGGCCCCCACCTCACTCCGCGCCGCCAACACCTCATGCCGCGCCGCACTCAGCATCTCCCTCTCGATCCGCCGCAACCGCCGCACCCTCCGCGCCCGCCGCTCATGCCCCTCCCGCCGCTCGTCCTCCCCCAACTCCGGACTGATCCGCCACCCGATGTCGAACGCCCGCCGCAACATCCGCTCGGACACCTCGTCCGGCAACTCCTCCACCTCCTCGATCTCCCGCAACCTCCGCTTCGCCGCCTTGGCGGCCCGCACCGCCAGCGCCCGCTCGAACTCCTTCTCCCGCGCCGTGTCCGCCCGCACCCCCAACCGCCGTACCAGCCACGGCAGGCTCAGCCCCTGCACCACCAGCGTCGCCATGATCACCCCGAACGCGACGAACACGATCTCGTCCCGGTTGGGAAAGGCCTCCCCGCCCTCCGTCCGCAGCGGAATCGCGAGCGCCAACGCCACGGACGCGACCCCCCGCATCCCCGACCACCACATCACCACGGTCTCGCGCCAGCTCATCGGGACCTCCTCGTCGTAGTCCCGCCTGGCATGCAACCGCTTGGTGAGCCACGTGGCCGGCAACAGCCACACCAGCCGCACCAGTACGACGACCCCCACGATCGCCGCCGACCACCCCAGCAGCTCACCCCACCGCCCGGACGCCGTCCGGATCGCGTTGTGCAGCTCCAGCCCGATCAGCCCGAACGCGACGCCCGTGACCAGGGTGTCGACGATGTCCCAGAAGGTGTGCCCGGCGAGCCGCGTCACCACGTCGTCGGGATCACTCGCGTACTCGGCGAGGAACAACGCGGTGGTGAGCACGGCGAGCACCCCGGACCCGTGCAGCTCCTCGGCCAGCACATAGGACGCGTACGGCACCAGCAGCGTCAGACTGATCTGCAGGGTCGCGTCGCCAAGCACGTCCATCAGCTTGTTGGCGCCCCAGCCGAGCGCCAGCCCGACGGCCACCGCGACCACGGCGGACAACACCAGCTGGCCACCGGCCTCCCACGGCGAGAACGTCCCGCTGACCGCCGCCGCGATCGCCACGTGATACAGCACGATGGCCGTCACGTCGTTGAAGAGTCCCTCGCCCTCCAGGATCGACACCAGTCGCCGCGGCAGCCCCAACTGGCCCGCGACGGCGGTCGCCGCGACCGGATCGGGCGGCGCGACCAGCGCTCCGAGCGCCACGGCGGCGGCGATCGGCAGCCCCGGCACGATCGCGTGGGCGACGGCGGCCACACACACCATGGTGACGAACACCAACGCCACGGCCAGCAGAAGGATCGGCCGGATGTTGGCCGTGAACTGCCGCCAGGACGTGCGCCGTACGGCGGCGTAGAGCAGCGGCGGCAACAGCAGCGGCAGGATCAGGTCGGGCGGAATACTGACGTTCGGTACGAAGTCGAGGAGCGCGAGCACGATGCCCAGCAGCGTCATCAGCACCGGCGCCGGCAGCCGCAGCCGATCCCCGACCGGGACACTCACCACGGCCCCGAGCAACAGCACGAACAACAGGGCCAACTGATCCACGGTCAGCACTCCGAGATCTGGACGGTCTGCGAGCCCCCGCCGTACGGTCAAGCCCCCGTCGTACGGTCAAGCCCCGCCGTACGGTCAAGCCCCCCGTCGTACGGTCAAGACCCGTTGAGCGGTCAAGACCCCGTTGAACGGTCAACCCGCCTGGAGCGAACGCCGCATCGCCCGATGCGGTATCCCCGCGTCGGGGAACTCGGGCCCGTACACCACGTACCCCAGCCGCTCGTAGAACCCCAGCGCATGCGTCTGCGCGTGCAGATCGACCGCCGACAGCCCACGCACGCGTGCCGCGTCCTCGATGGCCCGCACCAGCGCGCCCCCGACGCCGAGCCCGCGCGCCTCCCGCGTCACCGCGAGCCGCCCGAGCGAGCCGACCAACGGATCGCCGCCGGTCTTGCCGGCCGCCGCGTCGCCGAACAGCAGCCGCCCGGTCCCGAGCGGCACCCCGTCCGCCCGCACGGCCAGCACATGCACCGCGCCGGCGTCGTACGCGTCGTACTCCAGGTCCTCCGGTACGCCCTGTTCGGCGACGAAGACCTCCTTGCGCACGGTGAAACACGCCTCGCGGTCGGCCTCGTCCCCGGCGACCCGCACGACGTACCCGGGGCTCATCCGTAGGTCTCCTCGCGCACCTTGTCCAACGCGTTCCGCAGGTCGTCCGGGTAGTCGCAGGCGAACTCCACCCACTCGCCGTCACCGGGGTGGTCGAAGCCCAGCCGTACGGCGTGCAGCCACTGCCTCGTCAGACGGAGCCGCTTGGCGAGCGTCGGGTCGGCGCCGTACGTCAGGTCGCCGACGCAGGGGTGGCGGTGGGCGGCCATGTGGACGCGGATCTGGTGGGTGCGGCCCGTCTCCAGCTTCACGTCGAGCAGGGAGGCCGCGCGGAACGCCTCGATCAGGTCGTAGTGCGTCACGGACGGCTTGCCGTCGGCCGTGACCGCCCACTTGTAGTCGTGGTTGGGGTGGCGGCCGATGGGTGCGTCGATGGTGCCGCTGGTGGGGTCGGGGTGGCCCTGGACGAGGGTGTGGTAGCGCTTGTCGACCGTGCGCTGCTTGAACTGCCGCTTCAGCGAGGTGTACGCACGCTCGGACTTGGCGACCACCATCAGTCCCGACGTACCGACGTCGAGCCGGTGCACGATGCCCTGGCGCTCGGCCGCGCCGGACGTGGAGATCCGGTACCCGGCCGCCGCCAGGCCGCCGATGACCGTCGGCCCGGACCACCCCGGACTCGGGTGCGCGGCGACGCCGACCGGCTTGACGATGACGACCACGTCCTCGTCGTCGTGCACGATGTCCATGCCCTCGACCGGCTCGGCCACCACCTGCACCGACGGGGCCGCCTGCGGCAGCTCGACCTCCAGCCAGGCACCGCCGCGCACTCGCTCGGACTTGCCGACCACCGTGCCGTCGACCAGCACCTTGCCCGCCGCGGCGAGCTCCGCGGCCTTGGTACGGGAGAAGCCGAACATGCGGGAGATGGCGGCGTCGACGCGCTCGCCCTCCAGGCCGTCCGGCACGGGCAGGGTACGGATCTCGGGAATCGTGCTCACCCGTCGAGTATGCCGGACCGGTCCGACAGCGCTGACCGGAGGCTGTTGCTCAGTCCTTGTGGACGGTCCCGTCCGGGTCGAGGCCCTTGAAGGACAGCAGCACGATCAGGATGCCGCCGCACACGATCGCCGAGTCGGCGAGATTGAAGACGGCGAAGTGCTTGGGCGCGATGAAGTCGACGACCGCGCCCTTGAAGACGCCCGGCGAGCGGAAGATCCGGTCGGTGAGGTTGCCGAGCGCACCGCCGAGCAGCAGGCCGAGGGCGATCGCCCAGGGCAGGCTGTAGAGCTTGCGGGCGAGCCGGGCGATCACCACGATCACGGCCGCGGCGATCACCGTGAAGATCACGGTGAAGGCCTCGCCGAAACCGAAGGCCGCGCCCGCGTTGCGGATCGCCTCGAAGCGCAGCCAGTCCCCGATGATCTCGATCGGCTCGTGGTGCTCCAGCTTGGCGACCACGATCATCTTGCTGATCAGGTCGAGGGCGTACGCGACACCGGCGACCCCGAACAGCACGGCGATCCGGCGCTTGCCCCGGGACGGCTCGGCAGGGGCGCCCTGCTCGTCCGTGCCGGACGCACCGGACGCGGCCGCCGCCTCGCCGGTCGCCTCGTCGCCGCCGGAACCACCGGCCGGGGTCTGTGCCCCCTCGGCGGCGGACCGCTCCTGCGACGCGTCGTCGTCGCCGGGCCGCTCCTGCTCGGCCCGCGCCGCCTCCGGGGTGCCCGGCGTACCGATGATGCGCTCCGCCTCTGCCACGTGAGTCCCTCAACCTAGGTGCCTGACTGAGCACGAGGGTACGGCACGCCGATGACGGCGCACGTGCTCAGGAGGCATATGGAGGCATCCCGCGGGATACGAGGGCCGGACCGGGCTCGGTCAGTACCGGCGCTCCTGCTTCTGCTTGCACTCGACGCACAGGGTGGCCCGGGGGAAGGCCTGCATACGGGCCTTGCCGATGGGGTTGCCGCAGTTCTCGCACAGGCCGTACGTGCCCGCGTCGAGGCGTTGCAGGGCGTGCTCGATCTGCGTGAGCATCTCGCGCGCGTTGGCGGCGATGGCCAGCTCGTGCTCGCGCGTGATGTTCTTGGCGCCGGTGTCCGCCTGGTCGTCGCCGGCGCCGTCGCCGGAGTCCCGCATCAGGCCGGCGAGGGAGGCCTCGGCGTTGGCGATCTCGGTCTGCAGCCGCTCCATCTCCGACGCCAGCTCCCCGCGGGCCTCCGCGACCTCTTCCGGGGTCCAGGGGTCCTCTCCGGGGCGCACCGCGAGGTCGCCCGGCTTCGCCGCGGCGACCCGTGCCTTGGGGACGGCTGTCTTCGCCGCCGTGGCCTGCCCAGGGGTCTTCTTCGCAACCACCGTCGTGGCTCCCGTCTGCTTCGCGGCCCGCGCCGCGCCCACCTTCTTGCCCGTACTCCGCCCGCCCGCCGCCTTCTTGCCGACGGTTTCCTCAGCCGCCGCTGCCTTACTGGACACGGCCCGCTTGGCCGGGGCCGCCTTCCCGGCGACGGCCTCCCCAGCCGCCGCAGGCTCGGCCACCGCCGTCTTCTTCACCCCGGCTTTCTTGGTCGACGCCGCCTTCTTCGCCACGGCCTTCTTCGCAGCCGCCGTCTCGGCGACGGTGTTCTTGACCGCTGCCTTCCTGGCCATCGCCTCCTCAGCCACCGCCGCCGTCTTCCCGGCGACGGCCTTCTTGACCACGGCCTTCTCGGCCACCACCTCCTCAGGCACCGCCGCCTTCTCGACCGCCACCGTCTTCTCGGCTACGGCCTTCTTGGCCGCGGCTTTCTCGGCCACCACCTCCTCAGGCACCGCCGCCGTCTTCCCGGCGACGGCCTTCTTGACCACGGCCTTCTCGGCCACCACCTCCTCAGGCACCGCCGCCGTCTTCCCGGCGACGGCCTTCTTGACCACGGTCTTCTCGGCCACCGCCTCCTCAGGCACTGCGGCCTTCTCAACCGCGGCCTTCTTGGCCACCGCCTTCTTCGCAGCGCGCTTCTCGGCCACCACCTCGCCGGCCACAGCCTTGCTCGCAGCGCGCTTCCCGCCCGCCACCTCGCCGGCCGCGCCCTTCTCCGCCGACGCCTTCTTCGCCCCCCGCTTCTCGGCGGCCTCCTTCCGGGCGGCCCCCTTCCCGGCGGGAAGCTCCTCGGGTACCGCTGCCTCTGGTGCCCCCTTCTTGCCCGGCACCTTCTTCGCGGCCCGCTTCCCGGCGGCCCCCTCCTCGGCGTTGGATTTCCTGGCACCTGCCTTCTTGGCGGCCGCCGCACCCGAACCCGGCGCCTTCTTAACGGCCCCCTTCTCAGCCGCCGCCGAAGCGGCCCCCTTCTCAGCCCCAGTCCCGGCCGAAGCAGCCCCCTTCCCAGCCCCCACCCCCGCCGAAGCCGTACCCTTCCCAGCCCCCACCCCTGCGGAAACCCGCTCCTTCTCCGCCCCCGCCCCCCTCTTCGCAGGTGCCGCCCGCGCCCCGGTCCCCTCTTCCTTCTCGGCGGTCATCCCACGCACCCTCTTCACGGCCCTGCCCACCACACGCTTCGCGGCCGACGCGACACCCTGCGCGTTCTTCTTCCCACCCACCCCACCGGAGGCGCCCGCGGCCGACGCGACACCCGCCGCGTTCTTCTTCCCGCCCGCGCTCTTGGCCGCACCATCGGACGCGCTCGCCGCACCACCGGACGCGCTCGTGGACCTGCCAGGCGCCGACTGCTGTACGGGGGTCTTCTTCGCCACCATGGCCGCGGCCCCTTCACATATTGTGATCTTGCACGCGCATCGTGCTGGGACGATAAATCGACTCGAGTCCCGCGGCAACGGGGCACACCGCCCGAACCGCCCGCCCCGCGGCCGCCGCGCGGCCGGCATGCATGCGTTGTGCCCAGCTCGCCGCCAGGTAATCCGCCGAGCCGGACATCACAGGATCCGAAGTCTCATAACAGACCAATCGGGTCATATTACACACATCCCCGCCTCCCCGACCCCCTCCGAAAATCCGGTCGGCCACTGTCCGCCCGGCGCCGTACACTGGGCGGAGCGAAAAGCTTGGATGGGGACGAGTAGCGGCGTACGCAGCCCAGAGCGACCCGGGGACGGTGGAAGCCCGGGGGCGAGCGCGACGTGAAGATCACCCCGGAGCCGCCGGAAGAAAGCCCAGCCGAAGAGCCAGGGTCGGTAGAACCGGCATCGCGACCCCAATGAGGGGGCTCACCGAGGCACAACAGTGCGTCGGCGGGCCAAGGAGGGTGGTACCGCGGGAGCGCGCCGAAACCGGCGTAAGGAAAGACTCGGCTCTCGTCCCTCCGGACGGAAGGCAGCAAGTCCGCCGGAGGAAGCTCGCAGATGACAACGCCGACGTACCGCCAGGTGCCCGCCCAGGTCGACCTGCCCGCCCTCGAGCACGCCGTGCTCGACTTCTGGCGTGAGCAGAAGATCTTCGCCAAGACTCTGGAGCAGTCCGAGGGCCGCCCCGAGTGGGTGTTCTACGAAGGCCCGCCCACCGCGAACGGCATGCCGGGCGCCCACCACATCGAGGCCCGCGTCTTCAAGGACGTCTTCCCCCGCTTCCGCACCATGCGCGGCTACCACGTGGCCCGCAAGGCCGGCTGGGACTGCCACGGCCTCCCGGTGGAGCTGGCGGTGGAGAAGGAGCTGGGCTTCTCCGGCAAGAAGGACATCGAGGCGTACGGCATCGCCGAGTTCAACGCAAAGTGCCGTGAGTCGGTGACCCGCCACACCGACGCCTTCGAGGCGCTGACGACGCGCATGGGCTACTGGACCGACCTCCAGGACCCGTACCGCACGATGGACCCCGAGTACATCGAGTCGGTCTGGTGGTCGCTGAAGACGATCTTCGACAAGGGCCTGCTGGTCCAGGACCACCGCGTCGCCCCCTGGTGCCCGCGCTGCGGCACCGGCCTGTCGGACCACGAGCTGGCCCAGGGCTACGAGACGGTCGTGGACCCGTCCGTGTACGTCCGTTTCCCGCTCACCTCCGGTCCGCTCGCCGGCGAGGCCGCGCTCCTGGTGTGGACGACGACCCCCTGGACCCTGGTGTCCAACACGGCGGTCGCCGCGCACCCGGAGGTCACCTACGTCGTCGCGACCGACGGCAAGGAGAAGCTCGTCGTGGCCGAACCCCTGGTCGCCAAGGCGCTCGGCGAGGGCTGGGAGACCACCGGCCAGACCTTCACCGGCGCCGAGATGGAGCGCTGGACGTACCGGCGCCCGTTCGAACTGGTCGAGTTCCCCGAGGGCACGGAAGCCCACTTCATCGTCAACGCCGACTACGTCACCACCGAGGACGGCACCGGCCTGGTCCACCAGTCCCCCGCCTTCGGTGAGGACGACCTCAGGGTCTGCCGCTCCTACGGCCTGCCGGTCGTGAACCCGGTCCGCCCGGACGGCACCTTCGAGGAGGACCTCCCCCTCGTCGGCGGCGCCTTCTTCAAGAAGGCCGACGAGAAGCTCACCGAGGACCTCGGCAACCGCGGCCTGCTCTTCAAGCACCTGCCGTACGAGCACAGCTACCCGCACTGCTGGCGCTGCCACACCGCGCTGCTCTACTACGCGCAGCCGTCCTGGTACATCCGCACCACGGCCATCAAGGACCGCCTCCTGGAGGAGAACGAGCGGACCAACTGGTACCCGGACACGGTCAAGCACGGCCGCTACGGCGACTGGCTCAACAACAACATCGACTGGGCCCTGTCCCGCAACCGCTACTGGGGCACCCCGCTGCCCATCTGGCGCTGCGAGGACGACCACCTCACGGTCGTCGGCTCCCGCGCCGAGCTCACCGAGCTGACCGGCACCGACCAGTCGAACCTCGACCCGCACCGCCCGTTCATCGACGAGGTCACCTTCGCCTGCCCG
Organism: Streptomyces spinoverrucosus; assembly: GCF_015712165.1. Taxonomy (NCBI): domain Bacteria; kingdom Bacillati; phylum Actinomycetota; class Actinomycetes; order Kitasatosporales; family Streptomycetaceae; genus Streptomyces; species Streptomyces spinoverrucosus. The sequence goes on along the minus strand of NZ_JADPZX010000001.1, from coordinate 6,695,817 downwards.
GCCGAGAACTGCGGCCAGACGGCCACGCGCGTGCCCGAGGTCATCGACGCCTGGTACGACTCCGGTTCGATGCCGTTCGCACAGTGGGGCTACCCGTACAAGAACAAGGAACTCTTCGAGTCCCGCTACCCGGCGCAGTTCATCAGTGAGGCCATCGACCAGACCCGAGGCTGGTTCTACACGCTGATGGCGGTCGGCACGCTGGTCTTCGACAAGTCGTCGTACGAGAACGTCGTCTGCCTCGGCCACATCCTCGCCGAGGACGGCCGGAAGATGTCCAAGCACCTGGGCAACACCCTGGACCCGATCCCACTGATGGACCGCCACGGCGCGGACGCGGTCCGCTGGTTCATGGCGGCCGGCGGCTCCCCGTGGGCGGCCCGCCGTGTCGGCCACGGCACCATCCAGGAGGTCGTCCGCAAGACGCTCCTCACCTACTGGAACACGGTCGCCTTCCAGGCCCTGTACGCCCGCACGTCGAACTGGGCCCCGTCCGCGGCCGACCCGGCCCCGGCCGACCGCCCGCTGCTCGACCGCTGGCTGCTGTCCGAACTGCACGCGCTGACCGACCAGGTGACCCAGTCCCTGGAGGCGTACGACACCCAGCGCGCCGGCAAGCTGCTGTCGGCGTTCGTCGACGATCTGTCGAACTGGTACGTGCGCCGCTCCCGGCGCCGCTTCTGGCAGGGCGACAAGGCGGCGCTGCGCACCCTGCACGAGGTCGTCGAGACGGTCACGAAGCTGATGGCCCCGCTGACCCCGTTCATCACCGAGCGGGTCTGGCAGGACCTGATCGTGCCGGTCACGCCCGGGGCGCCGGAGTCCGTGCACCTGTCCTCCTGGCCGGAGGCAGACCTCGCCGCCATCGACCCGGAGCTGTCGAAGCAGATGGTGCTGGTGAGGCGGCTGGTGGAGCTGGGCCGTGCCACGCGCGCGGAGTCGGGTGTCAAGACGCGTCAGCCGCTGAGGCGCGCGCTGATCGCCGCGACCGGGTTCGACGCCCTCTCCCCCGAACTGCACACGCAGATCACTGAGGAGCTGAACGTCGAGTCGCTCGCGTCGCTGAGCGAGGTCGGCGGCTCCCTGGTCGACACCACGGCCAAGGCCAACTTCCGCGCGCTGGGCAAGCGGTTCGGCAAGCGGGTCCAGGACGTCGCCAAGGCCATCGCGAACGCCGACGCGGCCGGGCTGTCCCTCGCCCTGCGCGAAGGCACGGCGTCGGTGGAGGTCGACGGCGAGACGATCACGCTGGCTCCGGACGAGGTCATCATCACCGAGACCCCGCGTGAGGGCTGGTCGGTGGCGTCGGACTCGGGTGCCACGGTCGCCCTGGACCTGGAGATCACGGAGGAGCTCCGCCGGGCGGGCCTCGCCCGTGACGCGATCCGCCTGATCCAGGAGGCCCGCAAGAACAGCGGCCTCGACGTCGCCGACCGCATCGCCCTGCGCTGGACGGCGACCGACCCGGCGACCGTCGCCGCGCTGACCGAACATGCCGGGCTGATCGCCGACGAGGTGCTGGCAACGGACTTCGCGTCCGGCGAGGCAGACGGCACGTACGGCGAGGCGTTCACGGACGAGCCTCTGACCCTGACGTTCCGCCTCCGCAAGGCGTAACACCACTCGAAGGCCCGGTCCGCCAAAGAATCTTGGCGGACCGGGCCTTCGGCGTTGCGTACGCCCACACAACTGCGCCCATAGCCGAACACGCGCGGCAAATGCCATGAACACGCGTAGCAAAAGGGCGGGGCCCCGGAATTGGAATCCGGGGCCCCGCCCTATGAACGCTGCCGACGTCTACGCCGTACTACGAACCGTCAGTTGTCGTCCTCGTCGATGAGGAACCCACGCATCGGCGAGGGAGCCTGACCCATCGGCGACGGGCCCTGCGGCCGTACCGGCGCCATCGGCTGGGTCATCGCGGGGGACATCTGCTGCTGACCGCCGTAGGACGGAGCGGCCGGCGAGGGGGCGCCGCCCATCGTCTGGTTGCCGCCGTACGACGGGGCACTCGCGCCGGCCGGGGCCATGGAAGGCGCCGGGGACGGCGGGAGGGACGCGGTCGCCGGAGTGCGCGGCGGGGCGAGCGAGTCGTCCGCTTGGGTCTCCAGCTGACGCAGCTGCGACTCGAGGTAGGACTTCAGGCGCGTGCGGTACTCCCGCTCGAAGCCGCGCAGGTCCTCGACCTTGCGCTCCAGCGTGGCGCGGGCGGACTCCAGCGAGCCCATCGCGACACGGTGCTTCTCCTGGGCGTCCCGCTCCAGCGCGTCGGCCTTGGCGCGGGCGTCCCGCTCCAGACCCTCGGCCCGCGAACGAGCCTCGCCGACGATCTTGTTGGCCTCGGAACGGGCCTCCGCGATCGCCTGGTCGGCGGTCTGCTGGGCGAGCGACAGAACGCGCGCGGCGCTGTCGCCACCGGGGCCGCCCTGACCGGGACCGCCCATCGGGCCACCCATAGGACCGCCCATGGGGCCGCCCATCTGCTGCATGGGGGGCTGGCCCATCGGCCCCGGACCCTGGCCCATCGGACCGGGACCCTGCGGGCCACCCTGACCGCCGGGACCGGCGGGCAGCTGCGGGGCACCGCTCGGCAGCTGGGGCGGACCACCCATGGGGCCACCCATCTGCTGCTGCGGCGGGCCCGATATGCCGGCGGGGACGGGAGCGCCGGGACCGCGCATGCCCTGCTGCGGCATGCCGCCCTGCTGCTGGTCCTGCGGTCCGCCGGGACCCTCCGGGGGCTTGCGCATGTTCTGCTGGTTCTGGGCAGCAGCACGCGTGGCCGCGGCCAGCTTGGCGCGCAGGTCCTCGTTCTCGCGGAGCAGGCGGGTCAGTTCGGCTTCGACCTCATCGAGGAAGGCATCGACCTCGTCCTCGTCATAGCCTTCTCGGAGGCGGACGGTCGTGAACTGCTTGTTCCGCACGTCCTCGGGGGTCAACGGCATCTCTTCACCTCAACGTAGTCGTCGGCATTCGGCAAGACCGTAGTTCACATCGCTCACAGCCGGCTCACGATCGAGATCAGGATGTAGACGATGATCATCAGTACGAAGAAGGACAGGTCGAGCGCCACGCCCCCGAGACGCAGCGGCGGAATGAACCGCCGCAGAAGCTTGAGCGGTGGATCAGTGACAGTGTAGGTGGCCTCCAGAACGACCACCATCGCCTTGCCGGGTTGCCATGAGCGGGCGAACTGGAAGACGTAGTCCATGACCAACCGGAAGATGAGCACGATGAGGAAGCACATCAGCGCGATATAGACGACATCCAGGACCACGCTCATGACCCTTGCTTCCCTCTCCCCTGATCCGTGCTCTGGGTACTGCTCGGTGATGCTTGTACTGCTGTTTCCGGTCGTGCGTCTCAGCTCTGGTTGAAGAACCCGCCCTCTGCGATGCGGGCCTTGTCCTCCGCCGTGACATCGACGTTAGCAGGAGACAACAGGAACACCTTCTGCGTCACCCGCTCGATACTGCCGTGAAGACCAAACACCAAACCCGCCGCAAAGTCGACAAGTCGCTTGGCATCTGTGTCGTCCATCTCAGTCAAGTTCATGATCACCGGGGTGCCCTCACGGAAGTGTTCCCCGATGGTACGGGCTTCGTTGTAGGTCCGCGGGTGAAGTGTGGTGATCCGGTACGGCTCTCGTTCCGACACGACCTTGGGCATGATCACCGGTGCGTTCTTCTCCAGGGACTGACGTTCTTGTGTGATGGATGCCACGGGCGCGATGCGCGCCGGGCGTCCGGATTCCGCGGGTAGCGAAGCGGCGTGGACGATCGGCTCGCGGGGCGCCGGAGGCTGCACCACTCGTACCGGTTCGTCTCTTTGGGACTGATGTGCACCGTGGGACTGGTGCGACGACTCGTGACGCCGGTGGTCCCGTTCGGGCTCCGGGTCGAGTTCGGGCTCGAAGTCGTCGTCGGGGTCGAACCCCCGGCCGTCGTACCCATCGTCCTCCACGAGGCCGAGGTAGACCGCCATCTTGCGCATCGCGCCGGCCATGCTCTGAGTCCTCCGCTCTGTGGTGGATCGGCTGACGACTGCCAAGTGCCCGCCATCCACGAGGTCGTTACGCCCGCCCTTCGACGGAAATGACCATATTTTCTGCTGTGGTCCGACTTCTTGGCGACGTTACCCGAGCCTGGGGCGGACTCCGAGTACCGCGGTGCCGACGCGCACATGTGTCGCTCCGGCGGCCACGGCCTGTTCGAGGTCCGCGCTCATCCCTGCCGAGACCATGGTGGCAGCCGGATGGGCCCTGCGCAGGTCAGTCGACAAATCCATCATCCGCTCGAACGCCGCCAGTTCGCGTCCCGCGTACTCTCCGGTGAGCGGCGCGACGGTCATCAGCCCGTCCAGCCGCAGCCCCGGAGCCCCGGCCACGAGGTCCGCCAACTCCCCGATTCCGCCGGGCGCCACGCCGCCCCGCTCCCCTCTCGCGCTCTCGCCCGCGTCGAGGGCGACCTGGAGGAGACAGCCCACCTCACGCCCGGCGCGCACGGCCTCCTTGGACAGAGCCGTGACAAGCCTGGAACGATCGACGGACTGCACGAGATCGGCGTAACCGACCACGGACCGCACCTTGTTGGTCTGCAACTGACCCACGAAATGCCACGTAAGGGGCAGATCCGAGCATTCCGCGGCCTTGGGAGCCGCGTCCTGGTCGCGGTTCTCGGCGACATGGCGCACACCGAGTTCCGACAGGATCCGCACATCGGCAGCGGGATAGGTCTTGGTGACCACGATCAGGGTCACCTCCTCGCGCCGCCGCCCGGCGGCCGCGCACGCGGCGGCGATCCGCTCCTCGACTTCGGCCAGATTTCCGGCGAGTTCGTCCTTACGGTCCGTCATGTCCCATCAGTCCAGCCATACATAGCCCGCGAGCCGACCGGTGGTGCGGTCTCGGCGGTACGAGAAGTGGTCGCCCGACTCCAGCGTGCACACCGGCGACTGCGCCCGGTCGCGCACCCCGAGCCGGGTGAGCTGGGCGTGCACGCCGGCGGCCACGTCGACCGCGGGCGTGCCCCAACTCGTCTCGGCGTACGCCTCCGGCTCGACGGCGGCCACCTCGGCGCGCATCGCCTCCGGCACCTCGTAGCACCGGCCGCACACGGCGGGTCCCGTGCGGGCCACGATCCGGTCCGGTTCGGCACCCAGTTCCATCATCGCGCGTAGCGCGGCGGGGACGACGCCGGCGACCATGCCGGGCCGGCCCGCGTGGGCGGCGGCGACGACCCCGGCGACGGGGTCGGCGAGCAGGACCGGCACGCAGTCGGCGGTGAGGACGGCGAGGGCGAGGCCCCGCCGCCGGGTCACGACCGCGTCGACCGAAGGGATCGGCGCGGCGGAGTCCCAGGGTCCGTCGACCACGGCCACGTCGTCGCCGTGCACCTGGTTCATCCAGACGACCCGTCCGGCCTCGAGTCCCAGGGACTTGGCGGCCAGCTCACGATTGGTCCGTACCGCCTCGGGGTCGTCACCGACCGCCCCGCCGAGGTTGAGCTCCTCGTACGGAACGGCGCTCACCCCGCCCCACCGGTCGGTGAAGGCGAAGTGCGCGCCGTTCACGCTCTCGCGCTGTCCTATCACTTCAGAAACATCACTTCAGGAAGTCCGGTACGTCCAGTTCCTCGGCCGCGCTGTCCGCGTAGGTGCGCGACGGCGGGACCGGCGGCGGGGCCTGGATCTCGCTCACCGGCTCGGGCGCGGGCTCCGGCTCCTCCTTCGGCTTGACGCTGCCGAGGGCGCCGAAGGACGGGCGGCTCTCGGTCTGCCGTACCGGAGCCGGCTCCTCGCGCTTGGCGGAGGTCGAGCCGAGGACGTTGTCCCGGCGGGCGGGGGGCTGGCCCCCGTCGAAGCCGGCGGCGATCACGGTGACCCGGACCTCGTCGCCGAGGGCGTCGTCGATGACCGCGCCGAAGATGATGTTGGCCTCGGGGTGGGCGGCCTCGCTGACCAGCTGGGCGGCCTCGTTGATCTCGAACAGGCCGAGGTCGGAGCCGCCGGAGATGGACAGCAGCACACCCCGGGCGCCGTCGATGGACGCCTCAAGGAGCGGCGAGGAGATCGCCATCTCGGCCGCGGCCACCGCGCGGTCGTCGCCGCGGGCCGAGCCGATGCCCATGAGGGCCGAACCGGCCTCGGACATGACCGACTTGACGTCGGCGAAGTCGAGGTTGATGAGGCCGGGGGTGGTGATGAGGTCGGTGATGCCCTGGACGCCGGAGAGGAGGACCTGGTCGGCCGACTTGAAGGCGTCGAGAACCGAGACCTGGCGGTCCGAGATGGACAGCAGCCGGTCGTTCGGGATGACGATAAGGGTGTCGACCTCTTCGCGGAGCTCGGCGATGCCGTCCTCGGCCTGATTGGCGCGGCGCCGTCCCTCGAAGGTGAACGGGCGCGTGACCACACCGATGGTGAGGGCACCGAGGGAGCGTGCGATGTTGGCCACGACGGGCGCGCCGCCGGTGCCGGTGCCGCCGCCTTCACCGGCCGTTACGAAGACCATGTCGGCCCCCTTGAGGACCTCCTCGATCTCCTCGCGGTGGTCCTCGGCGGCCTTGCGGCCGACGGCCGGGTTGGCTCCGGCGCCGAGTCCGCGGGTGAGTTCACGGCCGACGTCGAGCTTCACGTCGGCGTCGCTCATCAACAGCGCCTGTGCGTCGGTGTTGATGGCGATGAACTCGACGCCCTTGAGACCGACCTCGATCATCCGGTTGATGGCATTGACACCACCGCCGCCGACACCGATGACCTTGATGACTGCGAGGTAGTTCTGCGGTGCTGCCACGTCGAAGGCCTCTCGCCTCGAATTACGTGCCGTCGTCTCGCGGTGCCCCGCGGTCCGACGACTGATGCCGAATGGGACGGTCCGTATCGCCGACCCGAACCCTAACGCTGAAGTTTAGGGTTACCAGTGTGTCTGTTCCCTGGAGTCTTCTGAACAGGACACTAAGTCGACAAGTGGCGCACGTTCAACGAACACGCCGAACCTCCCGTTTTTCTTTTCACCCTATGTGATCAGCCGTAGCGCTGCCCAACCAGGGTGCTGGCCTGCGCGGATGTGCGTCAACTCCCTGATGACGCAGGCGCGGTGGGAACGCTGACGTCGAAGTGCCGTGCGCCGGGGGCCGCTTTCATGAGAGCGGTGAGCGTACGGGCCTTCGCGGGCCCCTTCTCACCGCTCCCCCACGCGACGGTGCGTCGGCCGCTCAACTCCAGTGAGATGTCGTCGTAGGAACGGACCTTGACGACCTGGGTCTGGCGGGCGACCGCGGCCGGAACGGCACCGGCGACCCGGACCGCCTCGCGCACCAGGCGGGCCTCGCCGAAGCGGCGGTGGCTGGCCGCGGCGGAACCCGACCGGGACACCGTCAATTCGAGGAACGGAACACCTTTCGGGGCCTCAGAAACCGTGGCGAACCGGACACCTTCATCGTCCACTTCCACGAACTTGGCGCCCTTTTTGACGAGCAGAACCGGAGTCCGCTCGGTCACTTTCAGGACGATTCCATGGGGCCAGGAACGGACCACCTGAACCGCGTCAATTCGGGGCAATTTCCGGCGCAGTCGCGCCTCAATCCCGTCGGTGTCGACGGAAATCAGCGGCGCCCCGACCGGCACGTCGGCGGTCTCGCGCACCTGCGTGGGCGTCAGAACGCGGGTGCCGGAGACGGTCACACGCTCCACGCGCGTCCACTGCGAGCCGTACAACAGCCAGCCGGCACCGGTACCGAGAAGAATCAGGACAATCGCAAGGATGATGATCGTACGAAGCCTGGGCGGCCTCAACCGCCGGGCGCGGGGCGGGCCGGACGACTCCTGCTGTGCACCGCGCTCGGCGGTGGTCGGTCCGGCCACGCTCCCTGCCTTCCGTTCAAACGTGCCTAACGGTGTGCACGGTTGGCGGCGATCGCCTCGTACACCATGCCGACGAGGAGTTCGTCGGCGTCCCGGCGGCCGAACTCACCGGCGGCGCGGGACATCTCGTACAGCCGGTGCGGGTCGGCGAGCACGGGCAGGACGTTCTGCTGCACCCACTCAGGGGTGAGTTCCGCGTCGTCGACCAGCAGTCCGCCACCGGCCTTGACCACCGGCTGGGCGTTCAGCCGCTGTTCGCCGTTGCCGATGGGCAGCGGGACGTAGGCGGCCGGGAGTCCGACGGCGGAGAGTTCGGCGACGGTCATCGCGCCCGCGCGGCAGAGCATCATGTCGGCCGCGGCGTACGCGAGGTCCATCCGGTCCAGGTAACTTACCGGGATGTAGGGGGGCATCCCCGGCATCTGGTGCACCTGCGGCAGTTCGTTCTTCGGGCCGACCGCGTGCAGGATCTGGATCCCCGCCTGCTGCAGCCACGGGGCGACCTGCTGGACCACCTCGTTGAGCCGGCGCGCGCCCTGCGAGCCGCCGGTGACCAGCAGGGTCGGCAGGTTGGGGTCGAGGCCGAACATCGCGCGGGCCTCGGGGCGGGCGGCGGCCCGGTCGAGGGTGGCGATGGAGCGGCGCAGCGGGATGCCGATGTAGCGGGCGCCGCGCAGCTTGCTGTCGGGGGTGGAGACGGCGACCTGGGAGGCGTACCGGGAGCCGATCTTGTTGGCGAGGCCGGGCCGGGCGTTCGCCTCGTGGATCACGATCGGCACACCGAGCCGCTTGGCGGCCAGATAGCCGGGCAGCGCCACATAGCCGCCGAAGCCGACCACGGCGTCCGCCTTGGTGCGCTCAAGGATCTGCTCGGCCGCCTTGATCGTGCCGCGCAGCCGGCCCGGGACGGTGATCAGCTCGGGCGTGGGCTTGCGCGGCAGCGGTACGGCGGGGATCAGCGCCAGCTCGTAGCCGCGCTCCGGGACGAGCCGGGTCTCCAGGCCGCGCTCCGTGCCCAGGGCCGTGATCCCCACCGTCGGGTCCTGCCTGCGCAGGGCGTCCGCGAGGGCGAGCGCGGGCTCGATGTGGCCGGCGGTCCCCCCACCAGCGAGTACGACATGCACCGAAATTCACCGCTCTCCGGACGAGCGCGCCGGGGCGCGCCGTCGCATCGTGTTCCAACTCCGGGGACTCCGATTCGACGCAGTACCCCCAGCCCCCCGCTTTCTACCAAAGCGAGGTTGCCGCATCGCAAGCGCCGCCCGCGCAGCGGGCTCGTCGCGCGCGAAGGCGATCATCAGCCCGATGGCGAACATGGTCGGCAGCAGGGCGGATCCCCCGTAGGAGAACAGCGGGAGGGGGACGCCGGCGATCGGCAGCAGGCCGAGCACCGCACCCATGTTGATCACGGCCTGGGCCGTGATCCAGGTGGTCACACCTCCCGCGGCATACCTCACGAAGGGGTCCTCCGTGCGTCCGGCCACGCGGATACCCGCATAGCCTAGAGCGGCGAAGAGGGCGAGCACCGACAGCGTCCCCGCCAGGCCCAGTTCCTCACCGGTGACGGCGAAGATGAAGTCGGTGTGCGCTTCGGGGAGTTGACCCCATTTTTCCACACTCGCACCGAGCCCGGAACCGAAGAGTCCGCCGGAGGCGAGGGCGTAGATGCCGTGCACGGCCTGCCAGCAGGAGCCGTCGGGGCCCATCTCGGTGGCGCCGATGCAGCGGAACCGGTCCAGCCGGTTGGAGCTGCTCTGGATGAGGATCGTGCCGAGCACGGCGGCGACCGCCAGCACACCGACGAACAGCCGGGTCGGGGCGCCCGCCAGCCACAGCAGGCCGAACAGGATCGCGGTGAGGATGATCGCGGTGCCCATGTCGCCGCCGAGCATGATCAGGCCCAGTAGCAGGAACGCGACCGGCGCCAGCGGCACCAGCATGTGCTTCCACTGCGCCAGCAGGTTCCGCTCCTGCTTGCGGGCGAGCAGATCGGCACCCCACAGCACCAGGGCGAGCTTGCCGAACTCGCTGGGCTGGATCTGGAAGGAGCCCCCGAGGGCGATCCAGTTCTGGTTGCCGTTGACGGCCATCCCTATCCCCGGCACCTGCACCAGGGCCATCAGGAAGACGGCACCGGCCAGGAACGGGTAGGCCAGCGCCCGGTGCAACTTCACGGGCATCCGCGAGGCGACGTACAGCAGCACCGCGCCGATGACGGCGGCCAGCATCTGCTTGCGGAAGAAGTACGACCCCGGCAGGGACTTCTGCAGAGCGGTGATCTGGGAGGCCGAGTAGACCATCACCAGGCCCAGCACGGTGATCAGCAGGCTGCCGCCGAGGATGAGGTAGTACGCGGTCAGCGGCCGGTCCCAGGCCCTTCGCGCGCGCGTGAAGGACCGTACGAAGGCGTTCTCGCGCGCCGGCCGGTGGGCGGCGGGCGCGCGGACGCTCCGGGGAGCCGGAGGACGTCCTGTACGGCTGCCGGAGCTCACCGGCCACCACCGGCGGGCAGCCGCCGACCAAACCCGAGCCACATCCGAGTCACCCGTCCCTCCAAGGGTCCCAAAGCACCCGCCGTGGCCGAGACCGCCGTCAGGCGCCCGCGCCGAGTTCGCGAACCGCCGCCGCGAACGCGTCTCCCCGCTTGTTGTAGTTGGCGAACATGTCCATAGAGGCACAGGCAGGTGCCAGGAGCACCGTGTCTCCGGTGACGGCGAGTCGCCGTGCCTCTTCGACAGCCGCGAGCATCGCCCCAGTGTCGGTCCGGTCGAGGTCGACGACGGGTACTTCCGGGGCGTGTCGCGCGAGGGCGTCCCGGATCAGGGCACGGTCGGCGCCGATGAGCACGACCCCGCGAAGTCGCTTGGCCGACTTGGCGACCAGTTCGTCGAAGGTCGCGCCCTTGGCCAGTCCGCCCGCGATCCACACGATCGACTCGTACGCCGCCAACGAGGCCTCGGCGGCGTGGGTGTTGGTGGCCTTGGAGTCGTCGACGTACGCGACCCCGTCCACGTCGGCGACGTGCGCGATGCGGTGGGCGTCCGGGGTGAAGGCCCGCAGCCCGTCCCGTACCGCCGTGGGGGGCACGCCGAAGGCGCGTGCGAGGGCCGCGGCGGCAAGGGCGTTGGCGATGTTGTGCGGGGCCGGCGGGTGGACGTCGGAGACCTCGGCGAGCTCCTGGGCGTTCTTGTGCCGGTCCTCGACGAAGGCGCGGTCGACCAGGATGCCGTCCACGACGCCGAGTTGGGACGGCGCCGGCGTGCCCAGCGTGAAGCCGATGGCCCGGCAGCCCTCCTCGACGTCCGCGGCGCGCACCAGGTCCTCGGTGGCCTTGTCGGCGGCGTTGTACACGCAGGCGACGCGATTTCCTTCGTAGATACGGCCCTTGTCGGCTGCGTACGCCTCCATGGAGCCGTGCCAGTCGAGGTGGTCGGGGGCGAGGTTCAGCACGGCGGCGGAGTGGGCGCGCAGGGAGGGCGCCCAGTGCAGCTGGTAGCTGGACAGCTCGACGGCGAGGACGTCGTACTGCTCGTCGCCGAGCACCGCGTCCAGCAGGGAGACGCCGATGTTGCCGACGGCGGCGGTGCGCAGTCCCGCGGCCTTCAGGATGGACGCCAGCATCTGCACGGTCGTGGTCTTGCCGTTGGTGCCGGTCACGCAGAGCCAGGGCGCCGCGTCCGGGCCGCGCAGCCGCCAGGCGAGTTCGACGTCGCCCCAGATCTCCAGGCCGGCCTCGCGGGCCGCCGTGAACAGCGGCTTGTCCGGCTTCCAGCCGGGCGCGGTGACGATCAGCTCGGTGCCCTCGGGCAGGGTCGACCCGTCGCCGAGGCGGACGGTGACACCGAGCGCCTCCAGCTCGGCGGCCTGGGCCCGGGCGCGCTCGTCGGCGCCGTCGTTGACGACGGTGACGTGCGCGCCGAGGCCGTGCAGGACCTTGGCCGCCGGGACGCCGGAGACGCCGAGCCCGGCGACGGTGACGTGCTTGCCCCTGACCATCGAGGACACCGAGGAGGTCACTTTTCTGCTGCCCATCCCGCGTAGAAGAGGCCCAGTCCGACAATCACACAGATGCCCTGAATGATCCAGAAGCGGACCACGACAAGGACTTCGGACCAGCCCTTGAGTTCGAAGTGGTGCTGCAGTGGCGCCATCCGGAAGACGCGCTTGCCGGTCATGCGGAAGGAGCCGACCTGGATGACCACCGACATGGTGATCAGCACGAACAGGCCGCCGAGGATGGCCAGCAGCAGCTCCGTACGGGAGCAGATGGCCAGACCGGCGAGCACACCGCCGAGCGCCAGCGAACCGGTGTCACCCATGAAGATCTTGGCCGGTGAGGTGTTCCACCACAGGAAGCCGAGGCAGGCACCCATCAGCGCGGAGGCGACCACCGCGAGGTCGAGCGGATCCCGCACCTCGTAACAGGCGCCCGGGTTGGTCAGGGTCAGCGCGTTGGCGCAGGACTCCTGGAACTGCCAGACGCCGATGAACGTGTAGGCGCCGAAGACCAGCACGGACGCACCCGTGGCGAGGCCGTCGAGGCCGTCGGTGAGGTTCACGCCGTTCGACATCGCGAGGATCATGAACAGCGCCCAGATCACGAACAGCACCGGGCCGATCGTCCAGCCGAAGTCGGTGATGAACGACAGCTTGGTGGAGGCGGGTGTCTGGCCCCGGCTGTCCGCGAACTGCAGGGAGAGCACAGCGAAGGCGATGCCGACGATCAGCTGGCCGGCCATCTTCGCCTTGGCCCGCAGACCCAGCGAACGCCGCTTGACGATCTTGATGTAGTCGTCCAGGAAGCCGACCAGACCCATACCGGCCATCAGCCCGAGCACCAGCACGCCCGAGAAGGTCGGCGAGTAGCCGGTGATCAGCTTGCTCAGGAAGTACGCGGCGATCGTCGCCAGGATGAAAGCGATACCGCCCATGGTCGGCGTACCGCGCTTGCTGTGGTGCTCGCGCGGGCCGTCGTCGCGGATGTACTGGCCGTAGCCCTTGCGGGCCAGCAGCTTGATCAGCAGCGGGGTGCCGATCAGCGTCAGGAAGAGGCCAATGACTCCTGCGAACAGGATCTGCTTCATCATCGGGCGGCAACCTCACCCTCGGCACCGGTCTCGAGCAGCGCCTGGGCAACGCTCTCGAGGCCGACCGAACGGGACGCCTTCACGAGTACGACGTCCCCCGGGCGCAACTCGCTGCGCAACAGGTCGACCGCCGCCTGTGCGTCGGACACGTGCACCGACTCCTCACCCCACGAACCCTCGTTATATGCGCCCAGTTGCAGCCAGGCGGCTTCCCTGCCCCCGACCGCGACGAGCTTGCTGACGTTGAGCCGGACGGCGAGCCGTCCGACCGCGTCGTGCTCGGCGAGCGCCTCGTCCCCGAGCTCGGCCATCTTGCCGAGCACCGCCCACGTACGACGCCCCTTGCCCATGGCCACCAAGGCGCGCAGGGCGGCCCGCATGGACTCGGGGTTCGCGTTGTAGGCGTCGTTGACGACCGTCACGCCGTCCGGGCGCTCGGTGACCTCCATCCGCCAGCGGGAGAGGGAGCCCGCCTCGGAGAGCGCGGTGGCGATCTCTTCCGCGGACATGCCCAGCTCATGGGCGACGGCGGCCGCGGCGAGCGCGTTCGACACGTGGTGCTCACCGTACAGGCGCATGGTCACATCGCTGCACCCGGAGGGTGTGTGAAGAGTGAAAGAGGGCTGGCCGGAGTCCGTCAGACGCACGTTCTCGGCGCGTACGTCCGCTTCGTCGGCCTCTCCGAAGAGGATCACCTTCGCCTTGGTACGCGACGCCATGGCGCGTACGAGGGGATCGTCGGCGTTGAGGATCGCGGCGCCGCCCTCCTCCGCCGGGGGCAGTGCCTCGACGAGCTCGCCCTTGGCCTGCGCGATCTGCTCGCGGCCGCCGAACTCCCCGATGTGCGCGGTGCCGACGTTGAGCACCAGGCCGATCTTCGGGGGCGTCAGGTCGGTGAGGTAGCGGATGTGGCCGATTCCGCGTGCGCCCATCTCCAGCACCAGGAATCTGGTGTCCTCGGTGGCGCTGAGTGCGGTCAGCGGCAGCCCGATCTCGTTGTTGAACGATCCGGGCGTCCACACCGTCGGCGCCTTGCGCTGGAGCACCTGCGCGATCAGGTCCTTGGTGCTGGTCTTGCCCGCGGAGCCGGTGAGCGCCACGAGGGTGGTGCCGAGCTTGCGTACGACATGCCGGGCGAGGGCGCCGAGGGCCGTCTGGACGTCGTCCACGACGATCGCGGGCACGCCGACGGGGCGCGACGCGAGCACCGCGACCGCGCCCGCCTCGACGACCTGGGCCGCGAAGTCGTGGCCGTCCACGTGTTCGCCGACGAAGGCGGCGAACAGGCTGCCGGGCGCGGCCTCGCGGGAATCCCGGACGACCGGTCCGGTCACCTGGGCCGACGGATCCGGTATGTCGTGCGTCTGCCCGCCGACGACTTCCGCGATCTCGGCGAGAGAGAGGGCGATCACAAGTTCATCCCCTGGATCTGGTGGATTTTCATCCCTGGGTTTTCTGGATTGCTTCGCGCAGCACCTGGCGGTCGTCGAACGGACGGACCACCCCGGCGATGTCCTGGCCCTGCTCGTGGCCCTTGCCCGCGACCAGCACGGTGTCCCCGGGCCGCGCCCGGCCGACGGCGGCGGCGATGGCGGCGGCGCGGTCCTCGAAGAGCAGCACCTCGCCGCGTTCGTGCGCGGGCACCGTCGCCGCGCCCTGCAGCATCGTGGCGAGGATCGCGAGCGGGTCCTCGGAGCGGGGGTTGTCGGAGGTCAGTACGGCCGTGTCGGAGAGCCTGGCCGCGGCGGCGCCCATGGGGCCCCGCTTGGTGGTGTCCCGGTCGCCGCCGCAGCCGAGCACGACGTGCAGCCTGCCCTTGGTGACCTTGCGCAGCGCCTTCAGGACGGATTCGACGGCGTCCGTCTTGTGGGCGTAGTCGACGACCGCGAGATAGTCCTGACCGGCGTCCACGCGCTCCAGGCGGCCCGGCACTCCCGGCACGGCGGCGATGCCGTCGGCGGCGGTCTGCGCGTCGAGCCCGGCGGCGGCGAGGGCGACGATCGCGGCGAGGGTGTTCGCCACGTTGAAGGGGCCCGGCAGCGGCGACCTGGCGCTGATCCGCTCACCCTGGGGGCCGAGCACGGTGAACGGCGAGTCCAGCGGGCCGACCTCGACGTCCTCGGCGCGCCAGTCGGCGTCCGGGTGGCCCTCGGCGGAGTAGGTGACGACCGGGACGGTGGCCTCGCGGGCGAGCCTGCGGCCGTACTCGTCGTCGATGTTGACCACGCCGAGTTTGCTGCGTTCCGGCGTGAAAAGCTGCGCCTTGGCCCGGAAGTAGTCCTCCATGTCGGAGTGGAACTCCATGTGCTCCGGGCTGAGGTTGGTGAACACGGCGACGTCGAAGACGCAGCCGTCGACCCGGCCGAGGACCAGCGCGTGGCTGGAGACCTCCATGGCCACCGCCTCGACCCCGCGCTCGCGCATCACGGCGAACAGGGCTTGCAGGTCGGTGGCTTCGGGCGTGGTGCGCTCGGACTTGATGCGCTCGTCGCCGATCCGGGTCTCGACCGTGCCGATCAGGCCACTGCTGTGGGCCGTTTTGAGGCCGCCCTCGACGAGATAGGCGGTGGTGGTCTTGCCCGAGGTGCCGGTGATGCCGATCTGGAGCAGCTCGCGGCCGGGCCGGCCGTAGATCGTCGCCGCCAGCTCGCCCATCCGCGCGCGCGGGTCGTCGACGGTGAGCACCGGCAGACCCATGGCGGCGGCGCGTTCGGTGCCGGCCGGGTCGGTCAGTACGGCGGCGGCGCCGAGGCCGACGGCCTGGGTGACGAAGTCGGCGCCGTGCGCGCGGGCACCGGGCAGGGCGGCGTACAGGTCGCCGGGGCGGACGGCACGCGAGTCATGGGTGATGCCCGTGACCTCGGCGGCCCCCTCCGGGACGGCGACACCCAGCTGGTCGGCGAGGTCCGCGAGGGGTGTGGCGGAGACCCGTTCCGGCCTGGGCGGTCCCGGATATGTCACGGGAACGTCCTTCTGGGTGGTTTGGGACTGATCAGCGTGTGGCACGGCGGTGAGCGTACCGGGCGCACCCGCTCCGGAGCGAAGTGAGGGGCGGGGGGTGCTCTGGTTCCCGGGATCGGGGGTGATCGTTGTCACGGATGGTTCCTGGGGTGCTCGGTGCTGATCGGGTGTTCTGTGGTGGGTGCTCTGGGGTGGGTTCTCTGCGGTGGGTCTCTCTGTCGGCTCGGGTGCGGTGGTCAGGGTTTGAAGGTGACCGGGAGGTTCGCGGGCTTCGCTCCGGTCGGCGGGATCTGGAGCGTCTTCAGGGCGAACTCCATCACCTGCTTGTAGACGGGTCCGCAGATCTGGCCGCCGAAGTAGCTGCCCTTGGTGGCGTTCTGGATGGCGCAGTACACGGTGACTCGGGGCTTGTCAGCGGGGGCGAAGCCGGCGAACGACGAGGTGTAGCCGCGGTACTTGCCGGTGGCCGGATCCACGCGGTTCGCGGTGCCCGTCTTGCCCGCGACCCGGTAGCCGGGGATGCGGGCCTTGGTGCCGGTGCCCTCCTCGTCGTCGACGACCGACTCCAGCATCCGGGCGAGCGTCGTGGCCGTCTTCTCGCTCACGACCCGCGTCTTCTCGGGCTTCGGGGCGGGCGTGAACTGTCCGTCCGGTCCCTTCGTGCCGCGCACGAGCGTCGGTTCGACGCGTACGCCGCCGTTGGCGATCGTCGAGTACACGGAGGCCGCCTGCATCGCGTTGATGGACACGCCCTGGCCGAAAGGAATCGTGTACTGCTGCGATGTCGACCACTGGTCCGGCGGCGCGAGGATGCCCTTGGTCTCGCCGGGGAAGCCGAGCCCGCTGTAGCTGCCGATGCCGAACTTGCGCAGGTACTTGTAGAGCATCCGGTTGGCCTCGGCCTGCGTTTTGCCGAGCTGTCCGGTGGCCAGGATGGTGCCGATGTTGCTGGACTTGGCGAGCACGCCGTTGAGCGTCAGGTACCAGGTCGGGTGGTCGATGTCGTCCTGGAACAGCCGGTCGCCGCGGTGCAGCCGGTTGGGCACGACCACGTGCGTCTGGGGCGTGGCGACGTTCTCCTCCAGCACGGCTGCCATCGACATGACCTTGGCGGTGGAGCCGGGCTCGTAGGCGTCCTGGAGGGCCGCGTTGCCCATGGCGGCCGCGTCGGCCGTGGTCAGGTCGTTGGGGTCGAAGCTGGGCGAGTTGGCCATGGCGAGGATCTCGCCGGTGCGGGTGTCCTGCACGATCACATAGCCGCGGTCGGCGTCGGACTTCTCCACCTGTTCGGCGATGGCGTTCTGCGCGGCCCACTGGATGTCGCGGTCGATGGTCAGCTCGATGTCGGAGCCGGGCACCGCGGGTGTCTCGGTGGAACCGACGGTCGGCACCTGCAGGCCGCCGGACTGGGCGTAGCGGATCTTGCCGTCCTCGCCGGCCAGCCGCTCGTTCAGCTGCTGCTCGATGCCGCCGCCGCCCTTGCCCTCGGCGTTGACCCAGCCCAGTATCCCGGCGGCGAGGTCGCCGTTGGGGTACACGCGCTTGCTGCTGGGTTCGGCGAGGACGCCGGCGAGGAAGTTGACGGTGCTCTTGTCGGTCTTCGCCTTGGTGGCGAGCGCGGTCCGCAGGTCCTTGATCTGCCTCCAGACCTGCGGGGTCTGCCGCCCGGCGAGCTTGACGTAGCGCAGGGTCCGGTCCTGGGGGCGGAGCTTTCGGACGAGCTCGGCCTGGTCCTTGCCGAGGATCGGCGCGAGCAGCGCCGCCGCCTGCTCGGGCCCGTCGTCGATCTTCAGCTGCTCGCGGGTGAACAGCGTGGGGTCGGCGGTGATGTCGTACGCGTCGACGCTGGTCGCCAGGGCCACTCCGGCGCGGTCGGTGATCTCGCCGCGCTGGGCGGCGAGGGTGTGCACGACGTACCGGTTCCGCTCGGCCTTGGCGGCGTACGCGCTCGCGTCGACGGCCTGCACCTGGAGCAGCCGTACGACGAAGACCAGCAGGACGAGGGTGAACGTGAAGCCGATCAGGCGCAGCCGGGGGCGGGGGCTGCCGAGGCGAATCGCCTTCGGGGCCGGGCGGGGCGGGGCGGGGCGGCGCGCCGGGCGGGCGCCGGGGCCGGGTCGCCGTCGGCCGTCGGCGCGCTCGGGCCGCGCGGGTCCGGGCACGCGGCGACGCGGCGATTCCCTGTCGGTCACTTCCGTCACCTGCCGGAGGGTGTGGTCGGGAGGGGGGCGGGCGTGCTGGCGAGCGGGCGGGGCGCGGGGGCCGTGGAGGTGACCCTGGTGGCCGGCGAAGCGGTGGGGGTGGCCGTGGTGGCCCGTGGGGCCGTGGGGGTGGCCGGGGCGGGACTGGCGGCGGTCGGTGTGATCCGCTGAAGCGCCGAGGGGAGCGCCGCGGAGGGAATGGACACGGGTGCGGTGGTCATCGCCTCGGGGGCGAGGACGAGGGGGTGGCGGGCGGAGGCCGGTTCGGCGTCGACGGGGGACGGGACGCCCTTGACGGTGCCGTCGGGGTTGAGGAAGGCGGGGTCCGAGCCGGGGACCATGCCGAGTTCGCGGGCGCGGCGCTGGAGGGCGTCGGGGGCGGAGTAGGCGTCGATGTCGCGCTGGAGGGCCTGTTCCTCGTCGGTGAGGCTCTTGGTCTCCTTCTGCAGGTCGTCGAGTTGGAACGACCCTTCGCTGAGCGCCGAGTTCAGCACCAGCAGGCCGATGAGGCCGCCCCCGAGGAGCAGGACGACAAGGAGGACGAACGGCGTCCGGGCAGCCTGCGCCCGTCCGGTCGGGAGGAACTGCGCGAGCCGTGCGGCCCTCCCCCTCAGTTCGGGTTTCCTACTCACTCACCCTCCCCTGCGTGGGTTCGATTTTCCAACCGAAACCCACGCCCCGTCGGTTGCCTCACTCGACGTCCTCCCTGATCCGCTGCGCCCCGCGCAGTCGCGCCGGGGCCGCACGGCGGTTCTCGGCGACCTCTTCCTCGGTGGGAAGTTCGGCACCGCGGGTGAGCAGCTTGAGCCGGGGCTGGTACTGCTCGGGCACCACCGGCAGCCCGGGGGGCGCGGTGCTGGCGGCACCCGCCGCGAACACCTGTTTGACCAGCCGGTCCTCCAGCGAGTGGTACGACAGGACGGCGATCCGCCCGCCCACGTCCAGCGCCTTCACCGCCGCCGGGATCGCCCGCTCCAGCACCGACAGCTCGCCGTTGACCTCGATGCGCAGGGCCTGGAAGGTGCGCTTGGCCGGGTTGCCGCCGGTGCGCTTGGCGGCCTGCGGCAGCGCGTCCCGGATCAGCTCCACGAGCCGCGCGCTGTTGCTGAACGGCTCCTTCTCGCGCTCCCGCACGATCGCGGCGACGATCCGCTTGGCCTGCTTCTCCTCGCCGTACGCGCGCAGGATCCGCACCAGCTCACCGGCCGGGTAGGTGTTGAGGACCTCGGCGGCGCTGATGCCGCTCGTCTGGTCCATGCGCATGTCGAGCGGGGCGTCCTGCGCGTAGGCGAAGCCGCGGTCGGCCTCGTCGAGCTGCATGGAGGAGACCCCGAGGTCGAACAGCACGCCCTGCACGCGCGCGATGCCGAGCCTGTCCAGCACGTCGGGCAGTTCGTCGTACACGGCGTGCACCAGGGTGGCGCGCTCCCCGTACGGTGCGAGCCGCTCGCCGGACAGGCGCAGCGCCTCCTTGTCCCGGTCGAGGGCGACGAGGCGGGCCTGGGGGAAGCGCGCGAGCAGCGCCTCGCTGTGGCCGCCGAGGCCGAGGGTGCAGTCGACGACCACGGCTCCGGGCCGCTCCAGCGCGGGTGCCAACAGGTCCAGGCACCGCTGGAGCATCACCGGGACGTGTCGACTCTGGCTCAAGGGGCCCTCTCAGGTCCGGCGGGCCGTACGCACCGCCGGGTCCCCGCCCGCTCGTGAAGGGGAGGCCTGCCGGCGCCGGAAGCGTCAGCCGGCCGGGAGCGGGTGGAGGCCGAGCCGTACGTACGCGCCGCGCACGCGGGGGATCTCCGGCGGCTACGCCGGAATCCTGGGGAATTCGATTCAGCGGGGAGAGCCTCGCCTCCCGCTTCGCGTCACTTTAGTCCACCCCCTGTCGCGGTCAATCAACCGGCTTGCGCGTCGCGGCGGCGGACGGGAACCAACCCGCGAACCGGCGAGGATCACTCGCAAGGGCGCATACGCGCCACGCTTGTGGGTTAGCTCACATCACGGCCTGATGACGCTCTTTGTCCTCCCCACAACAGGACCCGATCGGCCGTGACCAGTAACGTCATCACCATGACGACTTCTGCATCGGTTCCCGCCGGCCCCGAGGACGCCATAGCCCGCGTCGGCACCGTCACCGACCGCGTGGTCGAGGCCAACCAGGAGTACGCGGCGGCCTTCACCGACCCCGGCCTGGACGCCGCCCCGGCCCTCCAGGTGGCCGTCGTGGCCTGCATGGACGCCCGGCTCGACCTGTACCCCGCGCTCGGCCTTCGGCTCGGCGACTGCCACACCATCCGCAACGCGGGCGGCGTCGTCACCGACGACGTGATCCGCTCGCTCACCATCAGCCAGCGCAAGCTCGGCACCCGCAGCGTGGTCCTCATCCACCACACCGGCTGCGGCCTGGAGAGCCTCACCGAGGACTTCCGCACCGAGCTGGAGGCGGAGGTCGGCCAGCGCCCGGCGTGGGCGGTGGAGTCCTTCAAGGACGTCGAGCAGGACGTACGGCAGTCGATGCGCCGCGTGCGTACCTCGCCGTTCCTGCAGCACACCGACGACGTGCGCGGCTTCGTCTTCGACGTGCGGACGGGTCTGCTGCGCGAGATCGACCCCGCGTAACCGTCGCCCGGGACTCTCGTTCCTCGGGATTCCCGGCCGCAGGGCGGAACAAAATGGCGTAAGACCCGACATATCGCGGCCAGTTGTCCACAGTCGAGTGACACGAATCGGTAACGGCAGCAAGAATGCGGGTGGTGGCGTCGCGCGGAACTTTTCACGCGTGGTGTCCGTGTTTCGGGGTGGGCCGGATACGCATCGCAGAGCGTCGGCCCGTAAGCAAGAACGGGCCGAGGAGGGCCGGGTGACGACCTATGACGATCGAGCGAGCCTCACTGATCTGACTGCCACTGTGGATCGGGTCCGCAGTTCGGTGGAGGAAGTGATCGAGGGCAAGCCCGAGGTCGTGCGGCTTTCGCTGACCGTGCTGCTCGCCGAGGGGCACCTCCTGATCGAGGACGTCCCCGGGGTGGGCAAGACGATGCTCGCCAAGACGCTGGCGCGGTCCATCGACTGTTCGGTGCGGCGCATCCAGTTCACGCCCGACCTGCTGCCCTCGGACATCACCGGTGTGTCCATCTGGGACCAGCAGCGCCGGGACTTCGAGTTCAAGCCGGGCGCGATCTTCGCCCAGATCGTGATCGGCGACGAGATCAACCGCGCCTCGCCCAAGACCCAGTCCGCGCTGCTGGAGTCGATGGAGGAGCGCCAGGTCACCATCGACGGGCAGACCTACGAGCTGCCCAGCCCCTTCATGGTGGTCGCCACGCAGAACCCGGTCGAGATGGAGGGCACCTACCCGCTCCCCGAGGCCCAGCGCGACCGCTTCATGGCCCGCGTCTCCATCGGCTACCCGAGCCCGGAGGCCGAGCTGCAGATGCTCGACGTGCACGGCGGGGTGAACCCGCTGGACGACCTCCAGCCGGTGGCGCACGCGCACGACATCGTGAAGCTGATCGAGGCGGTGCGCGGCGTCCACGTCGCCGACACCGTCCGGCGGTACGCGGTGGACCTGGTCGCCGCCACCCGCACCCACCCCGACCTCAGACTCGGCGCCTCCCCGCGCGCGACGCTGCACCTGCTGCGCGCGGCGAAGGCGGCGGCGGCCCTCAGCGGCCGGGAGTACGCCCTGCCGGACGACGTGCAGGCCCTCGCCGTGGCCGTGCTGGCCCACCGCCTGCTGCCCACCGCCCAGGCCCAGCTCAACCGCCGCACGGCGGAGCAGGTGGTCCAGGAGATCCTGCAGCAGACGCCGGTGCCCGCGACGCCCCAGCAGAACGCCTTCGGCGGCCTGGGCCACGGCGGCCCGGCGTACGGTCAGCAGCCGCCCCGGAGGCTGTGATGACCAGCCCGGCGGGACCCGAGCCCGCCGACGCCGACCGGGGCGACAAGGGCGGCGTGCGTACGGCCCTGGCCGGCCTGACCACCCGGGGCCGCTCGTTCCTGGCCGCCGGAGTCGCCGCCGCCGTCTGCGCCTACGTCCTCGGCCAGAGCGACCTGCTCCGGGTCGGACTGCTACTGGCGGTGCTGCCCCTGGTGTGCGCCACCGTGCTGTACCGCACGCGCTACCGGGTGGCCGGCAGCCGCAGGCTGTCCCCCGCGCGCGTGCCCGCCGGTGCCGAGGCCCGGGTGCACCTGCGGATGGACAACGTCTCGCGGCTGCCCACCGGCCTGCTGATGCTCCAGGACCGGGTGCCGTACGTACTCGGCCCCCGCCCCCGTTTCGTGCTCGACCGCGTCGAGCCGGGCGGCCGCCGCGAGGTGTCCTACCGCGTCCGCTCCGACCTGCGCGGCCGCTATCCGCTGGGCCCGCTGCAACTGCGCCTGACCGACCCGTTCGGGATGTGCGAGCTGACCCGGTCCTTCTCGACGTACGACACCCTGACGGTGATCCCGCGCGTGGAGCCGCTGCCGCCGGTGCGGCTGGCCGGCGAGGCGACGGGGTACGGCGACGGGCGGCTGCGCTCGCTCGCGCTGGCCGGCGAGGACGACGTGATCCCGCGTGGGTACCGCTACGGCGACGACCTGCGCCGCGTGCACTGGCGCTCCACCGCCCGCTACGGCGAGCTGATGGTGCGCCGCGAGGAGCAGCCGCAGCGCTCGCGCTGCACGGTGCTGCTGGACACCCGGGGCGCCGCCTTCGAGGGTTCGGGCCCGGACTCGGCCTTCGAGTGGGCGGTGGCGGGCGCCGCGTCCGTGCTGGTGCACATGCTCGAACGGGGCTTCTCGGTACGGCTGTTGACGGACACCGGCAGCTCGGTGCCCGGCGAGGGCGCGGACGGCTTCGCGGGCGCGAGCCAGATGTCGGCGGACGCGGCCGGGCTGATGATGGACACCCTCGCGGTGATCGACCACTCCGACGGTACGGGCCTGTCGCGGGCGTACGACGTGCTGCGCGGCGGGCACGAGGGGCTGCTGGTGGCCTTCTTCGGCGACCTCGACGAGCCGCAGGCCACGGTGGCCGCCCGGATGCGCCAGCGCACGGGCGGCGCGGTCGCCTTCGTCCTGGACAGCGGGGACTGGGTGCGGGAACCGACCGATGTGCCCGGGCCGTTGGACGGGAAGGAGGAGCGGCTGCGGATGCTGCGCGAGGCCGGCTGGACGGTCGTGCGCGTGCCGCGGGGCGCCTCCCTGCACGATCTGTGGCGCCAGGCGGAGCGTGAGCGCACGGGCGTCGTGACGGCGAGCGGTACGACCGGTGGGGAGGGGCGGTCATGAGCGGGCAGGCACGGATGGCGCTGTGTGCCACGGCGGCGACGCTGATGGCCGCGTGCGCCCTGCTGCCGCTGGTCGATCCGGCCACCTGGATTCTGCAGGCGGCCGTCCTGCTGGCGATCCAGACGGCAGTGGGCGCGACGGCCCGGCGGGTGCCGCTGGCCCGCCCGCTGACGGTGGCGGTGCAGGCCCTGGTCACGCTGCTGCTGCTGACCTTGGTCTTCGCCCGGGAGTACGCGATCATCGGGCTGATCCCGGGCCCCGAGGCCTTCGTGCACTTCGCCGACCTGCTCCAGCAGGGCACCCAGGACGTCGGGCGGTACGCCATCCCGGCTCCGCTGTCCCCGGGCATCAGGCTGATGCTCGTCGGCGGTGTCCTGGTGATCGGGCTGGCGGTGGACGTGCTCGCGGTGACCTTCCGCAGCGCGGCCCCGGCCGGGCTGCCGCTGCTCGCGCTGTACTCGGTCGCCGCGGGGCTGTCCGACGGCGCCGGCGGCTGGGTGTGGTTCCTGATAGCTGCGGTCGGCTATCTGATGCTGCTGCTCGCCGAGGGCCGCGACCGGCTGGCGCAGTGGGGCCGGGTGTTCGGCGGCGCGCCGCGCGCCTCAGGCGACGGCGAGCCGGGCGGTCCGGTGGCACCGGTTCGTACGGGGCGGCGGATCGGCGTGGTCGCGCTGGGCACAGCCCTGGTCGTGCCGCTGGCCCTGCCCGCGATGAACGGCGGTCTGCTGGACGGCGCCGGGACGGGCGCCGGCTCGGGCAGCGGCGGCGGTGGCACGATCTCCGCGGTGAACCCGCTGGTGTCGCTGCGCGACAGCCTGAACGTGGACGAGGACCGCACGGTCATGACCCTGCGCACCAGCACCAACGACCTGTCGGGCATGTATCTGCGGATCGTGTCCCTGGACGACTTCGACGGCACCACGTGGAAGCCCTCCCGGCGGAACATCATCGCGGTGCCGGACGAGTTCCCGACACCCCTCGGGCTGGGCCCGGACGTCCGCCGCGCCGAGGTCCGCACCCGTATCGCCGCCGCCGACTGGTACGGGCAGGACTGGCTGCCCATGCCCTACCCGCCGAGCGACGTGAGGATCGACGGCAACTGGCGGTACGAACCGGTGGGCATGACCCTCGTCGGCGACCACGGCCAGACCACCCGCGGTGCCGGCTACGAGGTGACCAGCCTCGATGTGCAGCCAACAGCGGAGCAGCTAGCCTCGGCGCCGGAGCCGCCCTCCGCGCTCGAGCGCGAGTTCACCCAGGTGCCGGACTCACTGCCGGGGGTGGTGTCGCGGCAGGCCCGCGAGATCACGGCCGGCGCGAAGAATCCGTACGAGCAGGCGGTCAAGCTCCAGGAGCACTTCGCCCTGACCGGCGGGTTCCAGTACGACACCGAGGTGGAGGTCGGCAGCGGCTCCCAGGCGATCGCCCGCTTCCTGCGGGACAAGCGGGGCTTCTGCGTGCACTTCTCCTTCGCGATGGCGTCGATGGCCCGCACGCTCGGCATACCGGCCCGGGTCGCGGTGGGCTTCGCACCCGGTACGCCGCAGGGCGACGGCACGGTGACGGTGGGGCTCAGGGACGCGCACGCCTGGCCCGAGCTGTACTTCGAGGGCGTGGGCTGGACCCGTTTCGAGCCGACGCCGAACCGGGGCACGACCCCCTCGTACACCCAGCCCGAGGTGCCGGGCAGCAGCATTCCCGAGCTGCCGGAGGCCTCGAGTTCGGCGGACCCGGCCCCTTCGGCGGAGCCGTCCACGAGCGAGAGCTGCTCGGCGCAGGACAAGCGGCTGGAGGCTTGCGGCGCTGCGCTGCCGCTGGACCCGGGCACCTCGGACGACGAGGGCCGCCCCTGGTACCAGACGGCGGGCTGGACGCTGCTCGCCGTCGCGGTGATCGTCCTGCCGCTGCTGCCCATGCTGTGGCGGATCAGACGGCGGTCGGTGCGGCTGGCCTCGGCCCGGCACACCGGCTCCGCGGTACAGGGTGAGCTCGGCCGGGGACGCGACGGTGCGGGCGGCAGCGACGGCGTCGAGGTGGCCACGCTCGACGTGGAACTGGACGAGCGGCATGTCGCCGAGCTGGCCGCCGGGCATGTACTGGCCGTCTGGCGCGAACTCACCGACACCGCCTGGGACTACGGCATCGCGCCGGACGACGCGCTGACCCCGCGCAAGGCGGCCGCGCGGATCGTGCGGCTGGGGCAGCTGGACGAGCCGACGACCCGGTCGGTGCACCGGGTGGCCGGTGCTGTGGAGCAGGTGCTGTTCGCGCCGAATCCGCGAGCGGAGTCCGGGCTGGCCGACGACGTCCGCCGACTGCGGTCGGCGCTGCGCTCCCGGGCCGGCTGGCGGACCCGGATCCGGGCGGTCGTGGCACCACGCTCGGCCATCCGCGCGGTGTGGGACCTGAGCGACCGCTGGACGGCCGCGAAGGCCCGCGTGGCGACCGGCTGGGCCGCTCTGCTGCGCCGGCCGTCCGGTCAGCAGAGCGGCTGAGGCGGCTGAGGTCGGAGACAGACAGGGCGAGGGGGCCGGTGTCCGGACACCGGCCCCCTCGCCTGTTCCGGCGGCTTACGTCCCGACCGGGTCACGGCATGCGTGAGGGGTTACCGCCCGCCGGGCGGTAACCCCTCACGTACGTCAATGGGAGCTGTGGGTGGGAATCAGTGGCCCTGCTGCTCGTCGCGGCGTCGCTGCCAGCGCTGTTCGATACGGTCCATCATCGAGCGCCGCTGACGTCCCTGACGGCCGGCGGGCGGACCACCCGCAGCGGGCTGCTCGCCCGGCTTGGGGGCCTTGCGCCAACCGGTCACGGCGAGTACCGCGCAGCCCAGCATGACCAGGAAGCCCACCACGCTGAGCCAGACCTGCTTGGCGACCATTCCGGCCATGAGGAGCGCGATACCTACGAGGAAGCCCGCGACCGCCTGGTAGACCCGTCGCCGGGTGTACGTACGCAGCCCGCTTCCCTCAAGCGCTGTCGCGAACTTGGGATCTTCGGCGTACAGCGCTCGCTCCATCTGCTCGAGCATGCGCTGCTCGTGCTCTGAGAGCGGCACGGAGTCCTCCTCATCGTGCAGTCGCCGGGGCGACCCGGGGGGTCCCTTCAGGATAGGCAGGGAATCGCCCCCGTGAAACCCGCCCCTCTGCGCCAATTGGCCAACCGGAACCCGCCATGGCCGGACCGGCCCGCTGAGGTTCACATTCCCCGGCAGCCGACCCGTCATGCCGGGCGGTCTCCCTCGATCATACGGCGGGAAGGGCCCGTTCGGGGGGCCTGTGGCGCACTCCATCCGCAACCAACGCGCTGATCAGCGCCGCGCCACAGCAGTCGCTCAGGCCCCGGCAGACGCTTGCGTTTCACCGAGCACATGAAGCTGCGTGGCCACGGCGTGAAACGCGGGCAGCTCGGCCGCGGCGGCCTCCAGCTTGAGCAGGGCGTCCATGGCGCCGGGCTCGGTGTCCACCAGCACGCCGGGGACGAGGTCGGCGAAGACCCGGACGCCGTGCACGGCGGTGACGGCGAGGCCGGCGCCCTCCACCAGGCCGGTGAGCTGCTCGGCGGTGAAGCGGCGCGGCATCGGGTCACCCGAGCCCCAGCGCCCGTTCGGGTCGTCGAGGGCCTGCTTGGCCTCCTTGAAGTGGCCCGCGAGGGCACGCGCGAGCACGGCGCCGCCCAGCCCGGCGGCGAGCAGGCTGAGGAGGCCCTCGGTGCGCAGGGCGGCCACCGCGTTGCGGACGCCTTCGGCGGGGTCGTCCACGTACTCCAGGACGCCGTGGCACAGCACCGCGTCGTAGCCGCCGCGCTCGACCACGTCGAACAGGCCGTGGGCGTCGCCCTGCACGCCCTTCACCCGGTCGGCGACGCCGGCCTCGGCGGCGCGGCGCTCCAGGGCGAACAGCGCGTTCGGGCTGGGGTCGACGACGGTGACCCGATGGCCGAGGCCGGCGACGGGCACGGCGAACTTGCCGCTGCCGCCTCCGGTGTCGAGGACGTCCAGCGACTCCCGGCCCGTGGCCTTCACCCGGCGGTCCAGGGCGTCCTGGAGGACCTCCCACACCACGGCGGTACGGAGAGAGGTGCGGGGGCGCATCGGGTCCGACACGGCAGTTGACTCCTCGGCGCGGCACCGCCCTCGTGCGGGGCGGAGCGAACGGGCTGCCTCCCCGGCCCGGGGTGCGGGAGGGAAGGCTTCAGGCGTCCTCCACCCTATTGCCTCCGGTGTGCCGACCGGTCACTGTGGTGACCGCATATCCCTCCTGACCATGAGTGGTTTGGACGTCTGGTGTGCCAGGTGCGTTGGATGCGTCATGTGCGTTCGGTGCGCTCCACACATCAGGTGAGTCAGCCCGCGTCCGGGCGGGGCGGCGGGAGGACCGGCTGGAGCACCAGCATCCGTTCGACGAGGCGGACGAACATCGCCACGTCCCGTATCAGGTCGTCGGCGTCCCGGCGGCTGGCCGCGCCCTGGATGCCCGCCTCGGCCCGGGCGCGGCGCCGGGCCCCCGAGGCGAACAGCGCGCTCCACTCGGTGAGCTCGGGTGCGATCTCGGGGAGCACTTCCCAGGCGCTGCGGATCCGGGCCCGGCGCCGGGGGTTGGACTCCGGGCGGCCCCGCGCGGCCAGCACGGCGGCGGCGGTGCG
The DNA here is from genome assembly GCF_015712165.1 of Streptomyces spinoverrucosus. NCBI lineage: Bacteria > Bacillati > Actinomycetota > Actinomycetes > Kitasatosporales > Streptomycetaceae > Streptomyces > Streptomyces spinoverrucosus. Next base: position 6,667,793 of record NZ_JADPZX010000001.1, on the reverse strand, counting down.
CAGGGCGGCGAGGTGGGCGGTGGCGTAGCGCTCGTTCGGCGTTTCGAGGACTGCTGCCTCTTCGAGCCCGGCGCGGGCCTGGGCGAGCAGGTCGAGGGCGGCGGGCGGGGCCGTGGCCCGGCGGAGCACGGGGTGCACGTCGCTCGCCGGGCCGGTCAGTGAGGGGGCAGGGCCGGTGGCGCGGCGCCGACGGGCGGCGGCTGCGGACGAGTTGGCCATGACGAACCTCCTGTCGTCTGTGTGACGGCACGCCCTCGCACGGGGGTGCCGTATGTGCCCATCGTGAGGTATGCCACTGACAATCCGTTCTGACCTGCGCTTTTGCTTCGATCGAAGGTTCGGGCTAGCTTTTGCACTGACCAGTCAGTTCAAATAGTTCCGTTCAGAAACACCTGGGGGCACTGTGGGGGGAACCGTGGCGGGACTCGCCGTCACCGCCCGCGACTTCGGGCTCAGGGGGCCCCGCGGCTGGGCCTTCCGCGGCATCTCCTTCGCCGCGGAGCCCGGCTCGCTGATCGCGATCGAGGGCCCGTCCGGATCGGGCCGTACGAGCCTGCTGCTCGCGCTCACCGGGCGGATGAAGGCGACCGAGGGGATGGCGGAGGTGGGCGACGCCCGGCTGCCGAAGCAGCTGGCGGCCCTGCGCCGAGTGAGCGCGCTCGCCCACGTCCCCGGTGTCACCGACCTCGACCCGGCCCTGACCGTCGGGGAGCACCTGCGTGAACGAGCGCTGCTGGAGCGCCGGTTCGGCGTCTCACTGCGGGGGCTGCTGCGACCGCGCGCCGAACGCGCGAAGGAGGCAGGGCTGCGGATCGACGCCGCCCTGAGCGACGCCGGACTGGACCGGGATGCCCTGCCCAAGGGCTCGCGGACCGCCGTGCGCGACCTGGAGCGCGTCGAGGCGCTGCGGCTGTCCGTCGCCCTGGCGCTCGTCGGGCGCCCGCGGCTGCTCGGGGTCGACGACACCGACCTCAAGCTCTCCGACGCCGAGCGGGGCGAGGTCTGGGCGCTGCTGAGGTCCCTCACCGAGGCCGGGACGACGGTGGTGGCGGTGTGCAGCGAGGCGCCGGGGGACGCCGTGGTGGTGTCCACCGAGCGGGCCGGGAGCGACGTACCGGAGAAGTCCGGGGCCGACGGCCTGCGCGAAGGCGACGACGAGGACGCGGACCCCGGGGGCGCCGGCGGCGGTGCGTCGGGCGAAAGGGCCGACGAGGAAAACGAGGACGACGAGGACGACGAGCCCGGCCGGGACGGCCTGGCGGTCCACGACGATGCGAAGGAGGCGGCGGATGCGTTCGCCGAGGCTGGCCGCGCTTGAGCTGCGGCGGTTCGGCCGGGGGAAGCTGCCCCGGGCCGCCCTGGTGGCGCTTCTGCTGCTGCCGCTGCTGTACGGCGCGCTGTACCTGTGGTCCTTCTGGGACCCGTACGGCCGCCTCGACCGGCTCCCGGTGGCGCTGGTGAACGACGACAAGGGCGCGACCGCCGGCGGGAAGAGGGTCGATGCGGGCGACGACATCGTGGCGGGGCTGCGGGACAGTGAGGTCTTCGACTGGCACGAGGTGAGCGCCGAGGAGGCGCTTGCGGGGGTCGAGGACGGCACGTACTACCTGTCGCTGACCATGCCGGCCGACTTCAGCAGGCGCATCGCCTCCAGCTCGGGCGACGCCCCCGAGACGGGCGCGCTTCAGGTCCGTACGAACGACGCGAACAACTACATCGTCGGGCAGATCTCGCGGACGGTGTTCAGCGAGGTGCGCACGGCGGCGTCCACGAAGGCGTCGCGGTCCTTCCTGGACCGGATCTTCATCTCGTTCTCCGACATCCACGGCGAGACGGTGAAGGCGGCCGGCGGGGCCGACAAGCTCAAGAACGGCATCGGTACGGCCGAGAAGGGCTCCAAGGACCTTGCCGACGGGCTGAAGGACGCCAAGGACGGCAGCGGGGACCTGTCCTCGGGGCTGACGAAGCTCACCGAGGGCGCGGGTGATCTGCAGGACGGTTCGGCACGGGTCGCGGAGGGTACGCAGGCGCTCGCCGACCAGGTCAACGGCATCGCGGACAAGCTGGGGCCCTTCCTGAAGGACAACGAGAAGACCATCGGTGACACGGCGCGGCTGGTCGCCGACTCGTCGGCGGCGATCCGCGACAACCTCGACGCGCTGGTGAAGCGGGCTCCGGGCGCCGCCAAGGGAGCCCATCTGGCCGCCGACACGCTGAGCGAGATCCACGAGAGGCGCTGCGAGACCCCCGTACTGCCCGACGCGGCCTGCTCCGACCTGGAGAAGGCCATGGACTCGGCCGCCGACGTGGCGACGATCGCGGACGACCTCAACACGGTGATCAGCGACTACGACGGCGACCTGGACAAGCTCGACGGGCATCTCGCCACCCTTGAGGAGCAGGCCCGGGCTCTCGCCAAGGACGCCCCGCACCTCTCGGAGGACCTCGACGAGGCCGTAGCGAAGATCAACAAGTTGAACGAGGGTGCCGGGAAGGTCGCCGAGGGCGCCAAGGCTCTGCACTCGGGGCTGGGCACCGCCCGGACCGGCGCGGTGGACCTCGACGAGGGCGTCGGAGAGCTCAAGACGGGCGCGGACGACCTCAGTGGGGGCATGTACAAGCTCGTGGACGGCTCGGTGAAGCTCGCGGACGGGCTGCACGAGGGCGCCGAGCAGATCCCCGACTACGACGAGCGGGAACGCGACGCGCGGACGGAGGTCATGGCGGACCCGGTCCAGCTGGCCTCCAAGTCCCTGCACAAGGCGCCCAACTACGGCACCGGTTTCGCCCCGTACTTCATCCCGCTGTCCCTGTGGGTGGGCGCGATGGTGGCGTACATGCTGATCCCGCCGCTCAACCGGCGGGCGCTGGCCGCCGGAGCGTCGGCCTGGCGGATCGCGCTGGCGGGCTGGCTGCCGGTGCTGGCGATCGGCGTGCTCCAGACGGTGGCCCTGATGTCGGTGCTGCACTGGGCGGTCGGCCTGGAGATGGCGCGGGCGGCCGGGACGGTGGGCTTCCTGTTCCTGGTGACGGCGTGCTTCGCGGCGATCGTCCAGTGGCTGAACGCACGCTTCGGCGCCGCCGGCCGGATCCTGGTGCTCGCCCTGCTGATGCTGCAGCTGACGTCCGCGGGCGGCACGTACCCCGTGCAGACCAGCCCGGGCTTCTTCAACGCGCTGCACCCGTACCTGCCGATGAGCTACATCGTCGAGGCGCTCAGGAGGCTCATCACGGGTGGTGGCCTCGGTCCCGTGTGGCACGCGTGCGTGGTGCTCGCCGCGTTCACCGTGGGCGCCCTCGCGCTGACCGCGCTGTCGGCCCGCCGCCGCCAGGTGTGGACGCTGGACCGGCTGCATCCGGAGCTGAGCCTGTGAGCTCCTCTGCCACGCCCTACAGGGAAGCGGTTCCTGTGACAATCAGGGCCATGGAAAGCAGCAGCGCCACATCGGGGGCCAGTACGCGCCGCGAGGCGACCCGGCAGAAGCTCTACGAGGCGGCCGTCACACTCATCGCGGAACAGGGCTTCTCCGCGACCACGGTGGACGAGATCGCCGAGCGGGCCGGGGTCGCCAAGGGCACGGTGTACTACAACTTCGCCAGCAAGTCCGTCCTCTTCGAGGAACTGCTGCGGCACGGCGTGGGCCTCCTGACCGCCTCCCTGAGGGAAGCGGCCGAGCGGACGGCGAAGGACGGCGGCACCAAGGTGGCGGCGCTGGACGCGATGATCCGGGCCGGGCTCGTCTTCATCGACCGCTATCCGGCCTTCACGCAGCTGTACGTGGCCGAGCTGTGGCGCACCAACCGGGCCTGGCAGTCCACGCTGCTGGTGGTCCGGCAGGAGGCGGTGGCGGTCGTCGAGGACGTGCTGCGTGGGGGGATCGAGAACGGTGAGTTCAGCGAGGAGATCGATGTGCCGCTGACGGCGGCGGCGCTGGTCGGGATGGTGCTGGTGGCGGCGCTGGACTGGCAGGCGTTCCAGCCGGAGCGTTCGCTGGACGACGTGCACGCGGCGTTGTCGCGGCTGTTGCAGGGGCGGGTGAGCGGGCGTCCGTGAGCGGCGGTTCCGGCGCCGGCGGATGAGGACCCACCCCGGGAGGGAGCCTCGGCAAACGGAAAGCGCCGGTCCGGGTTGTGGCCGCGTCCCCCGCGGGCCACGCCGGACCGGCGCTTCCCTGTGCTCCCCCGTTGTCCCCCGTTCCCCCCGTTGGGCCCCCGTTCGGTCGTCCCTCCCCCGGGATCCCCCGTGTCTCGCTCCCGCCGACCTGAGCCGGCGGAAGGAGCGGTCCAGGGCCGCGCCGTTCCGCCGCCCCGTGTCGGCGGTGCCGGCGCGGGGCCCCTTTCCGTGCCTCCACTCTCTCGTTCGCGCAGGTCGGGCCCCATCCGCGCGCGTACTCATCTCCCCGCCTAGGTACGGATACTCAGTCCTGCGCGCTCGCCCCCAGGACGCGCCGCCGCCCGCTGGTTACGATCGCGTCCGTGTCCGTACTCCCCCTCGTCTTCACCAGCGGCTGGGCCAGCGGCGTCAACGCGTACGCCGTGGTGCTGCTGCTCGGCTTCTTCGGTGCGACGGGACTGAGCGACGAGGTCCCGGAGGCCCTGCAACGCCCCGAGGTGCTCATCACTGCGGGCGTGCTGTTCCTGTGCGAGGCGGTCGCCGACAAGATCCCGTACGTCGACTCCGTGTGGGACTCCGTGCACACGGTGATCCGGCCGGCCGCCGGCGCGTGGGTCGGGGCGCTGCTCGCCGGACAGAGCGGTTCGCTCTCCGATCTGGCGGCGGGCGCGATCGGGGGTTCGACGGCGCTGGCCAGCCATGCGGTCAAGGCCGGGACGCGGATGGCGGTCAACTCCTCGCCGGAGCCCTTCAGCAACGTGATCATCAGTGTGGCCGAGGACCTGGGCGTCGGCGGCCTGGTGACGTTCGCGATCTTCCACCCGGAGGCGGCGGCGATCATCGCGGCGACGCTGCTGGTCATCGGCCTGACCGCCCTGTACTTCCTCGCCTCCCGCATCCGCCGCTTCCTGCGCCGCAGAGCGCAACGCCGGGAGGAACGACGACTGGCGGGACGGGCGGGGTGGCCACCGGGCTGAGGCTGCGGGGCGGAGAAGCGGCGCCGTCAACAGGCCCAGGGCTGAAGCCGGCGCCGGCTCAAGGACTGCGGGCGGCGCAGAAGCCTCCGTCAACGGGCCGGCGGCACGGCCGCCCAGGAGACCGTCGTCGCCGTGAACCTCGCTGGTCACAGGCCCGGACACGGACTGTCAGTGGCGGCCGATAAAGTCGCACGCATGGCACGGATTGCGGTGATCGGCGCTGGGATGGGCGCCATGGCGGCTGCCGCGCGGCTGGCCGTGGCGGGCCACCGGGTGGCGGTGTACGAGCGCACGGAGACGTACGGCGGGGCGGTGCGGCGGCTGGAGCGGGACGGGTTCGCCTTCGACACCGGCCCCGGAGTGCTGCCGTTGCCCGCGGTCTGGCGGGACCTGTTCCTCAAGACCGGCAAGGAGCCGCTGGAGGCGTGCGTCGAGCTGACGCAGGTCGATCCGTCGGCCCGGCACCTCTTCGCGGACGGCACCGAGGTGTCCCTGCCGAACGCCTCGCGCGCGGGCGTGGTCACCGCCCTCGACGAGGCGCTGGGCTCGGGTGCGGGCGCCCGCTGGGGCGACTTCCTGGTGCGGGCCCGTGAGGCCTGGGACCGGACGCGCCGACCGCTCCTGGAAGAGCCGCTGTGGCCCAACTGGGAGGTGCTGGCCGAGCGCGAGCCCTACCCCGCGGTCCCGCACAAGCGGCTGCTGCGCACCCGCCGGGCCGGCACGCTCGCCGAGGTCGGCGCCTGGGAGCTGCGCGACGCCCGGCTGATCGCCCTGCTGGAGAGCCACGCCCTGGCCTACGGCCTGGACCCGCGCGTCGCACCGGCGAGCGCGGCCGTGCTGCCGTACATGGAGCACGCCTTCGGCACCTGGTACGTAAGCGGCGGCATCCGGGAGCTGGCCCGCGCGGTGTACGAGCGTTGCCTCGCCCGCCGGGTCGAGTTCGGCTTCGGTACCGAGGTCGCCCGGGTGCTGGAGAAGGACGGCCGAGCGGCGGGCGTGGAGCTCGCCGACGGCAAGCTCGCGGAGGCGGACTTCGTGGTCGCCGGTGCCGCGCCCGGCGCACTGCCGGACATGCCACCGCGGGCCACCGGCGAGATCCCGCCCCAACGCGGGCTGCCCAGCCGCCTGACGGTGCTGCTGGCGCTGCGCGGCTCCCGCCCGGCGGGGACACCGCACCGGACGGTGGTGCACGCCGAGGACCGGGACGGCGAGTTGGAGTTCCTCTTCGGCACCGGGACCGGGACGGCGACGACACCGCGTCCCACGGTCACGGTCCTGCGCCCCGACGACCCGCGACTGGTCCCGGACGCCGATCACGAGGCGGTCACCCTGACGACCACCGTCCCGGCCTCGACCCCGTCGGAGGCGTGTGCCCACCACGCCGAAGCCATGATCACCGCCGCCGAGCGCGCGATACCCGACCTCCGCTCCCGCCTCCTGTGGCACGAGGCTCGCACCCCGGCCCACATCGCCGAGGCGACCGGCGCGGAGGGCGGAGCGGTCCCGGCCCCGGCTCTGGCGGCGGCCGGGGGCAGGCTGCTGCACCCGTCCAACAGCAGCGCACTGCCCGGCCTGTTCGTGGCCGGCGGCTGGTCGCACCCGGGCGGCGGCCTCCCGCACGCCGGGATGTCGGGCGCGCTGGTCGCGGGGCTGATCGTGGAGGGTCCGGACTTCCGCGGCTCTCAGTGAGAAGCCGACGGCTCACTCAGCGCTCAGGGACTCAGAACCGGTACCGCTCGTCGTACCCGTTCCCCTGCTGCGCCTGACCGTCTTCCTGATAGGGATACGACTGCTCGGGCGGCAGCTCGCCGCCGTACGGATCGTCGGCGTTGCGCTGCTGCGGCACCCACACACCCCCGGACGGGGTCTCGCCGCCGTAGCCGCCGTTGGCGTACTGGTCCTGGCCGTAGCCCTGCTGGCCGTACTGCTGGTCGTAGCCGGTGTCGTACGACCCACCGCTGTAGGTCTGGGTGCCGATGTACGGGTCGGAGTAGGCCGCGTACTGCTGCTGGCCGGTGGTGTCGTAGCCGTACTGCTGCTGGCCGTAGGTGGAGTAGCCGTCGTAGGCGTAGGTCTGGTCGGCGGCCTGGGCGGCCGTCGCGTACTGGTCCTGGCCCTGGGCGGCGTAGGCGCCGGTGTCGCCGTACACGCCGTACGAGCCGGTGTCGTCGGGCATCGGCTGCGGCTCGTACACGGCGGTGGTCTCGGCGGCCGTGGGCGCGGCAGGGCGGGCCGGGGTGAAGACGTCGTCGCGGTCGTAGTCGTCCTGACCGTACGCGGCGCCGCCCTGCTCGTACTTGGCGCCGCCGTCGCCGTAGTCGGCCGCCTGGAGGTCGGAGACCTCAAGGGTCGGGTCCTGGTGGTCCGGCTCACCGCGGCGGCGCTTGCTGCCGCCCAGGCCCGGACGGCCGGTGACCGCCCAGCCGGCGGCGAAGCCACGGCGGAACGACAGGGTGACGTAGGTCTGCCCGACCGCGAAGGCGGCCGCGCCCAGTCCGATCACGATGACGGACGGGATCAGTACACCGACGACGACACCGAGGAAGCCGACGAACGCCAGCAGCCGCCAGCGAAGCCGTGCCTTGTACTGCAGCAGGACCTCGCCGAGCAGCCACAGCGCGACGATGCCGAACGCGATGTAGAGGACCGTCCAGCCCATGTACGCCCCTCTCCCAGTGGCCGCTACGCAGTGTGTCGTATGAGCGTGCGACCGGTCTAGGCCCGCGGTGGGTGGTGCAGGCCCAGGTTCTCGTAGATTTCCAGGGTCGCCGTGGAGTTGTTGAGCGTGATGAAGTGCAGACCCGGCACTCCCTCCGCCAGCAGCCGTGCGCAGAACTCCGTGGCGAACTCGATCCCAATGGAGCGTACAGCGGACGGATTGTCTTTCGCTGTGAGGATCCGCTCTTTCAAGGTGGACGGAATGTGAGCGTTGCTGAGCTGCGGCAGCCGCTCCAGCATCCGAACGCTGGTCACCGGCATGACCTCGGGGATGACCGGCGTCTCGCAGCCCGCGGCGGCCACTCGGTCACGCAGTCGAAGGTAGGACTCAGGCTGGAAGAACATCTGTGTGATCGCGTAGTCGGCACCGGCCCGGCACTTGTCGACGAAGTGCCGGGCGTCCGTGTCCCAGTCGGCGGAGCGCGGGTGCATCTCCGGGAAGGCCGCGACGCCTACGCAGAAGTCGCCCGACTCCTTGATGAGCCGGACGAGGTCGGCGGCGTAGGTCAGACCCTTGGGGTGCGGCACCCACTCGCCCATGGGGTCGCCGGGCGGGTCGCCGCGCAGGGCGAGCATGTTGCGGATGCCGGCGTCGGCGAACTGGCCGATCACGTTGCGCAGCTCGCCGATCGAGTGATCGACGGCGGTGAGGTGCGCGACCGGGGTGAGCGTGGTGTCGGCGACGATCTGCTGCGTCTCCTTGACCGTGCTCGCGCGCGTGGAACCTCCGGCGCCGTATGTCACGGAGACGAAGTCGGGGGCCACCGCCTCGACCCTGCGCAGCGCGTTCCACAGGCTGCGCTCGCCCTTGGCGGTCTTCGGCGCGTAGAACTCGAACGAGTACGTCGTCTTGCCGGCGGCGAGCATGTCACGCACGGTGCGCGCGCGATCAGTCCTGGTGGATGCGGTTCCGAGGGCCATACGGGCAGGTTAGCCAGGGGCTGCCGGTCCCCCAACCGGACGCCGGAAATTTGCCCGAATTGTCGGCTTGTTGTCCACCCCTTGGACAAGGCGACTCCGGTAACCGGCTGAAGTCGGCCTCACACCCCTCGCAGCCGCTTCGCGAACTCCCCCGCCGCCGCGCCCGGGTCGTCCGCCTCGGTGATCGCGCGGACGACGACGACCCGGCGGGCGCCCGCTTCGAGGACCTCGTCGAGGTTGCCGAGGGCAATGCCGCCGATGGCGAACCAGGGGCGGTCGGTGCCCAGCGCGGCCGTGTGCCGGACCAGGTCGAGGCCGGGGGCGTGGCGGCCGGGCTTGGTGGGGGTCGGCCAGCAGGGGCCGGTGCAGAAATAGTCCACGCCCTGCTGGACGGCCGCCGCCTCGGCCTCGGACTCCGCGTGGGTCGAGCGGCCTATGAGGATGTCGTCGCCGAGGATCGCGCGGGCCGCGGGGACCGGGAGGTCGCCCTGGCCGAGGTGGAGCACGTCGGCGCCGGCGGCGTGGGCGACGTCCGCGCGGTCGTTGACGGCGAGGAGCTTGCCGTGCCGGGCGCAGGCGTCGGCGAAGACCTTGAGGTGCTCCAGCTCCTCGGCGGCCTCCATGCCCTTGTCGCGCAGCTGCACGATGTCGACCCCGCCGGCCAGGACCGCGTCCAGGAACTCGGGCAGGTCGCCCTGGCGCTTGCGGGCGTCCGTGCACAGGTACACACGGGCGTCGGCGAGGCGGGCGCGAGCGGTGGCGGCGGTGTCGGACATGCGTGGGTCCCCCCGTGGATCGGTACCTCTGGGTGTCACTGTCGGTGGCGTACGGGCCGCGCCGGGCGCGGTCGCCCCGGGCCGTGGCCCGTGGACCGCGGCCCGTACGCCGGACGGTTGCTCGTGTCGGCCGGTGTCAGACGGCGAGCGCCTGGGCCCGCCGCTTCACCTCCGTGCCGCGATTCTCGCTCAGCGCCTGCGCGGGCGTGCCGGGCAGGGTCGGGTCGGGGGTGAAGAGCCACTCCAGCATCTCTTCGTCCGTGAAGCCGTCGTCCCGCAGGAGCGTCAGGGTTCCGGACAGGCCCTTGACGACCTTGTCTCCGTCGATGAAGGCGGCGGGGACGTGCAGCGCGCGGTTCTCACCGCGGCGTACGGCGATGAGCTGGCCCTCCTTGACCAGCTGCCGCACGCGCGTCACCTCGACATCGAGCATTTCGGCGATGTCGGGGAGGGTGAGCCAGGCGGGGACGAGAGCATCGATCTTTGCGTCAATCTCGGTCACGGGAACAAGCCTGCCATCCCGCACTGACAGTCGGAAGTCAGCCCCGCCCGCCGACCCTGCCCACCTGCGAGAACGCGCTACGCCGTGGCCGCCTTCAGTGGGCGTGCCGGGTCGGACAGCAGCTGTGGGTCCATCGTCGTCGCGGCCTCGATCAGACGTCGGCCCTGCGCGAGGTCCCGCGGGCGGCCCACGGCCAGCAGTGCCACCAGCCGGCCCTCGCGCAGCCAGCACACCGACCAGGCGGGCCCGGCCGGGTCACCGCGCCACACGGTGGCGTCGGCGGCCGTGTGGTGTCCGGCGTACTGGACGAACCGCCCGAACTGCTCGGACCAGAAGTACGGCACCGGGTCGTAGACCGCCGGCGCCTCGCCGACGATGTTCGCCGCGACCGTGCGGGGGCCCTGCAGGGCGTTGTCCCAGTGGTGCACCATCAGCCGCTCGCCATACCGTCCCGAAGGGAAGGACGCGCAGTCGCCGACCGCGTAGACGTCCGGCGCCGAGGTGCGCAGGTGGTCGTCGGCCACGACCTCGCCGTACCGGCCGAGCTCGATGCCGGAGCCGGCGAGCCAGCGCGTGGCGGGCCGGGCACCGATGCCGACCACGACGGCGTCGGCCGGCACCCGGGAGCCGTCGTCCAGGACCACCGAACCGGGCTCGACGCGCTGCACGCGCGCGTGGGTGCGCAGTACGGCGCCGCTGTCTGCGTACCAGGCGGTCATCGGCGCGGCCACCTCGGCGGGCAGGGCCCCGGCGAGGGGGCGGTCCGCGGCCTCCACGACGGTCACCGCGCAGCCCGCCTCCCGGGCGGCCGTGGCGAACTCGGCGCCGATCCAGCCCGCGCCGACGACCACGATGTCGTGCTGCCGGGCGAGCACCGGCCGCAGCCGTTCGGCGTCGTCGAGGGTGCGCAGCAGATGCACCCCGGGGACGCCCTCCACGCCCGGCAGGGTGACGGGTTCGGCGCCGGTGGCGAGGACCAGCACGTCGTAGGGCACGGGCCCGGCCTCGGTGTCCAGCTCGTGATCACCGGGGCGGACGCCGGTCACCTCGCGCCCGAGGTGCAGGTCGATGCCGAGCGCCTCGAAGTCGACGTCGAAGGCGGAGCCCTCGGCCGTGCCGAGCAGGACGGCCTTGGACAGCGGTGGCCGGTCGTACGGCTGGTGGGGCTCGGCGCCAATCAGCGTCACGGTGCCGGTGAAGCCCTGCTCCCGCAGGGCGACGGCGGTCTGCACCCCGGCCATTCCCGCGCCCACGACGACCACCCGCCGTGCCCCTGCCCTCGTCTGCTCGCTCACCTGATCACCATAGACACTGACAGATTGTCAGTCAGGGGGCGGACTCAGTGACCTGCTCCACAACACTGGTTCCGCTGCCCGCCTGCGACTCCCACTCCCAGGCCTCCTCCAGTCGCACCCGCCCGTCCGGCAGTGCCACGACCGTCGACACACAGTGCCCCGAGGACGTCGTCCCGTCCTGCTTCAGCTGCACGTACCGGAAGTCCAGCCGGTCGCCCTCCCGGGTCCCCACCAGGTACCCGCGCACGACATCCCCACCCGCGTACTCGGCCCAGATCTCGCCGCCCTTCTCGTGGTACGTGAACCGGGTGCGTGTCCCCACCTGCCCCGGCGCCTGGTCGGCGACGGGGGCGAGGACGAGGCCGTCGAGTGAGCGGGGCATGACAGCGGACTCCCTTACAGAGGCGCGGCGGCAAGGGCTAGGGTGGCCACCGTAAAGCACTCGCGGGAGCCCGGACGCACCGGGCTGAGAGGGAGGCTGGCGGCCTCCGACCGTACGAACCTGATCCGGGTCATGCCGGCGAAGGGAGGGGCTGGACGCCCGTGTCGTCTTCCACACGTACGTCAGACGTCCTCGTCATCGGGGGCGGAATCATCGGCCTGGTCACGGCCTGGCGAGCCGCGCAGCGCGGACTCGCCACCACGGTCGTGGACCCCGAACCGGGCGGCGGGGCCGCCCAGGTGGCGGCCGGCATGCTGGCCGCCGTCACGGAACTGCACTACGGCGAGGAGACCCTGCTCGGTCTGAACCTCGCCTCGGCCCGTCGCTATCCGGACTTCGCGGCCGAGCTCACCGACCTGACCGGCCACGACCTCGGCTACCGCCAGTGCGGCACGCTCGCCGTCGCGCTGGACGCCGACGACCGCGCCCATCTGCGCGAACTGCACGCCCTGCAACGGCGGTCGGGGCTCGACTCCGAGTGGCTGTCGGGCCGGGACTGCCGCCGCCTGGAGCCGATGCTCGCGCCCGGTGTGCGCGGCGGGCTGCGGGTCGACGGCGACCACCAGATCGACCCTCGGCGACTCGCGGCGGCCCTGGTCGCCGCGTGCGAGCGGGCGGGCGTGGTCCTCCACCGGGAGTGGGCCGAACGGCTGCTGGTCGTCGGGGAGCGGGCGGCGGGAGCCGTCACGCGCGCGGGGGCCGAGTTGACCGCCGGGCAGGTGGTGCTGGCCGCGGGGAGCCTCAGCGGCCGGCTGGCGGGCGTCCCGGACGCCGTACTGCCGCCCGTGCGGCCGGTGAAGGGGCAGGTGCTGCGGCTGACCGTACCGCCGCGCCACGCGCCGTTCCTGAGCCGCACCGTGCGCGCGGTGGTGCGCGGCAGCCATGTCTACCTGGTGCCGCGCGAGAGCGGTGAGCTGGTCGTCGGCGCCACCAGCGAGGAGCTGGGCTGGGACACCACGGTCACCGCCGGGGGCGTGTACGAGCTGCTGCGCGACGCGCACGAGCTGGTCCCCGGCCTCACCGAGCTGCCCCTGACGGAGACCCGGGCCGGACTGCGCCCCGGCTCCCCCGACAACGCGCCCCTGCTGGGCCCGACCGAACTGGACGGCCTGCTGCTGGCCACCGGCCACTACCGCAACGGCGTCCTGCTCACCCCGGTCACCGGCGACGCCATGGCGCACGCCCTGACCACCGGTGAACTCCCGGAGGTGGCCCGTCCCTTCACGCCGAAGCGCTTCAGCGCCGCACTCACGGAGCAGCCCGCATGATCATCTCCGTCAACGGGGAGCCCCGCCGGATCGCCGACGGCACGGCTCTCGACGCCCTCGTCCGCACCCTCACCCCGGCACCCTCCGGGGTGGCCGCCGCCCTCAACGAAACCGTCGTCCCGCGCGCGCAGTGGCCGGCCACGCCCCTGTCCGAGGGGGACCGTGTCGAAGTCCTCACCGCCGTCCAAGGAGGCTGACCATGGCCGACGATCCCTTTGTCCTCGGGGGTACGACCTTCACCTCCCGGCTGATCATGGGCACCGGCGGCGCGCCCAGCCTCGACGTGCTGGAGCGGTCGCTGGTCGCCTCCGGGACCGAGCTGACCACGGTGGCGATGCGGCGTGTGAACCCCGATGTGCACGGCTCGGTGCTGTCGGTGCTGGACAAGCTCGGCATCCGGGTGCTGCCCAACACGGCCGGCTGCTTCACCGCCGGTGAGGCGGTGCTGACCGCCCGCCTCGCGCGCGAGGCGCTGGGCACGGAGCTGATCAAGCTGGAGGTCATCGCCGACGAGCGCACCCTGCTGCCGGACCCGATCGAGCTGCTGGAGGCGGCGGAGACCCTGGTGGACGACGGTTTCACGGTGCTGCCGTACACCAACGACGACCCCGTCCTGGCGCGCAAGCTGCAGGACGTGGGCTGCGCCGCGATCATGCCGCTCGGGTCGCCGATCGGCTCCGGGCTCGGCATCCGCAACCCGCACAACTTCCAGCTGATCATCGAGCACGCGCACGTGCCGGTGATCCTGGACGCGGGAGCCGGTACGGCGTCGGACGCGGCGTTCGCGATGGAGCTGGGGTGCGCGGGTGTGATGCTCGCCTCAGCCGTCACCAGGGCACAGGAGCCGGTGCTGATGGCGGCCGCCATGAGGAACGCGGTGGAGGCGGGGCGGCTGGCCCGGCTGGCGGGGCGTATCCCGCGGCGGCACTTCGCGGAGGCCTCGTCGCCGGTGGAGGGGATGGCCGCGCTGGATCCGGAGCGGCCCGCTTTCCAGTGACCCCGCGCGTGCCCGCCGCCGAGTAGGAGCCGCCGGGTCGGACACGTCACAGGTCGGCTGCAGTCCCGCCCCGATGCCGCGGGAAGCGGCCAGGAGTGTCGGCGGCGGCTCGTACACTCGCCTGCGTGGACACGACCCTTCAGGACCCTCTGGTCGGGCAGTTGCTCGACGGCCGTTATCGCGTCGACGCGCGGATCGCGGTCGGCGGGATGGCCACGGTCTACCGGGCCGTGGACACCCGCCTCGACCGCGTCCTCGCGCTCAAGGTGATGCATCCGACCCTGGCCGCCGACGGCTCCTTCGTCGAGCGGTTCATCCGCGAGGCCAAGTCGGTGGCCCGGCTCGCCCACCCCAACGTCGTCCAAGTGTTCGACCAGGGGACGGACGGGTCGTACGTCTACCTGGCCATGGAGTACGTCTCCGGCTGCACCCTGCGGGACGTGCTGCGCGAGCGCGGGGCGCTGCAGCCGCGGGCCGCGCTGGACATCCTGGAGCCGGTCCTGGCCGCGCTGGGCGCCGCGCACCGCGCCGGGTTCGTGCACCGGGACATGAAGCCGGAGAACGTCCTCATAGGGGACGACGGCCGCGTCAAGGTCGCCGACTTCGGGCTCGTCCGGGCCGTGGACACGGTCACCCACACCACCGGGTCCGTCCTCGGCACGGTCTCCTACCTCGCTCCGGAGCAGATCGAGCACGGCAGCGCCGACCCCCGCGTCGACGTGTACGCGTGCGGTGTGGTGCTGTACGAGATGCTGACCGGCGCCAAGCCGCACACCGGGGACTCCCCCGCCCAGGTGCTCTACCGGCACGTCCACGAGGACGTCCCGCCGCCCTCGGCGGCCGTGCCCGGTCTGCCGTACGAGCTGGACGAGCTGGTCGCCTCCGCGACCGCCCGCACGCCGGAGATCCGCCCGTACGACGCCGTGGCGCTGCTCGCGCAGGTCCGCGAGGCGCGTGGCGCGCTCAGCGCCGACCAGCTCGACGCGGTGCCCCCGCAGGCGATCAGGGCGGAGCACGACAACGCCGACGACCGTACGAGCGTCATCCCGCGCGCGTTGACCGCCCTGCGGCAGCTGCCCGTGAACGAGGACGGCGACGAGTCCCGGTACAACCGGACCAGCCGACTGGAGTCCCCGCCGCTGGACGCCCCGCGCCGCCGTTCCCGGCCTCCGCGCTCGGTCGTCACGATCGTCGCCGCCGTGCTGCTGGCGCTCGGTCTCGGTGTGGGCGTCTGGTACATCAACTCGGGCCAGTTCACCGAGGTCCCGCCGCTGCTGGCGAAGACCGAGGCGCAGGCCGAGGACCGGCTCGCGGACGCCGGGCTGGAGGTCGGGCAGGTCAAGCACGCCTACAGCGACACGGTGAAGCGCGGCACGATCATCAGCACCGACCCGGCGCCGGGCTCCCGGATCCGGCACAACGACTCGGTGACGCTCACCGTCTCCGACGGCCCCGAGACGGTGAAGGTGCCGGATCTCGCGGGCTACCGGCTGGACAAGGCGCGCAGCCTGCTCAAGGACGGCGGGCTGGAGCCGGGCATGGTGACCCGGGCGTTCAGCGAGGACGTCCCCCGGGGCTTCGTGATCAGCACGGACCCGGCGACGGGCACGACCACGCGCGCGGGCACGGCGATCGCCCTCACCGTCAGCAAGGGCGCCCCGGTCGACGTCCCGGACGTCACCGGCCGTGACCTGGGCGAGGCCAGGGAGCAACTCCAGGAGGCGGGCCTGAAGGTCCGCATCGCCCCCGAGCGGATCAACTCCGAGTTCGAGGCGGGCCAGGTGGCACGGCAGAACCCGGGCCCCGACGGCCGGGCCGCCGAGGGCGACACGGTGACGCTGACGGTGTCCAAGGGGCCGGAGATGATCGAGGTTCCGGACGTGGTGGGCGACAGCGTGGACGAGGCCACGCGGAAGCTTCAGGACGCCGGTTTCGAGGTCGAGGAGGACCGCGGGCTGCTCGGGCTGTTCGGCGACACCGTACGGGGCCAGTCCGTGGAGGGCGGGGAGACCGCACCCAAGGGGTCGACGATCACCATCGAGATCCGCTGAACGACGATCACCTGCCGCACCTCCGACCGACGAAGATCCGCTGACAGGGCACCCAGGGCCGCATGACACCCTGAACAGGTGAAGAGTCAACACCCCGGTCCCTCCCGCAACCCCATCGGCGGTCACGTCCCCGTGGCCGGCGGCCTGCACTCCGTGGGCCTCACCTACGCCCACGACCTCAAGGCCGAGACCGTGCAGGTCTTCGTCGCCAACCCGCGTGGCTGGGCCACGCCGGCCGGTGACCCGCGGCAGGACGAGGCGTTCCGCGCGGCGTGCGCGGAGGAGTCGATCCCGGCGTATGTGCACGCGCCGTACCTGATCAACTTCGGCTCGCACACGGCGGCCACCGTCGAGCGGTCGGTGGAGTCGCTGCGGCACTCGCTGCGGCGCGGCCGGGCGATCGGCGCGCTCGGCGTGGTCGTGCACACCGGGAGCGCGACCGGCGGGCGGGAGCGGTCGGTGGCGCTGAAGCAGGTACGGGAGTACCTGCTGCCGCTGCTCGACGAGCTCACCGACGACGACCCGTACCTCCTGCTGGAGTCCACGGCGGGCCAGGGCGCCTCGCTCTGCTCCC
This sequence comes from Streptomyces spinoverrucosus, assembly GCF_015712165.1. NCBI lineage: Bacteria > Bacillati > Actinomycetota > Actinomycetes > Kitasatosporales > Streptomycetaceae > Streptomyces > Streptomyces spinoverrucosus. The sequence goes on along the minus strand of NZ_JADPZX010000001.1, from coordinate 6,651,158 downwards.
GCACCTGGGACTTCGGGCCGTACTTCGAGGCCCTGGACGCCCACCCGAGGCTCGGCGTCTGCCTCGACACCTGCCACATCTTCGCCGCCGGGCACGACCTGACCGGCCCGAACGGCATGCACCAGACGCTGGACCTGCTGGTCGACACGGTCGGCGAGGGCCGGCTGAAGCTGATCCACGCCAACGACTCCAAGGACATGGTCGGCGCCCACAAGGACCGGCACGAGAGCATCGGCGCAGGCCACATCGGCGAGGACCCGTTCCGCGCCCTGATGACGCACCCCGCGACCGAGGGCGTACCGCTGATCATCGAGACACCCGGCGGCAAGGAGGGGCATGCGGCCGACGTGGAGCGGCTGAAGAAACTGCGGGATTCCTGAACGTTCAGGAATACCCCCAGGGGGTATACGGTTCCTGCTCGATGCGGGAACCGTCACCTGACATTGGGGGCACACATGCAGCACGGACACACAGAGCACGAACACGCCCAGCACGCCCACGCACACACCCCGCCGACTGGCCCACGGCCGTCCAGGCCACCCTGCACTGCCTCACCGGCTGCGCCATCGGCGAGGTGCTCGGCATGGTCATCGGCACCGCGCTCGGCTGGGGCGACGTACCGACACTCGTCCTGGCGGTCGTACTCGCCTTCTTCTTCGGCTACGCGCTCACCCTGCGCGGGGTGCTGAAGTCGGGCGTCGGCCTGCGCGCCGCCATCCGCGTGGCACTCGCCGCGGACACGCTGTCCATCGCCGTGATGGAACTGGCCGACAACGGCGTGATCGCGTTCTGGCCCGGCGCGATGGACGCCGGCCTGGACACCGCGCTGTTCTGGTTCGTGCTCGCGATCGCCCTCGCGGTCGCCTTCGTGGTCACGGTCCCGGTCAACAAGTGGATGATCGGCCGCGGCAAGGGCCACGCGGTGGTGCACCAGTACCACCACTGAGCACCGCAAGTACCTCCACCGGGCACCGTACGAGGAGTCAGAGCTCGGGGCCGTCCCCGGGCTCCTCCTGGTACGAGTAGCGCTGCTCCTTCCACGGATCGCCGATGTTGTGATAGCCGCGCTCCTCCCAGAAGCCGCGACGGTCGGCGGTCATGTACTCCACGCCGCGCACCCACTTCGGACCCTTCCAGGCGTACAGGTGCGGGATGATCAGGCGGAGCGGGAAGCCGTGCTCGGCGGTGAGGAGTTCGCCGTCCTTGTGGGTGGCGAAGATCGCGTGCTCGGAGGCGAAGTCCGACAGCCGGAGATTGGAGCTGAAGCCGTACTCCGCCCACACCATCACATGGGTGACGTTCGGGGCGGGCGGCGCGAGGTCCAGGATGGTGCGGGCGGGGATGCCGCCCCATTCCGCGCCGAGCATGCTGAACTTCGTGACGCAGTGCAGATCGGCCACCACGGTGGTGTACGGCAGAGCCGTGAACTCCTCGTGGGTCCAGCAGCGCTTCTCCCCGTCGGCGGTGGTGCCGAAGACCCTGAACTCCCAGCGCTCGGGCCGGAACTTGGGCACCGGACCGTAGTGCGTGACCGGCCATCCGCGCTGCACTCGCTGCCCCGGCGGAAGCTCGAACGATGCCGCTGCTCCAGATTCGCGCTCCACCGGGTGACCCATGACTCCATCCTGACAGACCCAGGACAGTGCACCGGACCACCCCTTCTCAATTCATCCCAAACAGGACTAAGCATGCACTTACTTACTAAGTGAAGACTTACTGGACGATCTTTGTCGCCGGTGCAATCATGCGGCGCAACCTGGCAGTTCCCCCCGGTTCAGAAGGAGCCTGAAGCGATGCAGGGCGACCCCGAGGTCCTCGAATTCCTGAACGAGCAGCTCACCGGCGAGCTCACGGCGATCAACCAGTACTGGCTGCACTACCGGATCCAGGACAACAAAGGCTGGACCAAGCTCGCCAAGTACACGCGTGAAGAGTCCATCGATGAGATGAAGCACGCGGACAAGATCACCGAGCGCATCCTCATGCTGGACGGCCTGCCCAACTACCAGCGACTGTTCCACGTACGGGTCGGCCAGACGGTCACCGAGATGTTCCAGGCCGACCGGCAGATCGAGGTCGAGGCGATCGACCGCCTCAAGCGGGGTATCGAGGTGATGCGCACCAAGGGCGACATCACGTCCGCGAACATCTTCGAGTGGATCCTCGCGGACGAGGAGCACCACATCGACTACCTGGACACACAGCTGGAACTCGTCGACAAGCTCGGCGAGGCGCTGTACATCGCGCAGCAGATCGAGCAGCCGAGTTAGGCGGCTTCGTCGAGGCCCGCGACCTCGGAGAGGACCGGCTTGCCCTTGTCGGCCAGTTCACGGCGTGGGCAGGTACCCCGGCCCAGGAGTGCCTGGATACGACGGACGCAGGAGCCGCAGTCCGTGCCCGCCTTGGAGGCCGAGGCTATCTGGCGGGGGGTGCAGGCGCCGTTCTCCGCGTGCTGCTTGACCTGCTGCTCGGTGATGCCGAAGCAACTGCAGACGTACACGCGGTTCACCTCCCGCAGGGGTCGATTGATGGTGCCGTCCCCGTTGATCGGTGAGGCTAACCTAACCTTACCCGGCCCACCCGGACCGCAAAAGTGGCGGGGCGCGGATCGTATGTGATCCGCGCCCCACCGCATGCCCTGGTAACAGGCGAACCGGCTACTGGTCCCTGTACATCTCCGCGACCAGGAACGCCAGGTCCAGCGACTGGCTGCGGTTCAGCCGCGGGTCGCAGGCCGTCTCGTAGCGCTGGTGCAGATCGTCGACGAAGATCTCGTCGCCGCCGCCCACGCACTCGGTGACGTCGTCGCCGGTCAGCTCGACGTGGATGCCGCCCGGGTGGGTGCCGAGGCCCTTGTGGACCTCGAAGAAGCCCTTGACCTCGTCGAGCACGTCGTCGAAGCGTCGGGTCTTGTGGCCGGAGGCCGCCTCGAAGGTGTTGCCGTGCATCGGGTCGGTCACCCAGGCGACGGTCGCGCCGGACGCCGTGACCTTCTCGACCAGCTCGGGGAGCCGGTCGCGGATCTTGTCCGCGCCCATGCGGACGACGAAGGTCAGCCGGCCGGGCTCACGCTCGGGGTCGAGGCGCTCGATGTACTGCAGCGCCTCCTCGGGCGTGGTCGTCGGGCCGAGCTTGATGCCGATCGGGTTGCGGATCTTCGAGGCGAACTCGATGTGCGCGTGGTCGAACTGCCGGGTGCGCTCACCGATCCACACCATGTGCGCCGAGACGTCGTACAGCTGCCCGGTGCGCGAGTCGACCCTGGTCAGCGCGGACTCGTAGTCCAGCAGCAGCGCCTCGTGCGAGGAGTAGAACTCGACGGTCTTGAACTCCTCCGGGTCGGCCCCGCAGGCGTGCATGAAGTTCAGCGCGTTGTCGATCTCGCGGGCGAGCTGCTCGTAGCGCTGGCCGGACGGCGAGGAGCGCACGAAGTCCTGGTTCCAGGCGTGCACCTGGCGCAGGTCGGCGTAGCCGCCGGTGGTGAAGGCGCGGACCAGGTTCAGCGTGGAGGCGGAGGCGTGGTACATCCGCTTCAGCCGCTCCGGGTCCGGGATCCGGCTGGCCTCGGTGAAGTCGAAGCCGTTGACGGAGTCGCCGCGGTAGACCGGCAGGGTCACGCCGTCGCGGGTCTCGGTCGGCTTGGAGCGCGGCTTGGAGTACTGGCCGGCGATGCGGCCCACCTTCACCACGGGCACGGACGCGGCGTACGTCAGCACGGCGCCCATCTGGAGCAGGGTCTTGAGCTTGTTGCGGATCTGGTCGGCCGACACCGCGTCGAAGGCCTCGGCGCAGTCGCCGCCCTGGAGGAGGAACGCCTCTCCCCTGGCGACGGCCGCCATCCGGGCGCGCAGCTGGTCGCACTCGCCCGCGAAGACGAGCGGCGGATACGACTCCAGCTCCGCAACGACTGCGCGCAGAGCCTCGGGGTCGGGGTACTCGGGCTGCTGCGCCGCGGGCAGGTCTCGCCAGGTGTTGCCAGCGTGGGAGCTGGTCTTAGCGTTCACGGTCACAACCTCAACATTACGGGGTGATGTCCGGCCTTCCTGCCCATGCCCAGGAAGTGAGACGCCGGTAACGCAGTGCGGACATGGGGTAAGGTGCGGCATATGTTCGCGCACTCGATCCAGAACTGGTGGTGGACCGCTTCTCCGGCGGCCCACTGACTGCGCGTACCCAAGACTTCGCGAAGGCCGCCCGAGGGGCGGCCTTCGGCGTTTGCGGGCCGTTCCTCGAACCGATCACGACGACGGAAGAGGAAACCATGGACCTGGCACAGCTCCCGCACGACGACCGCCCCTTCGCCCTGCTCCACCGCCGCACGCCGGGCCGTGACCACGACACCGTGGAACTGCTGCTCGGCCCGGTGACGGCGTACGACCGGCTCGCCGACCTCCCCGACGAGGGCCTGGCGCTCGTCCCGCACCGCCAGATCCGCGAGCGCGGCTTCGACGTCCGCGACGACGGCACCCCGCTGCTGGCCCTCACCCCCGAGGAGTCGTACGACATCCCGCTCGCCGAGGCGCTGCGTCGGCTCCCGACGCACGCGGTGCGCGTCGAGGGCGGCGGCTTCGACGTCGGGGACGAGGAGTACGCCGGGATCGTCGGGCGCGTGCTGCGGGAGGAGATCGGGCGGGGCGAGGGCGCCAACTTCGTGATCCGGCGGACGTACGAGGGCGGGATCCCGGGGTTCGGCCGCGCCGACGCGCTGGCGCTGTTCCGGCGGCTGCTGGAGGGCGAGCGGGGTGCCTACTGGACCTTCGTCGTCCACACCGGGGACCGGACCCTGGTCGGCGCCAGCCCCGAGGTGCACGTGCGGATGGCCGGCGGCACGGTCGTCATGAACCCGATCAGCGGGACGTACCGCTATCCCGCCGAGGGGCCCACTCCCGAGCACCTGCTCGGCTTCCTCGCCGACGGCAAGGAGATCGAGGAGCTGTCGATGGTCGTCGACGAGGAGCTCAAGATGATGTGCGCGGTCGGCGACATGGGCGGGGTGGTCGTGGGGCCGCGGCTGAAGGAGATGGCGCACCTGGCGCACACCGAGTACGAGCTGCGCGGCAAGTCGTCGCTGGATGTGCGCGAGGTGCTGAAGGAGACCATGTTCGCCGCCACCGTCACCGGCTCCCCCGTGCAGAACGCCTGCCGGGTCATCGAGCGGTACGAGGCCGGCGGACGCGGCTACTACGGCGGGGCCCTCGCCCTGCTCGGCCGGGACTCGGGCGGGGCGCAGACGCTGGACTCCCCCATCCTCATCCGCACCGCCGACATCGACGCGGCAGGGCGGCTGCGGGTGCCGGTGGGCGCCACGCTGGTGCGCGGCTCGGACCCGGCGGGCGAGGTCGCGGAGACCCACGCCAAGGCGGCGGGGGTACTGGCGGCGCTGGGTGTGCGGGAGCAGCGGCCGCGCGAGGAGGCCGTACGGCCGAGGCTGGCCGACGACCCCCGGGTGCGGGCCGCGCTGGACGGACGCCGGGCCTCCCTCGCGCCCTTCTGGCTGCGGATGCAGGAGCCGACGGAGGACCTCACCGGGCACGCCCTGGTCGTCGACGGCGAGGACACCTTCACGGTGATGCTCGCCCACGTGCTGCGGTCCTCGGGCCTCACCGTCACCGTCCGCCGCTACGACGAACCCGGTCTGCGCGAGGCCGTGCTCGCGCACGAGGGGCCGCTGGTCATCGGACCCGGCCCCGGCGACCCGTCCGACCTGGGCGATCCGAAGATGCGGTTCCTGCGGGAACTGACCGCCGAGGTGATCCGCGGTCACCGGCACGGGGTGCTCGGTGTCTGCCTGGGGCACGAGCTGATCGCGGCCGAGCTGGGGCTGGACATCGTCCGCAAGGAGGTGCCGTACCAGGGGGCGCAGACGACGGTCGACCTGTTCGGGCGGGCCGAGACCGTCGGCTTCTACAACAGCTTCGTGGCGCGCTGCGACGACGAGACCGCGGCGGAGCTGGCCGCGCACGGGATCGAGGTCGGCCGCAGCGAATCCGGTGAGGTGCACGCCCTGCGCGGACCGGGGTTCGCCGGCGTGCAGTTCCACGCGGAGTCGGTGCTGACGCTGAACGGTGCGGACATCGTGCGGGAGCTGGTCGGTCAGCTGCGCGGCACCAGCACGTTCTCCGAGCGGCGGCCGGCCCTGTAGTCGAGGACGTTCTTCACCGTGGCGTCGACGATCTCACCGACGGCGTCCTCGGTGTAGTACGCCTGGTGCGAGGTGACCAGGACGTTCGGGAAGGTGACGAGGCGGGCGAGGGTGTCGTCCTCGATGGCCTGGAGGGACTTGTCGAGGAAGAACAGCCCGGCTTCCGCCTCGTACACATCGAGGCCGACGCCCGTGAACCGGCCCGCGCGCAGCTCGTGGACGAGGGCGGCGGTGTCGATGAGGCCGCCGCGGCTGGAGTTGATCAGGATCGCGTCGTCCTTCATCGCCTTCAGGGCGGGCGCGTCGATCAGGTGCCGGGTCTCCGGCATCAGCGGTACGTGCAGGGTGATCAGGTCGGACTCGGCGAGCAGTTGCTCCTTGGGGACGTACGTCATGCCCAGTTGCATGCATTCGGGGTTCTCGGCGATGTCCCAGCCGAGCAGCCGCATGCCGAAGCCGTGCGCGATCCGGGCGAACACCTCGCCGATCTTGCCGGTGCCGAGGACGCCGGCGGTGCGGCCGTGCATGTCGCGGCCCATCAGGCCGTCGAGCCGGAAGTCGAAGTCGCGGGTGCGGGTGGAGGCGCGGACGACACGGCGGTTGACGGCCATGGCGAGGGCCCAGGCGAACTCGGCGACCGCGTACGGCGAGTAGTACGACACCCGGGCCACCGTCATGCCGAGCCGCTCGGCCACGTCGAGGTCGATGTTGTTGAAGCCGGTCGAACGCTGGGCGATCATCCGGGTCCCGCCGGAGGCGAGGGTGGCCAGGACCGGCGCGCCGAGGTCGGCGTTGACGCTGGTGGAGACGATCTCGTGGCCGGCGGCGATGGGGGCGGTGTCCTCGGTGAGGAAGACGTCCAGACAGCGGATGTCGTGGCGGCCCCGGAAGGCTCGCTCGATCAGGGGCTTCTCGTCGGCCTGCACACCGAAGGCCAGGATTTCCACGACATCTCCTGTTCTGTACGGGTATGGGCCGAATACGCCGAATATACGGTCCATACCCGTACGACTGCCCGTACGACCGCCCGTGCGACGCCGGTCAGCCGAAGAACACCCCGACCTCCTCGTAGAGCTTGAGGTCGACCGTCTTCAGCCGGGCCGTGGCCTCGGCGATCGGGACCCGGACGATGTCGGTGCCGCGCAGGGCGACCATCGTGCCGAAGTCGCCGTCGCGGACACAGTCGATGGCGTGCAGGCCGAAGCGGGTGGCGAGCCAGCGGTCGAAGGCGCTGGGCGTGCCGCCGCGCTGGACGTGCCCGAGGACGGTCGTGCGGGCCTCCTTGCCGGTCCGCCGCTCGATCTCCTTGGCGAGCCACTCACCGACCCCGGACAGCCGCACATGCCCGAAGGAGTCGAGGCTCTCGTCCTTGAGGACCACGTCGCCGTCCTTCGGCATGGCCCCCTCGGCGACGACGACGATGGGGGCGTACGACGCCTTGAACCGGGACGTCACCCAGGCGCACACCTGGTCGACGTCGAAGCGCTGCTCGGGGATGAGGATGACGTTGGCGCCGCCGGCCAGGCCGGAGTGAATCGCTATCCACCCGGTGTGACGGCCCATCACCTCGACGACCAGGACCCGCATATGCGACTCGGCGGTGGTGTGCAGGCGGTCGATCGCCTCGGTCGCGATGCCGACGGCGGTGTCGAAGCCGAAGGTGTAGTCCGTGGCGGACAGGTCGTTGTCTATCGTCTTCGGGACGCCGACGCAGGGCACGCCGTACTCGTCGGACAGCCGTGCGGCGACGCCGAGGGTGTCCTCGCCGCCGATCACGATGAGCGCGTCGACCTCCTGCTTGGCGAGGTTCTCCTTGATCCGGGCGACGCCGCCCTCGTGTTGGAACGGGTTGGTGCGCGAGGAGCCGAGGATGGTGCCGCCGCGGGGCAGGATGCCGCGCACGGCCGGGATGTCGAGGCGCATGACGTCACCGTCGAGCGGACCTCGCCAGCCGTCCCGGAAGCCGGTGAAGTCGTAGCCGTACTCCTGCACGCCCTTGCGGACGATGCCCCGGATGACGGCGTTGAGCCCGGGGCAGTCGCCGCCTCCGGTCAGTACTCCGACCCGCATGGAATTGTCCCTTCGCCGCGGTTGCCGTGTGCCGTGTGCCGTACGAGCACGCTAATGGTGATTCAGGTCACTACGGCATGGCCCGGGCGGGTAATTCCGGTGAATTGCCGGGCGTTTGGGTTCACTCCTCGTCGAGGCCGCGCTCTATCGCGTACCGCACCAGTTCCACGCGGTTGTGCAACTGGAGCTTGCCGAGGGTGTTCTGCACGTGGTTCTGGACCGTGCGGTGGGAGATGACCAGCCGTTCGGCGATCTGCTTGTAGCTCAGGCCCTTGGCGACCAGCCGCAGCACCTCGGTCTCGCGGTCGGTCAGCCGGGGCGCCTTGGGCTCGTCGGTGTCCGTCGCCGCGCCGGGCGCCGGGTCGGAGGCGAGGCGCCGGTACTCGCCGAGCACCAGCCCCGCCAGGCCCGGCGTGAAGACCGGGTCGCCGACGGCCGTACTGCGTACCGCGTCCAGCAACTCCTCCGTGGACGCCGACTTCAGCAGATAGCCGGTCGCGCCGGACTTCACCGCCTCCAGCACGTCGGCGTGCTCACCGCTCGCCGAGAGCACCAGGACGCGCAGCGCCGGGTTGTGGGCGACGAGTTCCTTGCAGACCTGGACGCCGGGCTTGGCGGGCAGGTTGAGGTCCAGGACGAGGACGTCGGGCGCGGCCGCCTTGGCGCGGCGTACCGCCTGGTCGCCGTCGCCCGCGGTGGCGACCACCTCGAAGCCCGACTCGGCCAGGTCGCGGGCGACCGCGTCGCGCCACATGGGGTGGTCGTCGACCACCATCACCTTGATCGGGTCCTGCCGTTCGCTCATCGCTGCCCCCGTGCCATCTGCTTCGGTACCTTCAGCTCGACTTCCGTGCCCTGTCCGGACGTCGATATCAGCTCGGCCGTGCCGCCCAGGTCGCGCAGCCGGCCCCGGATGGACAGCGCCACGCCGAGCCGTCCCTCGCCCTCGGCCTGCGCGAGGCGACCCTCGGGGATGCCGGGGCCGTCGTCGCGGACGGTCACGATCACCTCGTCGGGCTCGTCCTCGACCAGGATCCAGGCCCGGGCGCCCGCACCGGCGTGCTTGCGGACGTTGTCCAGGGCCGCCGACACGGCGGCGGCCAGTTCCCGCGCCGCGGGCGGCGGCAGCAGGACGGGCGCGCCGGGCTCGGCGAGGCTGACCCGGGCGGCGGCGTACGGGGCGAGCAGCACGCGCAGATCGACGGGGCCGGCGTCGTCGTCCGGTTCCTCGACGGTGCGTACGACCGCGCCCTCGGCGACGTCCTCCGAGACCCGGGAGACGGGCACCAGGCCGCCGGACACCAGCGTGCGCAGGGCCACCTCCTGCTCACCGGCCAGCCGCCCCAGCTCGGCCGCCTCACCGCCGATGACCGCGCCGCGCCGCTGCACCATCGCCAGCACCTGGAGCACGCTGTCGTGGATGTCCCGGGCGAGCCGCTCCCGCTCCCGGGTCGCGGCCTCGATCTCCAGGGCGCGGGCCAGGGTGCGTTCGGAGGCGCGGGCGACCTCGACGACGTACCCGATGGCGATGGAGGCGATCCAGACCAGCAGCACCATGTGGACGGTGTCGCGGGTCGGTACGCCGGAGCGGTGGACCAGGTTGGCGGCGGCGACCAGCGTGGAGGCGAAGGCGGCCCAGCGCCAGCCGCCCTTGATGGCGAAGGCCAGCACGGCGCCCGCCGTCCATATCGACGGCAGGGTCGGGGCGCCGGCCTCGATCCGCTCGGGGGACTCGACGACCCGGGTGAGCAGGATGCCGGCCAGGGCGACGGCGAGGTCGACGGCGAGGAAGCGCTTGGTGCAGCTCGCGGCGTTCGCGACGCGGGGCAGGGTGGCCAGGGTCCACACGGCCAGTACGGCGTAGTAGGCGATGGCGATCCGGGGCCGGGCGACCTCGTCGTAGGCGCTCGCGAAGAGCCCGATCGCGTACAGCATCGTCAGGACGCGGTATCCCGTGAGCGCACGCCACAGCGGCTGCTCGACCGACATCCGCATGACTCTCTCGCGTCTGGCCATGTCCCCCCGCCCCCCGGTTACTACTGGTCGGCCCGCTGTTCCTTTTCCTTCTGAGCTTCCTTCTGGGCCAGTTCCTTCTCGGCCTGCGCGAGCGCGGCCTTGGCCGCCTTGGCCGCTTCCTTCTCCGCCTTGGCCGCCTCCGCGATCTGCCGCTTGGCCGCGGTCGCGTACATGTCGACGTACTCCTGGCCGGAGAGCTTCATGATCTCGTACATGACCTCGTCGGTCACCGCGCGGAGCACGAAACGGTCGTGTTCCATGCCCTGGTAGCGGCCGAAGTCCAGCGGCTTGCCTATCCGGATGCCGGGCCGCATCAGCTTCGGCACGACCTTGCCGGGCGGCTGGATCTTCTCCGTGTCGATCATCGCGACCGGGATGACGGGGGCGCCGGTGGCGAGCGCCACGCGCGCGAGGCCGCCGGGCTTGCCACGGTAGAGGCGGCCGTCGGGCGAGCGGGTGCCCTCGGGGTAGATGCCGAACAGCTCACCGCGCTCGATGACCTCTATGCCGCTCTTGATCGCGGCCTCGCCGGCTCCCCGCGCCCCGGAGCGGTCCACCGGGAGCTGGCCGACGCCCTTGAAGAACGCGGCGGTCAGGCGGCCCTTGACGCCGGGGGTGGTGAAGTACTCGGCCTTCGCGATGAAGGTGACCTTCCGGTCGAGCACCGCGGGCAGGAAGAACGAGTCGGAGAACGACAGGTGGTTGCTCGCCAGGATCGCGGGGCCCTCGGCGGGGACGTTCTCCAGGCCCTCCACCCAGGGCCGGAAGACAAGCTTCAGCGGTCCCCCGACGGAAACCTTCATCGCGCCGTACAACAACCGAGTGCCTCCTGTGTCTGTCGATCAGACCTTAACCCGGCGGCCGACCAATGAACCCGACGACCCTGGTCGGTGTCAGTGCGGTCGCGTACGGTGAAGCACACCTGGACTCGTTTCACGCCCCTCTCACATGAACAGGAGACCGAAGGTGCCGGTCCTTCCTGGAGCCGAGCCGTACCGCCATGACGGCGGAGAAGTCGGCGTCCTGCTCTGCCACGGCTTCACCGGTTCCCCCCAGTCACTGCGCCCCTGGGCGGAGTATCTCGCCGAGCACGGCCTGACCGTCACGCTGCCACTGCTGCCCGGGCACGGCACGCGATGGGAGGACATGGAGCTCACGGGCTGGCAGGACTGGTACGCCGAGGTGGACCGCGAGCTGCGCGCCCTCAGCCGCCGGTGCGCGCAGGTGTTCGTGTTCGGCCTGTCCATGGGCGGCGCCCTCGCGCTGCGGCTCGCGGCCCGGCACGGGGACGCGGTCAGCGGTGTCGTGGTCGTCAACCCGGCGAACAAGGTGCACGGACTGTCGGCGTACGCCCTGCCGGTCGCCCGCCATCTCGTGCGGACGACGCCGGGCATCACCAGCGACATCGCCAGGCCCGGCGTCGTGGAGGTCGGCTACGACCGGGTCCCGCTGCACGCCGCGCACTCCCTGCGGAGCTTCTTCCGCATCGTCGACGGCGAGTTGCCGCAGGTCACGCAGCCGCTGCTGGTGCTGCACAGCCCGCAGGACCATGTGGTGCCGCCGGCCGACTCGGCGCGGATCCTCAGCCGGGTGTCGTCCACGGACGTGCGGGAGGTCCTGCTGGAACAGAGCTACCACGTCGCGACGTTGGACCACGACGCGGACCGGATCTTCGAGGAGAGCCTCGCGTTCACCGGCCGGCTCGCACCCAGTGTCGGCAAGGAAGGGACGGCCGCAGGTGGCTGAGCACGACTCCGACCGCGAGGACCGCGAGGAGCGGGAAGAACGGGAGGAACGGCAGGCCGGCGCCGGGCAGCGGCACGAGCCCGGTGAGCAGCAGGTGCCGTTCGACGAGGACGCCGCCTGGGCGGCGATCGTCGCCGGGTTCGGTGAGGAGCCGCCGGATCCGCCGGGGGCCAAGCCGTTCAAGTCGGTCGAGGACCTGGCGCTGCTGGAGGCCGAGCCGAACGACGGCGGGGGCGAGGCGGGCGAGCGGGAGCCGGAGCCGAAGCCGCAGAAGGAGACGCCGAAGCCGCTCGGCAGCTCGGTGACGTTCGCGCCGGGCGTGGGCGGCGGGCCTCGGGACTACTCGCCGCCCGAGCCGTCCGACGAGGACCTCGGCGAGGACGACGAGGGCCACTTCGTACCGCCGGAGCCGCCGCCGCTGCCCGCCGCCGACGCCACGGCCAAGTTCGCTTGGCTGGGGGTGCTGGGCGGGCCGGTGCTGCTTCTGCTGGCGGTGCTGCTCGGCTGGGACATGACCTGGTGGCTGACCACGCTCGGCATCGGCGGCTTCCTGGGCGGTTTCGCGACGCTGGTGATGCGGATGCGCACCGACGAGGAGGACGACGACGATCCGGGGCGGGGGGCGGTCGTCTAGGGCCTGTTGCGAAAGTGGCCTCGTCGCCCGGAGGGCGGCCGCGCGGCGAGGGTGCGTGCCGGGCGTCGCGCGGCAGAGGCCACTTTCGCAACAGGCCCTAGGACAGACCCTGGGCGGTCGTCCAGCTCGCGGGCACTTTGAGGGCGGCCAGGACCGGAAGGTGGTCCGTGGCCGCCCTCAGGTCTGTCTGCGTCACGCCGGGGTGACCGTGCGGCACCCCGCAGCCGAGGACCTCGATCCCCTTGGTCGCGAAGATCGCGTCGATGCGCTGGTGGGGGTCGACCGGGGTCGAGGTGTACTCGCCGCCCCAGGGAGCCGTGGCCCAGCAGTCCTGGAGTCCGTCGGCCAGGCGCCGGAAGGTGCGTCCGCCGGGCCGTTCGTTGAGGTCGCCGCCCGCGATCACATGCTCCGTGCCCAGGGCGGCGACACGGTCGAGGAGCATGCCGGCCTGCTCGTACCGCTCGTCCTTCTGGAGCGAGAGATGGCAGCTCAGCACCCCGAGGCGAGCGCCACCGAAGCGGACCACCGCGGTCGCGAAGCCGCGCCGGTGCAGTCCGGGGGTGAGCGGCAGCAGCACGTCCTCGGTGCGCTCGACGGTGGCCCGCAGGGAGCACAGCAGCGCCGGTCCGGCGGCGGTCGCGCCGCCCGAGAGGATCACCTGGCCGGACGCTGCCGCGAGCCGGGCGAGCTTCTTGCGCCAACGGAAGAAGCGGGGGGCCTCCTGGATCAGGACCAGGTCGGGGTCGCAGGCGGTGATCACGCGGGCCAGCGCGGTGGTGTCGTCGCGCATGGAGCGGATGTTGTAGCTGAGGACGCGGAGGACGGCGGAACCGTCGGGTGCGGTAAGGGAGTCGGGCAGCAACGAGGTCGCCATGCGGTCAAGATACGGGACCGCACCGACCCCAGGGGCGCGGGGAACTGCGCGACCAGCCACGACGAACCCGCAGCCCGAATCGCGCAGAACCCCGACGGCGAAACCATCACATGATCGGGTCGGGTTCCCGGGCCAGGTCCGCCGCGCCGACCAGCCCCGCCTTGTTGCCGAGCTGCGCGGCGATCACGTCCGCGACCGGGCGCCAGTTGCCGCCCACGAGCCATCGCTTGTACGACTTGCGGATCGGCTCCAGGACCAGCTCGCCCTCCTCGGACAGCCCGCCGCCGACGATGAACGCGGACGGGTCGAACAGCGAGGCGAGGTCGGCCAGGCCCGCGCCGGCCCAGCGGGCGAGCTCGCGGTAGGAGTCGACGGCGACGGGGTCGCCCTGGCGGGCGGCCATGGAGATGTGCTTGCCCTCGATGCCGTCGGGGGTGCCGTCGCCGAGGCCGAGCAGCAGCTCGGCGTTCTCCGGGGTGGCGTTGGCGCGCTGCTTGGCGTACCGCACCAGGGCGCGGCCGGAGGCGTACTGCTCCCAGCAGCCCTGCGAGCCGCAGCCGCACATCAGCCCGTCCGGCACCATCCGGATGTGGCCGAACTCGGCGGCCACGCCGAAGTGCCCGCGGCGCAGCTTGTTGCCGATGATGATGCCGCCGCCGAGGCCGGTGCCGAGCGTGATGCAGATGACGTTGCGGTGGCCCTTGCCCGCGCCGAACTTGTACTCGCCCCACGCGGCGGCGTTGGCGTCGTTCTCCACGACGACGGGGAGGCCGGTGCGGGCCTCGACCTTCTCCTTGAGCGGCTCGTTGCGCCAGTCGATGTTGGGCGCGAAGTAGACCGTCGAGCGCTGCCGGTTGACGTATCCGGCGGCACCGATGCCCACGCCGACGATCTCGTGCCCCGCGCGTGCGCCCTCCACGGCAGAGGCGATGGCGTCCACGATGCCCTCGGGCGTGCCCGGGGTCGGCACCTTGTGGGTCGAGAGGATGTTGCCTTCCTCGTCGACCACGCCGGCCGCGATCTTCGTGCCGCCGATGTCGACGCCGATGGTGAGTCCCATGAATCCCTCAGTTTCGGTCGAGCCCCGCTACGGCCAACCGTACCCGAGCAGAGGGTCAGTCCAAGTCGATGCGCTGGCCGGGGCCGGTGCCCTCGCCGGGGTCGCGGGGGGACTCGTCGAGATCCTTCAGTTCGTCCGTGGCGCTGCCGGCGTCCGTACCGGACGTCCAGCGGCGTTCCTGGGCCTGGACCGCGGAGCGGTAGGCGGCGAGGAGTTCGTGGCCGGCGGCGGCGAGGTGGTCGAAGACGTCCGGGTTGCGCTCGATCACGGGTTCCACGGCGGCCTTGGCCTGCTGCACCACCTGCTGCACCACCTGCTGGGCGGCCGGGCCGGCGACCGCGCCGAACAGCGGCGACTGCAGGCCGGACAGCTTGTCCGCGACGGTGTCGACGAGTCGGCGCAGCTCATCGGCCGCCGAGCCGGGCGGCGGCCCCTGCCGGCCCCGGCGGCGGGCCTTCTCCGCCTCCAGGTCCTCGGCGCACGCGGTCGCCCACGCGTCGGCGTCACCCGTGGGGCGCGGCTCGTCGGCCGGCTGTTCCTGAGCGGCGTCGGGGAGGGGGCGCTCTTCGCTCATGGCGGGCTCCTGACTACGTGTCGTCCCTACGACGTTACCCGAACGGGGGTAGCGGTTTCACGGCGTCCGCGGCCACAGCTGCGCATCCGGTTCGAACCGGATGCGCAGCTCACCCTCGCGCAGGCCCGCCCCGGCGACGGTGCAGCGGCGCAGGGCGGAGGGCAGCGGGACGACCCGGCGGAACTCGGCGGCGGTGACGACGATTTCGTCGCCGCGCCGGACCAGGTCGAGGTCCTCGCGCACGGCGCCGGGCAGCGGGATGCGCCAGACGAGCACGCCGTCCGCGGCGAGCCGGTCCTCGACGGGCCATTCGACGGGGGCGGGCGCCGCCTCGACCACGGGCACGGCCAGGGCGGCGAGGTCGTCGGTGCCGCGCGGGTCGTGCCCGAGGTGGCGGACGCGGCGTACGTCGTACGCGGCATCCCACTCGTCGACGGCCTTGCGCTGCTGGGCCAGCGGCCCCGCGAGCCAGCCGTCCCCGGCGTCCTCCGGGAGCACCCGGTTGGCGATCAGCGTGTCCGGGCGCAGGCCGCGCAGGGCGAGGCCGAGGGTGGCGGTGTGGACGGCGTCGAGGCCGGCCGGGGAGGGCTCGGCGACGAGCCGTACGGTCGTGCCCTTGTCGGCCAGGACGGCCTCCAGGGCGGCGAGTTCGAGGTCCCAGCGGGCGGCGGTCTCGTACAGCCACTCCGCGGGCATGGGCACTCCGGCCAGCCGGCCGAGTACGGGGCGCAGGGCGCGGGCGGCCTGCCGCTCGGGCGGCAGCAGGCGGCGCAGATAGCGGCGGAGCTCCTCGGGCAGGGCGAGCAGCGCGAGGGCGTGCGGGACGGGCGGCAGATCGACGACCAGCAGGTCGTGCGCCTCGGCGAGGGCGGCGTCGCGCAGGGCGCGGAGTGTGGCGAGTTCTTCGGCGCCGGGGAGCGGGGTCAGCTCCCCGGGGTCGAGCGGACTGGCGCCGAGCAGGTCGAGCACGGTGGACGCACGGTCCTGCAGCCGGGCGAGGTCCTGCCGGAAACCGGCGGCGGGGTCGGGACGCCAGGCGGTGAGGCCGGGCGCGACTGCCACGGGGGCCGGTCCGGTCGCCGTCCCCAGCGCGGCCCCGAGACTGTCGTTCCGGTCGGTGCCGAGGACGAGCGTACGGATGCCCTCGCGCGCGGCGGCGAGCGCGGTGGCCGCGGCGACGGTGGTACGACCGCTGCCGCCGGGCCCGGTGATCAGGATGGTGCGCATGAGGGTGAACCGTACCGGGGCGTCGGCGGCACGCCCGTCTATGGCCTGACGGCGTGGTGGGAAACCTACTGCCCGGACTCGACCCGCTTCTTCAGGCCCGCCAGCGCCCGGTCGATGATCACCTTCTCGGCCTTGCGCTTGATCATCCCGAGCATCGGGATCTTGACGTCCACCGTCAGCTGGTAGGTGACCTCGGTCGAGCCCGCGCCCGCCGGCTTCAGGAGGTACGAGCCGTCCAGGGACCGCAGCATCTGGGACTTCACCAGCGTCCAGGAGACCTCGTGCTCCCCGGTCCAGGTGTACGCCAGCGTCTGGTCGTCCTTGATCGCGCCGGCGTCCATGACCAGCCGCACCTGCTCGGCGCGGCCCTCGCCGTCGGACTTGAGGACCTCCGCCTCCTTCACCTCACCGGTCCAGTCCGGGTAGCGGGCGAAGTCGGCGATCACCGCCATGACGTCGGCCGGGGCCGCCTCGATCTCAATGCTCGAGCTGGTGTGTTCCGCCATCGCCGTGGCTCCTCCAGATGCGGTCCGGCAAGAGGTCGTCGTGCGCACGTGTGTGCAGCGTGAAGGCTACCGCGCGGCGCCCCACCCGCCGTCACCGCTACCTGCGCGAACCGGCCCCCGGCCTCACCACTGAAGCGCCCAGGGCCGGCCCGTCCCCGCGAAGTGCCCCACGTTCACACACTCGGTCGCCCCGATCCGCATCCGGCTGACGAGCGGCTGGTGGACATGCCCGAAGAGGGAGTAACGGGGGCGGGTGCGGCGGATGGCGTCCAGCAGTGCCCGGCTGCCCCGCTCGAAGCGCCGCGCCACCGTGTCGTACACCAGCTCCGGTACCTCCGGCGGGATGTGCGTGCACAGCACGTCGACCTCGCCCACCGCCTCGATCTTCGCCGCGTACTCCTCGTCGCTGATCTCGTACGGCGTGCGCATGGGGGTGCGCAGGCCGCCGCCCACGAAGCCGAA
Source organism: Streptomyces spinoverrucosus (assembly GCF_015712165.1). Taxonomy (NCBI): domain Bacteria; kingdom Bacillati; phylum Actinomycetota; class Actinomycetes; order Kitasatosporales; family Streptomycetaceae; genus Streptomyces; species Streptomyces spinoverrucosus. Next base: position 6,633,847 of record NZ_JADPZX010000001.1, on the reverse strand, counting down.
CACCCGGCCCCCGATCTCCACCCGCTCGCCGTCCAGCACCGTCGTGCCCGGCCCGGCGTACTCCCGCCACAGTGGCGGCATGTCGACATTGCCGTACGTGGCGTACGTCGGCGTCGGGAACGCCGCGAACAGCTCGGCGTACTGCTTGCGCACCGCCCGCTCGATCACCGCGGCCCGGTCCTCACCGATCCCGGCCCACAGCCGCGCGCCCAGCTCGCGCGCCTCCTCGAAGCGGCGGGCGGTGCGCAGGGCGACGATGCGGTCGGCGTTCTCGACGCCGAACAGGTCGGGGAAGATGCCGCGCGAGTGGTCGGCGTAGTCGAGGAACAGGACCAGGTCCCCCAGGCAGACGAGCGCGTCCGCGCCGTCCCCGGCGCGTGCGAGGTCACGCGCGTTGCCGTGCACATCGCTGACCACATGGATCCGCGTCCTGCGGTTACCGGCTGGTGTGGGTGCCATGGCGATCAAGGGTAAGCGTGTGCGACTAACGTGAACAGTGGCGGCTGGACCTGCGATTACTCGCCAGTCGGGAAATCCGTCGACTACTGTGCGCGCTGGAGCACCAACAGGAACATCAACGAAGCACCAACTGTGTGACGCAGCGAACATCTCGCCGGACCCCCCTGTCGTAGACGCCATACCGGCGGGTAACGTCCGGGCAGTCCAGTCGTACTCAGGTTTTCAACCAGTGGGATCCGTTGGCTCCTGCCGGTCACCTGAGCACCCCTGCCCGAGCCTTGGACCGGACCGTCGCATCACACAACGTCGTGGCGCCGGCGCCCTATGAGGAGCAGCAGTCTTGCGCGAGTTCAGCCTTCCGGCTTTGTACGAGGTCCCCTCGGACGGCAATCTGACGGACATCGTCCGCAGAAACGCCGCGCAGCATCCGGACGTCGCCGTGATCGCCCGCAAGGTCGGCGGCGCCTGGCAGGACGTGACGGCCACCGCCTTCCTCGACGAGGTCCGGGCCGCCGCCAAGGGCCTGATCGCCTCCGGCGTGCGGCCGGGCGACCGGGTCGGCCTGATGTCCCGTACCCGCTACGAGTGGACGCTGCTCGACTTCGCGATCTGGAGCGCGGGCGCGGTCACCGTACCGGTCTACGAGACCAGCTCGCCGGAGCAGGTGCAGTGGATCCTCAGCGACTCGGGCGCGACCGCCTGCATCGTCGAGCTGGACAACCACACGGCCGCCGTGGAGTCGGTGCGCGACCGGCTGCCCGAGCTCAAGCAGGTCTTCCAGATCGAGGGCGGCGGCATCGACGAACTGGGCCGCCTGGGCAAGGACGTCAGCGACGCGGCCGTCGAGGAGCGCAGCTCGCTGGCGAAGGCCGACGACCCCGCGACGATCGTCTACACCTCCGGAACCACCGGCCGCCCCAAGGGCTGTGTGCTCACCCACCGCAGCTTCTTCGCGGAATGCGGCAACATCGTCGAGCGGCTGCGGCCCCTGTTCCGCACCGGCGAGTGCAGTGTGCTGCTCTTCCTGCCGCTCGCCCACGTCTTCGGCCGGCTGGTGCAGGTCGCGCCGATGATGGCGCCGATCAAGCTGGGCTGTGTCCCGGACATCAAGAACCTCACCGACGAACTGGCCGCGTTCCGGCCGACGTTGATCCTCGGTGTGCCGCGTGTCTTCGAGAAGGTCTACAACTCGGCCCGCGCCAAGGCCCAGGCGGACGGCAAGGGCAAGATCTTCGACAAGGCCGCGGACACGGCGATCGCGTACAGCAAGGCGACGGACACCCCGTCGGGCCCGTCCATGGGTCTGAAGATCAAGCACAAGGTCTTCGACAAGCTCGTCTACAGCAAGCTGCGCGCGGTCCTCGGCGGCCGCGGCGAGTACGCCATCTCCGGCGGCGCCCCGCTCGGCGAGCGGCTCGGCCACTTCTTCCGCGGCATCGGCTTCACGGTCCTGGAGGGCTACGGCCTGACCGAGTCCTGTGCCGCCACCGCCTTCAACCCCTGGGACCGGCAGAAGATCGGCACGGTCGGCCAGCCGCTGCCGGGTTCGGTGGTGCGGATCGCGGACGACGGTGAGGTGCTGCTGCACGGCGAGCACCTGTTCAAGGAGTACTGGAACAACCCGGGCGCCACCGAGGAGGCCCTCGCCGACGGCTGGTTCCACACCGGCGACATCGGCACCCTCGACGAGGACGGGTACCTGCGGATCACCGGCCGCAAGAAGGAGATCCTCGTCACCGCGGGCGGCAAGAACGTGGCGCCGGCCGTGATCGAGGACCGTATCCGGGCGCACGCGCTGGTCGCGGAGTGCATGGTGGTCGGTGACGCGCGGCCGTTCGTGGGCGCGCTGATCACCATCGACGAGGAGTTCCTCGGCCGGTGGGTCGCCGAGCACGGCAAACCGGCCGGCTCCACGGCCGCGTCCCTGCGCGAGGACCCCGACCTGCTGGCGGCGATCCAGTCCGCCGTCGACGACGGCAACGCGGCGGTGTCCAAGGCGGAGTCGGTACGCAAGTTCCGCATCCTGGACTCGCAGTTCACCGAGGACTCCGGTCACCTCACGCCCTCGCTGAAGCTGAAGCGGAACGTGGTGGCGAAGGACTTCGCGTCCGAGATCGAGGCGATCTACCAGAAGTAGCAAGCTGTCTGACGTACCGTCACGGCGCGGGTCCGGAGCAACAGGACCCGCGCCGCGATGCGTCTACAGCAGCTCCTCGAGCCGCTCCGCCAGCAGATCCCAGCGCCACTTCTCCTCGACCCAGGCGCGCCCGCGCTCCCCCATCCGGCGGCGCAGCTCGGCATCCCCGAGGAGGGTGACGATCCGGTCGGCGGCGTCCTCCACGGACCCGCCGCGCACGACCCACCCGGTCTCCCCGTCGAGCACGGCATCGGGCGCGCCCCCGGAGTCCCCGGCGACGACCGGCAGTCCGGTCGCGGACGCCTCCAGGTAGACGATGCCGAGCCCCTCGACGTCGAGCCCGCCGCGCCGGGTGCGGCACGGCATGGCGAAGACGTCACCGGCGCCGTAGTGGGCGGGCAGCTCCGACCAGGGCACGGCGCCGGTGAAGACCACGGACCGCTCGACCCGGGTCTCCCGCGCCAGCTTGCGCAGCTCCCCCTCGTACGGCCCGCCCCCGACGATCAGCAGCACGGCGTCCGGCTCCTTGGCCAGGATGCGCGGCATCGCGAGGATCAGCGTGTCCTGCCCCTTGCGCGGCACGAGCCGGGAGACGCACACCACGACGGGCCGGTCGGTGAGCCCGAGCCGGGCCCGGACGCGGTCGCCGCCGGAGCCGGGGTGGAAGGTCTTCTCGTCCACGCCGGGCGGCAGTTGGACCATCCGGGCGGCCGCGTCCGGCGTCAGCGCCCCCGCGATCCGGGAGCGGGTGTACTCGCCGAGGTAGGTGAGGGTGTCGGTGGAGTCGCCGATCCGGCGCAACAGCTGCCGGGCGGCGGGCAGTTGGGCCCAACCCGCCTCGTGACCGTGGGTGGTGGCCACCAGCCGCTCGGCGCCCGCCCTGCGCAGGGCGGGCGCCATCAGCCCGAGCGGCGCCGCCGCCCCGAACCACACCGACGTGCACCCGTGCGCGCGCAGCAGCGCGACGGCCTGCCGGGTGGCGGCGGGCGTCGGCAGCAGCATGGTCGTCCGGTCGCGTACGACGGTGAAGGGCTGCTCGGCGTCGAAGGCGGCGGTGGCCTCGACGCCCTCGCGGCTCCGCTTCCAGGTCGAGGCGTAGACGACGAGCCGGTCGGGATCCAGCCGGAGCGCCATGTTGTGCAGAAACGCCTGGATGCCGCCGGGTCGGGGCGGGAAGTCGTTCGTGACGACGAGGGTCTTGCGCATCAGCGCCGACCCTACCCAACGTAGACTCGTCGCTCGGCACGGCCGCGTGACGAACAGGGGCGCAGGTGGACAGGACGGACGGAACGCGATCCCTGACCGGACTGCTCGCGCTCTGGGGCCTGACCCGGCTGCTGCTGCTCGTGTTCGTCTTCAAGGTGTACGTCTTCCCCGGCCCGGACGTCACCAGCGACGTCTCCGTGATCTACCAGGGCTGGTACGAGGTGCTGCGCACCGGAACGTTCCCTCTGGACGACGTCACCTGGCAGTACCCGCCCGCGGCCGCCCTCGCGATCCTCTCCCCGGCGCTGCTGTTCTTCCTCGACTACGCGCAGGCCTTCTTCGTCCTGGTCTTCCTCGCCGACCTGGCGGTCCTCGCCCTGCTGCTGAACGCGGGCCTGCGCCCGGGCCGCACGGTGCGCGGCGCCTGGGTGTGGGCGGTGGGCGTTCCGCTGCTCGGGCCGACGGTGTACGCGCGCTACGACGTGATGGTCACGGCCGTCGCGGTGGCCGCGCTCCTCGCGGGCACCCGCCGGCCCCGGCTGATGGGGGCGCTGGCGGGCCTCGGGGCGATGCTGAAGGTGTGGCCGGCGCTGCTGCTGATCGGTGCCGTGCGGCGCCGGGCGTGGGCCGCGGCGGTGGTGACGGCGGGGGCGCTGGCGGCGCTGTTCGCGCTGGCCATGCCGGGTGCCTTCGCGTTCCTGTCCTTCCAGCGGGACCGGGGCACCGAGGTGGAGTCGCTGGGCGCGCTGGTCTTCCATGTGGCCCGGCACTTCGGCTGGGACGGGCAGGTACTGCTCAACTACGGCTCGGTGGAGTTCCTCGGCCCGTACGTCGACGTGGTGAGCGGCGCCGCCCTGGCGCTGTCCGGGATCGCCTTCGGCTGGCTGCTGCTGTGGCGGCTGAGGGCGTCGAGGTTCCTGGCGCACACGCTCGCGGACGCCGCCTTCGTGGCGGTGCTGCTGTTCACGACCACGAGCCGGGTGATCAGCCCGCAGTACCTGGTGTGGCTGGTCGGGCTCGCGGCGGTCTGCCTGTGCTTCCGCCGCACCGGCATGCGCGTACCGGCCGCTCTGGTCCTGGCGGCGTCGCTGGTGACGATGCTGGAGTTCCCCCTGTGGTTCTCGCACGTCGTCGCCGGCGACGCGCTCGGCGTCACCCTGCTCTTCGTCCGCAACGGCCTGCTGGTGCTGGCCACCCTCGTCGCGGCCCGCGAGCTGTGGCGCACGTCGGTGCCCCGGCGGCAGGAACCCTTCGCCGATCGGGACGCCGACGCCGAGCGACGCACCGACGGGCGGGAGGGCGAGCCCCTGAAGGGGGCCCGCCACGGCCTCACTTCCCCAGGGGCTGGGTGAAGCGCAGCAGGTTGCCGGCCGGATCGCGGAACGCGCAGTCGCGGACGCCGTAGGGCTGGTCCATGGGCTCCTGCAGCACCTCGCCGCCGGCGGCGCTGATGCGCTCGAAGGTGGCGTCGCAGTCGGCCGTGGCGAAGATGACGCCCCGCAGCAGGCCCTTGGCCATCAGCTCCGCCATGGTCTGCCGGTCGGCCACCGAGGCGTTGGGGTCGGCGAGGGGCGGTTCCAGGACGATGTTCACGTCCGGCTGCGTGGGCGACCCGACGGTCACCCAGCGCATCCCCTCGAAGCCGACGTCGTTGCGCACCTCCAGGCCGAGCACGTCGCGGTAGAAGGCGAGCGCCTTGTCGTGGTCGTCGACGGCGATGAAGCAGGTGTTGAGCGTGATGTCCATGCCGCCGAGGCTACGGCCGATCGACGCGGCCGGCTTCTCCATTCCTGACCGGCCGGGTGTGGATCTTGGCGATGCACGGCGGGATGGCGGCGCTGTCGTCGTGGCTGCGCGCCCGGTAGGCGCTCGGGCTCTCGCCGACCAGCTCCGTGAAGCGCGAGCTGAACGAGCCCAGCGACGTACAGCCGACGGCGAAGCAGACCTCGGTCACCGTGAGGTCGCCCCGCCGCAGCAGCGCCTTGGCGCGCTCGATGCGGCGGGTCATCAGGTAGCTGTACGGCGTCTCGCCGTAGGCGGCGCGGAAGCTGCGGGAGAAGTGCCCCGGCGACATCAGCGCCTGGCGCGCCAGCGCCGGTACGTCGAGCGGCTCGGCGTAGTCGCGGTCCATCCGGTCGCGGGCCCGCCGCAGCCGGACGAGGTCGTCGAGGTCCTGCCGTTTCACCCGACGAGTCTGCCACAGCGGCCCGGCCCACATACCGGGCCGCTGCGGAAAGGGGGCAGCTGTGGGAAGGGGTCAGCCGCCCACGTACGCCGCGAGGTGCTCGCCGGTGAGGGTGGAGCGGGCGGCGACGAGATCGGCCGGCGTGCCCTCGAAGACGATCTTTCCGCCGTCGTGGCCGGCGCCGGGGCCGAGGTCGATGATCCAGTCGGCGTGCGCCATGACCGCCTGGTGGTGCTCGATGACGATGACCGACTTGCCGGACTCCACGAGCCGGTCGAGCAGGCCGAGCAGCTGCTCGACGTCGGCGAGGTGCAGGCCGGTCGTCGGCTCGTCGAGGACGTAGATGCCGCCCTTGTCGGCCATGTGCGTGGCCAGCTTCAGCCGCTGCCGCTCGCCGCCGGACAGCGTGGTGAGCGGCTGGCCGAGGGTGAGGTAGCCGAGCCCGACGTCCGCGAGCCGGTCGAGGATCCTGTGCGCGGCCGGGGTGGCCGCCTCCCCGGCACGGAAGAACTCCTCGGCCTCGGTCACCGACATCGCGAGCACCTCGCTGATGTCGCGGCCGCCGAGCCGGTACTCCAGCACCTCGGCCTGGAACCGCTTCCCGTCACAATCCTCGCAGGTGGTGGCCACGCCGGCCATCATCGCCAGGTCGGTGTAGATGACACCGGCGCCGTTGCAGGTGGGGCAGGCGCCCTCGGAGTTGGCGCTGAACAGCGCCGGCTTGACGCCGTTGGCCTTGGCGAACGCCTTGCGGATCGGGTCGAGCAGTCCGGTGTACGTCGCCGGGTTGCTGCGCCGGGAGCCGCGGATCGGGCTCTGGTCGACGGACACCACGCCTTCGCGCGCCGGAATCGACCCGTGGATGAGCGAGCTCTTGCCGGACCCGGCGACGCCGGTGACCACGCACAGCACCCCGAGCGGGACGTCGACGTCGATGTCGTGGAGGTTGTTCGCCGTCGCGCCGCGGATCTCCAGCGTGCCCTTCGGTGTCCGCACGGTCTCCTTCAGCGCCGCCCGGTCGTCCAGGTGGCGTCCGGTGACGGTGCCGCTGGCCCGCAGCCCCTCGACGGTGCCCTCGAAGCAGACGGTGCCGCCCGCCGTACCGGCGCCGGGGCCGAGGTCGACGACGTGGTCGGCGATCGCGATGGCCTCCGGCTTGTGCTCGACGACGAGGACCGTGTTGCCCTTGTCCCGCAGCCGCAGCAGCAGGTCGTTCATCCGCTGGATGTCATGGGGGTGCAGGCCGATGGTGGGCTCGTCGAAGACGTACGTGATGTCGGTCAGCGCGGAGCCCAGGTGGCGGATCATCTTGACGCGCTGTGCCTCACCGCCCGACAGGGTGCCCGCCGGCCGGTCCAGCGAGAGGTAGCCGAGGCCGATCTCCACGAACGAGTCGAGGGTCTGCCGCAGCGCGGTCAGCAGCGGCGCCACCGAGGGCTCCGTCAGCGCGCGGACCCATTCGGCCAGGTCGCGGATCTCCATCGCGCAGGCGTCGGCGATGCTGACGTTCTTGATCTTCGACGACCGGGCGCCCTCGCTGAGCCGGGTGCCGTCGCACTCGGGGCAGGTGGTGAAGGTGACGGCCCGCTCCACGAACGCCCGGATGTGCGGCTGCATCGCCTCCTTGTCCTTGGACAGGAACGACTTCTGGATCTTGGGGATCAGGCCTTCGTAGGTGAGGTTGATGCCGTTGACCTTGACCTTGCGCGGCTCGCCGTAGAGGAAGTCCTGCATCTCCTTCTTGGTGAACCTGCGGATCGGCTTGTGCGGGTCGAGGAGACCGGACTCGGCGTAGAGGCCCACGGTCCACTGGCTGTCCGACTTCCAGCCGGGGATGGTGAACGCGCCCTCGGAGAGCGACTTGGAGTCGTCGTAGAGCTGGGTGAGGTCGATGTCGGAGACCGTGCCGCGGCCCTCGCAGTGGGTGCACATGCCGCCGGTGCGCTGGAAGGTCGCCTTCTCCGCCTTGGTCTTGTTGCCGCGCTCGACGGTGATCGCGCCGCTCGCGCGGACCGAGGCCGTGTTGAAGGAGTACGCGCTGGGCGGGCCGATGTGCGGCTCGCCGAGCCGGCTGAAGAGGATGCGCAGCATCGCGTTGGCGTCGGTGGCGGTACCGACCGTGGAGCGGGGGTCGGCACCCATCCGCTGCTGGTCGACGCTGATCACGGTCGTCAGCCCGTCCAGCACGTCGACCTCCGGCCGCGCCAGGGTCGGCATGAAGCCCTGGAGGAAGGCGCTGTACGTCTCGTTGATCAGCCGCTGCGACTCGGCGGCGATGGTGTCGAACACCAGCGAGCTCTTGCCCGAGCCGGACACGCCGGTGAACACCGTCAGCCTGCGCTTGGGGATCTCGATGCTGACGTCCTTGAGATTGTTCTCGCGCGCTCCGTGCACGCGGATCATGTCGTGGCTGTCGGCAGCGTGCGGCGCGGGCGACTGCGTGTTCTTTCTCGTGGGCATGCTCATGTCTCCATCCATTGGGGCGCGGCCGCGGCAGCGACCTCCGTCGGCGTCACCCGGCTCGATCCAACCAGCTTCGAGCGGCACGCGTGATTGTCCTTCGTCGATCCGGCCGTCTGTCCAGGTCAGCGCTCAGCGGAGCTGCTGGATCCGGATCAGGTTGCCCGCGGGATCGCGCACGGCGCAGTCCCGGACGCCGTACGGCTGCTCGGTCGGCTCCTGGGCGATCTCCGCGTCGCGGGCCCGCAGCCGGGCGAAGACGCCGTCGAGGTCGCGGGTGGCGAGGAGGATACCGGCGTAGGTTCCCTTGGCCATCATCTCGACGATGGTGCGGCGCTCGTCCTCGGTGACGCCGGGGTCGGTGACCGGCGGCCGCAGCACGATGGACGTGGCCGGCCGGCCGACGGGCCCGACGGTGATCCAGCGCAGCCCCTCGTGTCCGACGTCGTCGCGGACCTCGACGCCGAGAGTGTCGCGGTAGAAGGCCAGGGAGGCGTCCGGGTCGTCGTGCGGGAGGAAGCTCGCGTGGATGCGTAGGTCCATGACCGTCACGCTAGGCGCGACCCGGGCGCCGACGCTTCTCGATTCCTGACCGGTTCCCGACGCCGCCGGAACAGCGGGAACGCCGCCGCACACTGCACGGTCATCGCCAGCGCCAACGCCAGGCACACCCCGGGCAGGCCCAGCCCCGACAGCCCGTACGCCAACGGCAGCTGGACAGCCGTGCCCACCACGGTCACCCGCAGCAGTACCGGCGCGCCCCCGCTTCCCTCGAAGACCCCGCCGAGCGCGATGAACCCCGCCATCAGCAGCAGATACGGCCCGACACAGCGCAGGAACAGCACACCGGCGTCGGCGACGGCGGGCCCGGCGCCGAAGGCGGCCATGATCCAGGGCGCGGCGAGGCCCAGCACCAGTGCGGCCGCCACGCCCACCGCGCCCGACAGGAGCACGGTTTCGCGCCCGATCGCCCGCCGCTCCTGCGCGCGCCCGGCACCGAGGGTGTGCGCGGTGTGGATGGCGGCGGCCTGCCGCACCGCGTAGAAGGCCATCGTCGCCACGTACATGACCTTGTAGGCGATCGCGTACGCGGCCACGGCCGTCACCCCGAGCCGCGCCACGATCGCGACCATCACCAGCGCTCCGCCCTGCCGCACCCCGAAGTCGGCTGCCATGGGCAGCCCGGTCCGCAGCGTGTCCCGCATCCGGGCCCGCGAGGGCACCCCCGTGCACTCCCGCAGCAGGGCGTTGCGGCGCAGGGCCGCCAGCCCCACGGCCAGGGCCACGCACCGGCACAGCACCGTCGAGACGGCGGCGCCCTGGACGCCGTACCACCGGATCAGCCACGGATCGCACACCAGGATCAGCCCGTTGGCGAGCAACGCGAGCCGCATGGGGGTTCTGGTGTCGCCCGCGCCCTTGAGGATGCCGTCGACGAGGGTCTGCGCGAAGAAGACGGCCATGCCCGGCAGGGAGATCGCGAAGTAGCCGACGGCCAGGGGGAGAGCACCGCTCTCGCCGCCCAGCACCAGCCGGGCCAGCGGCTCACGCGCCAGGAACCCGCCCACCGCCACCACCGGCGTGACCACCGCCCACAGCGCCCAGCCGCCCCGCACCGCCGCCCGCGCCGCGGCCCGGTCCCCTGCGCCCCGCGCGTGCGCGACCAGCACGGTCGTACCGGACCCGAAGACCAGCGCGACCCCGAGCAGCACGTTCTCGGTGTTGGTCGCGACGGCCACGGCGGCCACGGCCGAGCCGCCGAGCCGGGCGACCCAGACGGTGTTGATGATCCCGGCGGCGACGGAGGCGAGGAGGGAGAGGTAGACGGGGTGGGCGAGCGATATCAGCTGTCTGCGGTGCGCGTTCACCATGCGAGGCCCCCTTGAAAAGCTGTACCTCGATTCGAGGTAACTCGACAAGAGGTACCATCGCCCGAGACCACCCGCAAGGAGGGCCCCGTGCTGGAGCTGTCGATCCTGGGCTTCCTGGCCGAGGAGCCGTTGCACGGCTATGAGCTCAAGGAGCGCATCAAGGCCCTGACCGGCCATGTCCGCCCGGTCAGCGACGGCGCCCTCTACCCGGCGATCAGCCGCCTGGTCGCGGCCGGAAAGCTCGACCAGCACACCGAGCCGGGCGCGAGCGCGGCTCCCCGCCGCACCCTGTCCCTCACCGACGAGGGTCGCGCGGACCTGCTGGAACGGCTGCGCCACCCCAAGCAGGCCGAGATCACCGACCAGGTCCGCTTCAACACGATCCTGGCGTTCCTGCGGCACCTGCCCGACAGCGGCGAACAGGCCGCGGTCCTGCGCCGCCGTCTCGACTTCCTTGAGATGCCCGCGAGCTTCTTCTACCGGGACGGGGATCCCGTACGGGCGGAGGAGGCGGGTGATCTGTTCCGTCAGGGCATGCTGCGGGTGGCCCGGGCGACCGGCGCGGCGGAGCGGGAGTGGCTGAGGGAGGCCATCGCAGTGCTGGACCCGCCTCAGCGCGACTGAGCCCTGCCCGGCCGGACCGCCTCCTCAGCGCGACTGAGCCTCGCCCGCGCTGAGCCTCACCCGGCGGCCGGACCGTCTCCTGCGAACTGAGTCCGCAGATACTCCCGCCACCACCCCGTGAACTCCTCCGGCGACGTCCCGAGCACGTCCGTCATGGCGGCGTCCACCCCCTCCGCCCCCACCGCCCGGTAGAACGCGCCCAGCCGCCCCTCGCCCCACCGCTCCGCGATCAGCCGGCAGGCCATCCAGCCGCCCTCGTACGCCTGCGCCAGCGCGGTCGAGTCCCCGGTGAAGCCGAAGTCGCCGCTGTCCGGCAGCGTGGCGGGCACGTCCCCGGCGGCCACCGAGCGCGCCAACTCGGGCGCGGCCTCGGCCGGGGTGCGGCCGCTGTCGCGGTAGCCGATCCAGTCGGCGTACCCCTCGGACAGCCACATCGGGGTGCCGGTGTCGGTGTGGGCGCGGGTGGCGACATGGGTGGTCTCGTGGGTGAGGACCACCTGCTTGCCGACGGAGCCCAGGACGTCGTACGCCTCGGGATTGACGATGATCCGGTCGGCGGGCGCCCGCGCGGCCCCCGTCTCGCCGGTCGTCACGGCGGCGATCCCCCGGTAGGAGGAGGCGGGCGACCCGAGCAGTCCTGCCATGCCCTCCAGCGACTCCGGTACGAGCACCACCACATGCTCGCTCCAGTCCGTGCCCCAGGCCTTCGATACCGCGGGCACGGCCCGGTCGCCCAGCTCCGCGTAGCGCTCCAGCGCCTCCCGGGACTGCCCCACCCCCAGCACCAGGCTGTGCTCGCCGCGGACGGCGGTCACCGCGCCCCGGTCCCAGAGCTGTTCGGCGGAGTTCCCAGCGGGCCGGTCGGAGATGACGGACCACCCGCCGTCGGCGTCCCGGGTCAGTTCCAGGGTGCGTCGGGCCGTCACGGGCGCCTTGTCGAAACCGTCGATCCGGTAGCGCAGTTCGGCGTCGGCGGTGGCCCGGTCGCCGGTGCGGTGCAGCTCCGTCAGCCGGTACGACCAGTCCGCGAGCGGCAGTGCGCGCACGTCGGCGAATCCGGCCGCCGACCCGGTCCGCCGGTACCCGCTCTCGTCGTGGTCGAGGACCGCGGCCGCCCGCCGGTCGAGCAGCCGCTGTACGTCGGCCCGCGCGTTGTCGGTGGCGGGCCGGCCCCCGCAGGCGACCAGGGAGACGAGCAGCAGACACAGCGCCACCACCGAGGAACCCGACGCCCGCCTTCGACCTGCCACCCGCCCGATCGTACGGGGGCCCGCGCCGCCCGATCAGACCCTGGTGACCCCCGAGACCGGCATCATGCCGACCGGGTCGTAGCGCACCGGCGCGCCCGGGTAGGGGGCGTGGACGACCTGGCCGTTGCCCATGTACATCGCGACATGGCTGGCGTCGGACCGGTAGGTGATCAGGTCGCCGGGCTGGGCCTGGGAGAGCGGGACCTGGCGGCCGGCCGCGCGCTGGCCCTGCGAGGTGCGCGGCAGCGCGATCCCGGCCTGGGCGTACGACCACTGCATCAGGCCGGAGCAGTCGAAGCCGCTGGGACCGGCCGCGCCCCAGATGTAGGGCCTGCCGAGCGCGGAGCGGGCGGCGGCGACCGCGGCGGCCGCGCGGCCGGAGGCGGGGACGGCGCCCCCGAGGTCGGGCATGTCGGAGCGGCCGGAGCGGGAGGCCCGGTCGTAGGCGGCGCGTTCGTCGTCGGTGAGGGCGTTGAGGAGTGCGCGGGCCTTGGCGAGCTTCTGCTCGACGGTGCGCTTGTGGGAGGCGACGGCCTTGCGGCTCTTCTCCAGTTCGCCGAGCTTCTCGGCGGCCTCGGCGCGCTCCTGGGTGAGTTCGCGCATGGCCTCCTGGAGGTCCCTGAGCTGTCCGGCCTGGTGGAGGCTGATCCGGTCCAGGACGGCGGCCTTGTCGAGGTACTCGTCCGGGTTCTCGGAGAACAGCAGGGCGAGGGAGGGGTCGAGGCCGCCGGAGCGGTACTGCGCGCCGGCCAGCGAACCCAGCGCGTCACGCATGGAGTTGATGCTCTCCTGCTGCCGGGCGATCCGGTCCTGGGCGCGGCCGACCTGCCCGTGCAGGGCGTCGGCACGCTCGTCGGCCTCGTTGTAGGCCTCGGTGGCCTTCTCGGCCTCCGCGTAGAGGCGGTCCACCTCGGCGCGAGTGTCGTCGGCCGGCGCGGCCTGCGCCGGTACGGCGGCGACAGCGGCCGCTGCGGCGGCCGCGGCCGACAGTACGCCGACGGTGAGACGCGCCACGCAGGCGCCCCGGTCGAACCCGGACGGTGCAAGGCGGCGATGGGACCCCACGAGAAGCCGCGCTCCTTCCACTGGCGGACAGGAAAATCCCCCGGCGCCGGACGGAGGTCCGACGGGGGGAAACGCGGCAGACAGTAGCCCCGCGGTGGGGCAACGGCCAAAGAGCTCGGCGGGCACTCAACGTGACACCCCGCCGCTGACGCAGGTCATTGGCGGGGTGTGGGGTCACAGCCCGGTTCCGTAATTCGCCCGAACGGGCGGCACGGTCCGTTGATCTCGGGGAGCGCCTACGGCTCTCAGATCCGGACGCCGAACTGGTACGGCATGTTGTTGATCGACTCGTAGCGGACGACCGTGCCGGAGCGCGGGGCGTGCAGCACCTGGCCGTTGCCCGCGTAGAAGCCGACGTGGTGCAGGTCGCCGTAGAAGATGACCAGGTCGCCGACCTGGAGGTCGCTCTGCGAGTAGATCCGGGTGCCGGCGTTGGCCTGCGCCTGCGAGGTGCGCGGGATCTGGATGCCGGCCTGGGCGAAGGCCCAGGAGGTGAGGCCCGAGCAGTCGAAGGAGGACGGGCCGGAGGCGCCGTAGACGTAGGGCGAGCCGATCTTGCTCTGCGCCGCGCCGTAGGCCGAGGACGCGCGGCCGGTGGCGGGGGCGTTGGAGCCGCCGAGGGCGGTGCGCTCGCTGGCGCGGCTGGCGCGCTCCTCCTCGGCCGCCAGGGCCGCCTTCTCCGCCGCGGTGAGGGAGTTGAGCAGCTTCTGCGCCTCGGCGAGCTTGCCCTGCACCTCGCTCTTCTTCTTGCCCAGTTCGGTGCGGGTGGTGGCGAGGTCCTTGAGCTTGTCGGAGGCCTCGGCGCGCTCCTGGGCGAGTTCGCGCTGCTTTTCCTGGATCTTCTTCAGCGCCTCGACCTGCTGAGCGCTCAACTGGTCGAGCGTGGAGGCCTTGTCGAGGTAGTCGTCCGGATCGGCGGAGAGGAAGAGCTGCAGGGCGGGGTCGATGCCGCCCGAGCGGTACTGGGCGCTGGCCATCGAACCGAGGCCGTCGCGCAGCTCGTTGACCTCTTCCTGGCCGCGGGCGACGTTGTCCTGGATGGTGGAGATCTCCTTCTGGAGCTTCTCCTGCTTCTCCTTGGCCCCGTTGTACTTCTCGGTGGCCTGCTCGGCTTCCTCGTAGAGCTTGTCGACCTTGGCCTTGACCTCGTCCTTGCTCGGCTTCTCGCTCGGCGCGGCGTTGGCGGCCTGCGAGCTGAGGGCGACGGCAGCGGCGGCTGCGGTGGTCAGCACGGTCACGCGTGTGCGACTGGGCTGCTTGGGTCGACGGTGGGACGCCACGGGGGCAATCTCCTTCTTGTGAGTGATCACCCGATCGGAGGTTCGAGGCCAGACCCTAGTGACCCAGTTGTGATCAGATCAAATCCTCACGTGAAAAATCTCGGTGACCGAGCGCATCCTTTACCTACAACTCACGTGCAGTGATGCGTGTTGACGCTACGTTGCGTGACGGTTCCGTCAATTCGGGCATTCTCCGGGCACATTGCACGGTTGGGACGTAGGTGGCGCATGGGGCGTACGTCAGCTGCGCGAGAGGCGCTTGAGCAACACCGCCGACGCCACCGGCCGCGCCCCCGCGCGGGCCACCCCGTCGGCCACCTCACGGTCGGTCGAGACGACGATGACCGGACGCCCGGGCGGCTCGGCGCGCACCAGCTGGCGGATCAACTCGTCGGCGGTGACGCCGGGCTTGGAGAACAGCACCCGCACTCCGCGGGGCGGGGCCAGCAGCACCGGCGCGGCCAGTTCGGCCCCGTCGAAGACACAGGTCACCTCGGCGCCGGACTGCGCGGCGAGCTGCGAGAGCTGCCCGAGCAGCCTCAACCGCTGCTTCTCCAGCGGCATTTGGGGATAGCCGGTCTTGGTGACGTTGTAGCCGTCGACGACCAGATGGGCCTGCGGCAGCGCGAGGAGCTGGTCGAGGATCGCGGGGTCGTTCTCGGACAACGCCCGCGCGGCGATGTCCTTCGGGGTCATTCGTCCCGGTTCGACCGCGTCCACGGTCTCGGCGGGGCGTACGGAGACCGGCGGCAGCGCCAGTTCCCGGCGCAGCCCCTGCGCCGCGTCCAGCACGGTGTCGAGCAGCAGCCGTACCCGCATGTCCTCGACGCTGCGGCCCTCGCGCGCGGCCCGGCGAGTGGCCTCCAGGGCGGCCTCCGCCTCCCCCAGCCGCGCCTTCAGCCGCCGCGCCTCGCTCTCGGCCACGGACACCTGGGCCTGGCCCTCGGCGCGTACGGCCTCGATCTCGGCCTGCACCTTGCGCAGCGCCGCCTCGCCGCGCTTGACGTCGCTGAGCGCGGCCCGCAGCTTGCGGTGAAGCGATTCGGCTTCCTTGCGGGCGCCGTCCAGCTCGGCGCGCAGCCGCTCCGTCTCGGCGCGGGTGTGGTCGCGGGCGGCGGCGAGTTCGGTACGCAGCCGCTCCAGTTCGGCGCGGCTCTCCTCGTCGGCGCGCTCGGCGTCGGCCCGCTGGGCCTCCTCGCCGGCGGCGGCGACCAGTTTCACCCAGCCGATGGGGCGCAGCACATACGCGGCGGCGGCCACGTCCAGCGGATCCGCGGCCGGCGGCGGCGATCCGGCGTCGAGGGCACCGGCCAGATCGGGCTGGGCCTCGCGGAACTTCTCCCCGATGCGCTGCCGGAACAGCGGGTCGGTCTCCACCGCCGCGGCCATCGCGTTACCGGCGAACTTGGCCCGGCGATTCGGGGCGAACCGCGCGTACTGCCGCAGCTGGGCGGGCAGTTCGGCCATCGTCAGCCCACCGAAACCGTCGGAGACGATCTGCACGACCTTGCGGCGCACTCCTTCGGGCAGCGGACGGTCGAGCACCTCAGCGGCGCCGTCGCCCGGCCCCCCGCCTGCGGTCTCCACCATCCGTCACCCCAATACCCCTGCGGGGCCGGTCCCTGTCAGGAGCCGGCGCCCGGCCTGTCCACGAGTTCCACCTGATCCACGGCGTTGCACCACCGGCACCGCACCGACTCGATGGTCTCACTGACCACCTCACGCTCCTCGACCCTCGGCTCACCGGCGAGGTCGAGGTGGACGTACTCGACGACCTTCGAGGAGCGCGTCACGTCGAAGCGCGTCAGATTGCCGCAGAGGGTGCAGCGCCACCGCGTGGTGTCGGTCGGCAGGGGAACCGTCATCGTGGCTGTTTCTTTCCTTCTAGTTTCGGTGATGCGTCGTTTCTCGGTGATACGTCGTGATGCGCCCAGCTTCCCTGGAGCGTGTGGCTCGTAACCCTACGGCCTGGCGGGTCCTCGACGCCCGTCCGTCCCGGGCGGCGAGGCAGTCTGTGCGGTTGCGTCCGCTTACGTCATGCTCTGTGTCCATGATCAGCCTCTGGAGCACGGTGGGCCGCCGGGCGGTCCGCCGACCGCAGGCGCCGGTGATGTTCACACTGATCGCCGTGTGCTGCCTGATCTTCCTGGCCGGCCCGGCCTCGGGGCTCAGTCCGGTGTACGGCTCCGGCGACGAGCCGCTCGCCGTACAGCGGGCGTACTTCCGCCACTGGGGGGTGGTACCCGCAGAACTGTTCGAGGGATCCCCCCGGGCCGCCCTCACCCCGGCCACGGCCCTCTTCGTGCACGGCAGCTGGGTCCACCTGCTCGGCAACATGCTCTTCCTCCATGTCTTCGGGGCGATGACCGAGGAACGGATGGGCCGCGTCGAGTTCACCCTCTTCTACGTCGGCTGCGGCTACCTCGCGCTGCTGGGGTACGCGGCGGCCAACGCCGACTCCGAGCAGTCCCTGGTCGGCGCGTCGGGCGCGATCTCGGCGGTGCTCGGCGCCTTCCTGTACCTCTTTCCCCGGGCCCGGGTGACCAGCCTCCTGCCGTTCCTGTTCTTCCTGCCGCTGCGCTTCCCGGCGTGGGTGGTGCTGCCCTTCTGGGTGGCCCTGCAGTGGCTGGCGGCGCGGCAGGCGTCCAGCGGGCCGGGGGTGGCGTATCTGGCCCACCTGGTGGGCTTCGGGCTGGGCTTCGCCTACGCGTGGGCGCGGTACGGCCGTGCGACTAAAGTGAAGGCCGCCCCAGCTCCGGCCCCCGAGGGAGAGAACCAGCCGTGATCACCGCGATCGTCCTGATCAAGACCAGCGTGGACCGGATCCCCGAGATCGCCGAGCAGATCGCCGCGCTGGACTCCGTCAGCGAGGTCTTCTCCGTCACCGGCACCTACGACCTGATCGCCATGGTCCGGGTGAAGCGGCACGACGACCTCGCCGACGTCATCCCCGGCAGCATCAGCAAGATCCCCGGCGTGGAGGCGACGGACACACACGTGGCGTTCCGGACGTACTCCCAGCACGACCTGGAGGCGGCGTTCGCGATCGGGCTGGACAACTAGCTAGTAGTGCTTCGTTACGTCGAGTGATCTCGCCTGGTGGTGGGCATCTTCGTGGTGTGAAGCTGGGGGAAGTGGAACGGCTCCGCGGTGAGTTAGCAGAGTTCGTTGCCGATGTCTTGGGGTCGTTGCCGCGGCGGGATCAGCGGCGGTGGGGCGATTGTTATCTGCGGGGTCTGATGCTGGACGGCCGGCGGAAGTCGATCCAGCCGATGGCCGAGCGGCTGCCGGACGGCAACATGCAGGCCCTGCAGCAGTTCGTGAACCAGTCGCCGTGGGACCCGCTGCCGGTGCGGCGGCGGATCGCCCAGCGGTTGTGCGAGGCGATCCGCCCTGAGGTGTGGGTGGTCGACGATGTGTCGTTTCCCAAGTGCGGCACGGCGTCGGTCGGGGTGGCCCGGCAGTACTGCGGAGCGCTGGGCAAGCGGGCGAACTGCCAGGTCGCGGTCAGCGTCCACGCGGCCACCGACACAGCATCGTGCCCGTTGGAGTGGGAGCTGTTCCTGCCCCAGGAGTGGGCGCACGACGATGGTCGGCGGCAGCGCGCTGGGATACCCGTGGAGGTCGGGCATGTCTCCAAGACGCACCTGGCTCTGGGCCTGTTGGACCGGCTGGCCGGGCAGGGATTGGCGGTGCCGGTGATCGTGGCCGATGCCGGCTATGGCCGCAGCGTCTCCTTCCGGCTCGCACTGGAGGAACGCGCCTGGACCTACGTCATGGCCGTCGACCCGAAGGAGATCGCGCGGCCTGCCGACGCCGAGCCGTATCAGCCGGCTTATGGCGGGCTGGGACCACCGACCCTGCCCCGCTACCGCGAGAAGCCCTGCCCGTTGCCCGGCCTCGTTGATGAAACCGCCGTGTTCGAGGAGGTCACCTGGAGGCAGGGCAGCAAGGGGGCGATGACCTCGCACTTCGCGGTGCTTCCGGTGCGGCCCTCGGGCAAGGAGGCCTGCCGCACCGCCCAGGAACAGGCCGGGGGACGCAGCCGGTGGGACGGTGTGCTGCCGCTGCGGACCCTGCTGGTCGAACGGCCCGAAGAAGCCGACGAGCCGACCGGCTACTGGATGACCAACCTGCCCGCCACCACTCCGATCGCCGACCTGGTGCGGTGGGCCAAGATGCGCTGGCGGATCGAGCACGACTACCGCGAACTCAAACACGGCCTGGGCCTGGACCACTTCGAAGGCCGCACCTGGCGCGGCTGGCACCACCACGTCACCCTCGTCACCGCCGCCCAGGCCTTCCTCACCCTCAGGCGGCTCGACCCAAAAGCCCAAGCGCCGGCCTGACCCTCTACCAGGTCCTTGGTGCCCTTCAGGACCTGCTGAGGTGCTGGACCGGCACCTGCACCACCTGCGGCCGCCCCCTCACCACACCCCGAAGCAGAGCCAGAACCTAACGAAGCACTACTAGGGCCTGTCCGGCCGATCAGGCCGCAGACGCGGGGTCTGGCACGCCGATCTGCGGCGTTGTCGTCGGTTGCCGACGCTCCGCGTCGCCGCCCTCCTCCGCCTTGCAGCTCGACGCACCAGCCCCCTGTCACCCGCGTCCATGAATCACCGCCGATTTCCTGCGACCTGATCCGCCGGACAGGCCCTGTCCGCACGGAGTGTGGCGTGCGTCCCGCGATCCGGACTCGGGTTGCGGGGCGCCGATCAGTTCACGTACGTTCCTGTTCAGGTCATGAGCGACAGTCATTCGGCCCCGGCCGACTGTCCGGCAACCCTCCGTCCGTGGCGGGGTGCCCCGGGTGAAGACCAGGCCGTAGGCAGCGAGGTCTACGGCAAGCGCGGACCCCTCGCGAAACCAGGGGTCCTGGTCGTCGAGGAGCCTTCCGTGAGCAAGCGAATGCGATAGGGCCGCCGAGCCCCGCCTCCGCACACCCCTTTTTTCTCTCTTTTCTCTCTGTCTCTCACGGGAGTTCCGCCATGTCCGTCTTCACCGCTGCCGCCGATCAGTCCGTTTGTGCCCCGCTGCCCGTTCTGGGGCGGGATGTCACCGTCCCGCTCGTCACCGGGGGCGAAGTCAGCTACGCCGCCCTCGACTACGCGGCCAGCGCCCCCGCCCTCCAGCGGGTGTGGGACGACGTGGCGGCCTACGCGCCGTACTACGGCAGCGTCCACCGCGGCGCCGGCTACCTCTCCCAGCTCTCCACCGACCTGTTCGAGAACTCCCGCAGGACCGTCGCCGAGTTCCTCGACTGCCGCGCAGACGACCAGGTGGTCTTCACCCGGTCCACCACCGACTCGCTCAACCTGCTCGCCGCCGCCCTCCCGGCCGGCTGCCAGGTCTTCGTCTTCGAGACCGAGCACCACGCCTCCCTGCTGCCCTGGCGGGACGCCCACGTCACCTACCTCGACGCGCCGCGCACCCCGCAGCAGGCCGTGCGGACCCTGGAGCGCGCGCTCGCCGACCGCGACCCCCACGGCCCGGCCCTCGTCTGCGTCACCGGCGCCTCCAACGTCACCGGCGAGCTGTGGCCCGTGCGGGAGCTCGCCGCGGCCGCGCACGCGCACGGCGCCCGCATCGTGCTGGACGCCGCCCAGCTCGCACCCCACCACCCGGTGTCCGTACGGGAGTTGGACGTCGACTGGGTCGCCTTCTCCGGGCACAAGCTGTACGCCCCCTTCGGCTCCGGCGTCCTCGCCGGCCGCGCCGACTGGCTGCGCGCGGCCGAGCCGTACCTCGCGGGCGGCGGCGCCAGCCGCAAGGTCGCCCGGCGGGCGGACGGCGGCGTGGACGTGGAGTGGCACGACAGCGCCGCCCGGCACGAGGCGGGCTCCCCGAACGTCATCGGCGCCTACGCCGTCGCGTCGGCCTGCAAGGCCCTCACCGAGGCCGGCTTCGACACGCTGGTCGCCCGTGAGCAGCACCTGATCGACAAGGTGAAGGACGGCCTCGCCGAGGTCCCCGAGGTCCGGATCCTGTCCCTGTTCGGCGACGACGCCCCCCGCGTCGGTGTGCTCTCCTTCGTCGTCGACGGCTGGAACAGCTCCCACTTCGCCGCCGCGCTCTCCGCCGAGTACGGCATCGGCGTCCGCGACGGCCTCTTCTGCGCCCACCCCCTCGTGCGCACCCTGCTCGGCAGCGATCCGCAGACCCAGGGCGAGTGCGGCGCCCCCGAGGCGGCTCCCGGGGAGAAGTCGCTCAACGCGATCCGGGTGAGCTTCGGGGCGGGCACGCCGGACGAGCATGTCGAGCGGTTCGTCGGGGCGGTGCGGGAACTGGTGCGCGACGGCGCGAAGTGGAACTACCGCACTGTGGACGGGCGTTGCGTCCCCGCCGTGTGAGCCGCTGACCCGGGCACGGCGTATACGCTCCCCTCGGCAGCCGTACGCGGGACAGGGGGAACACGGGGTGCAGGCGCTGCGGGACACGGATCCTCGGCGGGTCGGGCCCTACGAGGTCCGGGGCCGACTCGGTGCCGGCGGCATGGGCGAGGTGTATCTCGCCGAGGGCCGTGGCGGACTTCGGCTGGCCGTGAAAGTGGTGCGGGCCGAACACGCGGAGGACCGCACCTTCCGCGCCCGGTTCCGTCAGGAGGTGCGGGCCGCGCAGACCGTCGGCGGTGCGGGGACGTACACCGCCCGGGTCGTCGACGCCGACACAGAGGCCGAACGGCCGTGGATGGCGACGGAGTTCGTCGACGGACCCAACCTGCGGGACGCCGTGCTGGACCACGGGCCGCTCCCCGAGGACGCGGTGCTCGTCCTCGCGGCGGCGCTCGGCGAGGCGCTGGGCGCCATCCACGGCAAGGGGATGGTCCACCGCGACCTGAAGCCGTCCAACATCCTGCTCGCGCAGGACGGCCCCCGGGTCATCGACTTCGGGATCGTCCGGGCCCTGGAGGCGACCTCGCTGACCCGGACCGGGACGATCGTCGGCTCGGTCGGCTATGTCTCGCCGGAGCAGATCCGCAACGGCGCCGAGGTGGGCCCGGCCAGCGACGTCTTCTCACTGGGCGCGGTCCTCGCCTACGCGGCGAGCGGCCGGGAGCCCTTCGGGGAGGGCCAGGACTCGGTGATCCTGCTGCGGATCCTGACCCGGGACTTCGATCTGTCCCAGGTGCCGAAGCGGGTGCTGCCGCTGGTCGAGTCGTGCCTGCGGGCGGAGCCCGAGGAGCGGCCCACGCCGCAGGCCCTGGTCGCGGAGGCCGGGCACACCGGCCGCTCGCTGCGGGACAGCACCCGGCCGGGCTGGCTGCCCTTCGCCCCGGAGCGCGCCCAGGACGCGGGCCCGGAGCGTGCCGAGGACGGCGAGCGCTGGGTCGCGGACCGGGACTCCGGCCCGGAGCGGAGCCGGGTGGAGTACCTCGCCCCGCCCACGGTGCTCTCCGAGGCCCGGCCGGCCGCCGAGGTGCGGCAGGACGCGCCCTCCGGCCGGGGTCTGTCGCGGCGCCGCCTGCTCACGGCCGGGGGAGGGCTCCTGGTGGCCGGTGTGGGGGTGGGCGGGGTCCTCCTGACCCGGGAGCGCGACGCGGGCGGCGGCGCCAGTCGCTCCCCTTCCGGCACGCCCGCCTCGGACACCGGCGCGTCCGCCGCGAAGGCCTCGGTCGCCTGGCAGTTCGAGACCGGGCCCCTGTTCTACGCCGCCGGGGCCGGCCCGTGCGTGGCACTCGCGCCGAACGACGACGTCGTCTACGCCGCCGGCGAGGACGGCACGCTGTGGGCGATCAATTCGGACGGCACCCAGCGCTGGAAGACGGACTTCGACGGGATGGCGGCGACGCCCCCGGCGGTCACCGCGGAGGGCGTCTTCTGCGCCCTCACCGCCGATGCGCCCGGCTCGGAGCGGCTCGCGGCGGTCAGCCATGACGGCGACCATCTGTGGACCAGGGATCTGCCGCCCCGCGGTTTCGAGATGCCCGCGGTCACCTGGGACGGCCTGGTGCTCGTCGGGTACGGGGACGCGGGCACCGGGGGCGTGCGCGCCTACGCCGCCGACGGCACTCCGGCCTGGACACGGACCCTCACGGGGTCGCCGGACGTGGCCCCCGTGGTGGCCGACGGGACGGTGTACGTGGGCAGCTACGACAACCACCTGTACGCCCTCGACGCCGGCACCGGGGCCCTGACCTGGCAGGCCGAGCTGGACAGCGACGTGGCGCGGCCGGGCGTCTCCGTCACCCGGGGCATGGTCGTGGCGAGCACGAACAACGAGGCGAACATCCTGTACGGCATCACGACCGACGGGAAGCGCGTGTGGCAGCGGGAGGGCCAGGGCGGCGGCATCTACTCGTCCGCCGTCACCTTCGGCTCGCTGGCCCTCGCCAAGGTCGGCACCACGCTGGTGGCGAGCTCACTGGAGGACGGCGCCCGGATGTGGACGTACGGCCCCTGCCACTCGGACCCGACGCCCGCCGCCGACGCCGTTCTGCTCCGCTCCGGCAGTGAGCTGCGCGCCGTGGGCGCGGACGGCGCCCTGATCTGGAGGGTCACCGTCGGCGACCCCGGCGAGCGCCGGCTGAGCCCCGTCGTCCGCGGCACCCGCGTCTACGTCCCGTCCGCCAAGGGACTCGCGGCGGTCAACTTCAGGGGCTAGTAGTGCTTCGTTACGTCGAGTGATCTCGCCTGGTGGTGGGCATCTTCGTGGTGTGAAGCTGGGGGAAGTGGAACGGCTCCGCGGTGAGTTAGCAGAGTTCGTTGCCGATGTCTTGGGGTCGTTGCCGCGGCGGGATCAGCGGCGGTGGGGCGATTGTTATCTGCGGGGTCTGATGCTGGACGGCCGGCGGAAGTCGATCCAGCCGATGGCCGAGCGGCTGCCGGACGGCAACATGCAGGCCCTGCAGCAGTTCGTGAACCAGTCGCCGTGGGACCCGCTGCCGGTGCGGCGGCGGATCGCCCAGCGGTTGTGCGAGGCGATCCGCCCTGAGGTGTGGGTGGTCGACGATGTGTCGTTTCCCAAGTGCGGCACGGCGTCGGTCGGGGTGGCCCGGCAGTACTGCGGAGCGCTGGGCAAGCGGGCGAACTGCCAGGTCGCGGTCAGCGTCCACGCGGCCACCGACACAGCATCGTGCCCGTTGGAGTGGGAGCTGTTCCTGCCCCAGGAGTGGGCGCACGACGATGGTCGGCGGCAGCGCGCTGGGATACCCGTGGAGGTCGGGCATGTCTCCAAGACGCACCTGGCTCTGGGCCTGTTGGACCGGCTGGCCGGGCAGGGATTGGCGGTGCCGGTGATCGTGGCCGATGCCGGCTATGGCCGCAGCGTCTCCTTCCGGCTCGCACTGGAGGAACGCGCCTGGACCTACGTCATGGCCGTCGACCCGAAGGAGATCGCGCGGCCTGCCGACGCCGAGCCGTATCAGCCGGCTTATGGCGGGCTGGGACCACCGACCCTGCCCCGCTACCGCGAGAAGCCCTGCCCGTTGCCCGGCCTCGTTGATGAAACCGCCGTGTTCGAGGAGGTCACCTGGAGGCAGG
This sequence comes from Streptomyces spinoverrucosus, assembly GCF_015712165.1. NCBI lineage: Bacteria > Bacillati > Actinomycetota > Actinomycetes > Kitasatosporales > Streptomycetaceae > Streptomyces > Streptomyces spinoverrucosus. Next base: position 6,609,831 of record NZ_JADPZX010000001.1, on the reverse strand, counting down.
GCAGCAAGGGGGCGATGACCTCGCACTTCGCGGTGCTTCCGGTGCGGCCCTCGGGCAAGGAGGCCTGCCGCACCGCCCAGGAACAGGCCGGGGGACGCAGCCGGTGGGACGGTGTGCTGCCGCTGCGGACCCTGCTGGTCGAACGGCCCGAAGAAGCCGACGAGCCGACCGGCTACTGGATGACCAACCTGCCCGCCACCACTCCGATCGCCGACCTGGTGCGGTGGGCCAAGATGCGCTGGCGGATCGAGCACGACTACCGCGAACTCAAACACGGCCTGGGCCTGGACCACTTCGAAGGCCGCACCTGGCGCGGCTGGCACCACCACGTCACCCTCGTCACCGCCGCCCAGGCCTTCCTCACCCTCAGGCGGCTCGACCCAAAAGCCCAAGCGCCGGCCTGACCCTCTACCAGGTCCTTGGTGCCCTTCAGGACCTGCTGAGGTGCTGGACCGGCACCTGCACCACCTGCGGCCGCCCCCTCACCACACCCCGAAGCAGAGCCAGAACCTAACGAAGCACTACTAGGCGTTGCTGACGGCCACCCAGCGGTCCAGGACGCGCTTGGCGGCGCCGGAGTCGATCGACTCGGCCGCGCTCTCCATGCCGGCGCGGATCCGCTCGGCCAGCGGCCCGTCACCCGGCCGCAGCGCCACCAGCGCCGCCGCCGCGTTCAGCAGGACCGCGTCCCGGACGGGGCCGCGCTCACCGTCCAGCAGGCGCCGGGCGACCTCGGCGTTGTACGAGGCGTCCGCGCCCCGCAGCGCCTCCACCGGCACCAGGTCGATGCCGACCTCGCGCGGGTCGAAGGTCTCCTCGGTCACCTTGCCGTCCCGGACGACCCACACCCGGGACGTCGACGTGGTCGTCAGCTCGTCGAGGCCGTCGTCACCGCGGAACACCAGCGAGGAGTTGCCGCGCTCGGCGAAGACTCCGGCGACGATCGGCGCCATCCGGAGGTCCGCGACGCCGACCGCCTGCGCCCTGACCTTGGCGGGGTTCGTCAGCGGGCCCAGGAAGTTGAACGTCGTCCTGATGCCCAGCTGGCCGCGCGCCGCCGCCACATGACGCAGCGCCGGGTGGAACTTCACCGCGAAGCAGAAGGTGATCCCGGCCTCCTCGGCCACCTCGGCGACCCGCCGCGGCGTCAGCTCCAGATTGACGCCCAGCTTCTCCAGTACGTCGGACGCGCCGGAGGCGGAGGACGCGGCGCGGTTGCCGTGCTTGACGACCTTCGCGCCCGTACCGGCGATGACGATCGCCGACATGGTGGAGATGTTCACCGTCTTCGCGCCGTCGCCGCCGGTCCCGACGATGTCGACCGTCTCGCCCGGCACCTCGATCACGTTCGCGTGCTCGTACATCGTCCGGACGAGTCCGGTGATCTCCTCGACGGTCTCGCCCTTGGCCCGCAGTGCCACCGCGAACCCGGCGATCTGCGCGTCCGTCGCCTCGCCCCGCATGATCACGTCCATCGCCCAGGCGGTGTCGTCCGCGCCCAGGTCACGGCCGTCCAGCAGGCCGTTCAGCAGGGCGGGCCAGGAGCGGCCCGCCGCGGTGTCGCCTCCAGCGGGGGTCACAGCGCTCATAAGCCGCTCCTGGGTCGGTCCCGTCGTACGGGACACGTGTCTCGAACAAGGTCCACCCTATCCAGCCCGGGGGACGGCGAAGGGCCCCGTCCGAGCTTCGGACGGGGCCCTTCGCCGTGGCGTGGCGAGTGCAGCGATCAGTGGTGGCCGTGGCCGCTCGTGATCTCCTTGTACTCCTCGACGGTGGGCTTGGGGATCTGGGCGTCCTCACCGAAGTAGGCGTCGCTGAGCTTGGCGCGCAGCTTCTCGGAGCCCTTCACCTTGCGCTCGACACCGTTCTCGTCGACCGTCGGGCCGATCTCGGCCGGCTTGTACTGCTCGTGTGCCGTGAGCGTGTGCAGGGCCTCCTGGCTGAGCGGCTCGTGGACCTCGATGAACTCACCGTGCGGCAGGCGCTTGATGGTGCCGGTCTCCCGGCCGTGCAGCACCTTGTCCCTGTCCCGGCGCTGCAGGCCGAGGCAGATCCGCTTGGTGACGATGAAGGCGAGGACCGGTCCGGCGAAGAAGCCGATCCGGACGAACCACGTGACCGCGTTGATCGACAGATGGAAGTGGGTGGCGATGATGTCGTTGCCACCACCGATCAGCATGATCATGTAGCCGGTGACCCAGGCGACACCGAAGGCGGTGCGGGTCGGGGCGTTGCGCGGCCGGTCCAGGATGTGGTGCTCGCGCTTGTCCCCGGTGATCCACGACTCGATGAACGGGTACAGCGCGATCACCGCGAGGAACACACCGAACAGCACCAGCGGGATGAACACGCCCAGGACCAGCGTGTGACCCCAGAAGTCGATCTCCCAGCCGGGCATGGCCCGGACGAGGCCTTCGGCGAAGCCCATGTACCAGTCGGGCTGAGCGCCCGTGGACACCAGGTCCGGACGGTACGGGCCGAGCACCCAGATCGGGTTGACGCTCGCGATGCCGGCCAGGGCCGCGATGGCACCGAAGACCAGGAAGAAGAAGCCTCCGGCCTTGGCCATGTAGACCGGCAGCAGCGGCATGCCGACGACGTTCTTGTTGGACTTTCCGGGGCCCGCGAACTGCGTGTGCTTGTGGTAGAAGACCAGGATCAGGTGGCCGACCACCAAACCGAGCATGATGCCCGGCAGCAGCAGGATGTGGATCGAGTAGAAGCGGGCCACGAAGTCGGTGCCCGGGAACTCTCCGCCGAACAGGAAGAACGAGATGTACGTGCCGACGATCGGCACGGACAGGATCGCGCCCTGGGTGAAGCGGACACCGGTGCCGGAGAGCAGGTCGTCCGGGAGCGAGTAACCGGTGAAACCGGTGAACATGCCGAGGACGAACAGCAGGAAGCCGAACAGCCAGTTGATCTCACGCGGCTTGCGGAACGCGCCGGTGAAGAAGACGCGCATCATGTGCACGAACATGCCGGCGAGGAAGATGATCGCCGCCCAGTGGTGGATCTGCCGGATCAGCAGACCGCCGCGCACGTCGAAGCTGATGTCCAGCGTGGAGGCGTACGCCTCACTCATCAGCACGCCCTGCATGGGGACGTAGCTGCCGTGGTACTCCACCTCGTTCATCGACGGGTGGAAGAACAGCGTCAGGTACACACCCGTGAGGATGATGATGATGAAGCTGTACAGGCAGATCTCACCCAGCATGAAGGACCAGTGGTCCGGGAAGATCTTGCGCATGTTGGCCTTGGCCAGGGAGTAGATCCCGAGCCGGCCGTCGGCCCAGTCGGCGACGCGCTCGCCGGCCGGTGCCTTCCCGCGAGAGCGGGACTCGGAGGTGGTCGTAGTGCTCATCCGCGCTCCCAGAATGCAGGACCGACGGGCTCTTCGAAGTCGCCGAGCGCCTCGAGGTAACCCTCGTCGTTCACGCCGATGCGCAGCTGCGGCAGGGCGTGACCGGCGGGGCCGAAGATGACCCGGGCACCGTCGGAGAGGTCGAAGGTGGACTGGTGGCAGGGGCACAGCACGTGGTGCGTCTGCTGCTCGTACAGCGAGATCGGGCAGCCGACGTGGGTGCAGATCTTCGAGTACGCCACGATGCCCTCGTGCGACCACTCGAGCTCGCGCTTGTCCTTGATGTCGCCCGGCTGCAGCCGCACGATCATCAGGGCCGCCTTGGCGATCTCGTTGTTGAAGTCGTGGTCGTGCTCCTCCAGGCCTTCGGGCTTGGCGAACGTGAGCGAGCCGACGGCGACGTCCGAGGGACGCAGCGGCTCGTTCGTGTTCATGTTGACGAGGAGCTTGCCCTTCTTCCACAGGGTGTGGCGGAGCGTGTCCTCGGGCAGCGGACCCAGGTCGCGCAGCAGGACGACGCCGGAAAGCGGCACCAGCGTTAGCGCGCCGAACATGGTGTTGCGGATCAGCTTGCGACGGCCGATCGCGGACTCCTTGGCACCCTGCTTGAAGTCCGCGTGGACCTTCGCGCGGACCTCGGGCGAGGCCTCGATCGGGTGGCGCTCGTCGGCGATCTCGACGTCGGACATCAGGGTGCGGGCCCAGTGGACCGCACCGGCGCCGATGCAGAACAGCGCGAGGCCGAGGGTCAGGCCGAGCGCGAGGTTCAGCGCGCTGATGTGGCCGAGCGGCCAGACGAAGATCGACTTGTCGACCGGGATCGCCACGAACGCGGCGATGAAGCCGATCGTGGCCAGCATCGACAGCGTGAACAGCAGGGCCACCGTGCGCTCGGACCGCCTGGCGGCCCGCTCGTCGATGTCCTGGATCCGGTGCTCGTGCGGCGGCAGGCCCGGGTCTGCGAACGGGTGCTTCTCGTCGGCGACGTCCACCGCGCCGTGCACGCTGTCCCGCTCGGCGGGCACGTTCTCTTCTGGAATGTCTTGGCTACTCATGACTTCTTGGCCTTTGCGGTCCGGGCGGCGACCCACACGGCGACGGCGATCAGCCCGCCGAGACCGAAGATCCAGCCGAAGAGGCCCTCACTGACCGGCCCGAGGCCGCCCAGCTCCAGACCGCCGGGGTTCTCCGTCTTGGAGCTGTTGACCGCCTCCAGGTACGCGATGATGTCCTTCTTGTTCTGCTCGGACAGCGTCGTGTCGGGGAAGGAGGGCATGTTCTGCGGGCCGGTCTGCATGGCCTCGTAGATGTGCTTGGGGTCGACGCCTTCCAGGGTCGGCGCGTACTTGCCGTTGGTGAGCGCACCGCCCTTGCCGGTGAAGTTGTGGCACTGCGCGCAGTTGGTGCGGAACAGCTGGCCGCCCTCGGCGATGTCCGCGCCCTCCGTGCCGTACTGCTCCTTGGTCGGGATGTTCGGGCCGGCGCCGAGCGAGGCGATGTACGCCGCGAGCTGGTCGATCTGGGCCTGGGTGTAGATGACCTTCTTCCGCGGCACCTGGGCGCCCTGGGAGGTCGCGGCCGGCATACGGCCGGTGCCGACCTGGAAGTCGACGGCCGCCGCGCCCACGCCGACCAGGCTCGGACCGTCGGAGGTGCCCTGACCGCCGGTGCCGTGGCAGCTGGCGCAGCCGACGGCGTAGAGCTTCTTGCCCTCGTCGATGGCGAGGGACTGGGCTGTGTCATCGGCCTGCGCCTTACCCGTAGGCGCGAGCGCGGTGTACAGCACCCCCGTGGCCGCCAGCGCGAGGAGTAGGACGACGACCGCCGCCAGCGGATGGCGTCGTCGTGCGGAAAGCTTTTTCACGGATTACCCCGGTGTCAGGATCTTCTGCGTCGAGTCTTCTGGGATGCGCGGGAACGGGTCCCGGGCTACTTGATCATGTAGATCGTGGCGAAGAGGCCGATCCAGACGACGTCGACGAAGTGCCAGTAGTAGGACACGACGATGGCGGCGGTCGCCTGCTCGTGGGTGAACCTCCGGGCCGCGTAGGTCCGGCCGAGGACCAGCAGGAAGGCGATGAGTCCGCCCGTCACGTGCAGGCCGTGGAAGCCGGTGGTCAGGTAGAAGACCGAGCCGTACGGGTCGGAGGAGAGCGAGAGCCCGTCCTTCTTCACCAGCTCGGTGTACTCGTAGACCTGACCGCCGATGAAGATCGCACCCATCACGAAGGTGACGATGAACCACATCCGGAGCTTCTTTACGTCACCGCGCTCGGCGGCGAAGACGCCGAGCTGGCAGGTGAGGGAGGAGAGCACCAGGATCGTGGTGTTGGTCGCCGAGAACGGGAAGTTCAAGGCCGAAGCCTTCTCATGCCAGAACTCGGGGCCGGTCACCGATCGCAGGGTGAAGTACATCGCGAAGAGGGCCGCGAAGAACATCAGCTCGGAACTCAGCCAGATGATGGTTCCGACGCTGGTGAGGTTCGGCCGGTTGACCGACGGGTGCGCGTGCCCGGTATCTACTGTCGTTGCTGTCGCCACGACCGACATTATGTCGGTCGCTTATCCCGCCCTCACTCCGGGGGGTGCCGTTCGGAGTGTCTCCCTGTTTCTTACTGGTGTTGACGTGGTGTTCAAGGGAGTAGCATCCGCGTCACGGGCCTTGCCGTACGACGCCGAAGTCACGGAGGAACCATGCAGCCGACCGCCACCGTGCTGGTCTACAGCGACGACTCCAACACCCGCCAGCAGGTACGGCTGGCGACCGGCCGTCGGCCGGCTCCGGACGTCCCTGTCGTGGAGTTCGTGGAGTGTGCGACTCCGGGTGCCGTCGTCAAGGAGTTGGACAAGGGCGGGATCGACGTCTGCGTGCTGGACGGTGAGGCCGTGCCGATGGGGGGCATGGGGGTGTGCCGGCAGATCAAGGACGAGGTGTTCCAGTGTCCGCCGGTGCTGTTGCTCATCGCTCGGCCCCAGGATGCGTGGTTGGCCACGTGGAGCCGGGCCGATGCGGCGGTGACGTTGCCTGTGGAGCCGGTGGAGTTCGCGTCCGCGTTGGCTTCTCTGTTGCGGCAGAAGAGGCTTGCGAGCGCCTGAGGGGGCGGTTGGTCCGGTTGTGGGGCGACTGCGGGCTGCCTGTGGCTTGTCGCGCCCACGCGGCGGAGCCGCACATCGATACGCCCCGCGCCCCTCAGGGCGTTGTTCAGACGCTCTGGGCGTTGTTCAGACGCTCTGCGGCTGAAGTCGTAGCTTGTCCGACTCCTTCGGGCCCTCGGGGTTGCCCTTGAGCAGGGCGCTGCCCTTGCGCCATTTCGCCCAGTCGACGTTCCAGTCGCCGAAGCCGTTGCCGAACGGTTCCATGGTGTGGCCGTAGGAGTTGACCACCTTGACGATGTCGCCGGGGCGGACGTTCTCGTAGAACCAGGCGGCGTTGGTGGTGCTCATGCCGGTGCAGCCGTGGCTGACGTTGGCGGAGCCCTGGTCGCCGACGGACCAGGGGGCGGCGTGTACGTATTCGCCGCTCCAGGTGACCCGGGTGGCGTAGTAGACGGGCAGGTCGTACGACTCCGAGGTGCCCTCGGCGATGCCGACGGTGGTGCCGCGCATGCGTACGAAGTACTCCTTGCCGATGACCACCTTGACCCCGTTGCGGGTCTCGAAGCCGGGCTTGCCCATGGTGATCGGGATGGTGTTGATCACCTTGTCGTTCTTGTAGACCGTCATCTGGTGGCTGGCGCCGTCCGCGACGGCGACGATCCGGTCGCCCGTGGTGATCTTCAGGGGCTTCGCGGTGCCGCCCCAGAGGCGGTCGCTGATCTTGATGCCGTCGAGATTGCTGCTCACCTGGATGCCGGCGTTGACGGGCCAGTACTCCTTGGGCCGGTAGTGGAGCTTCTTGTCGTCGACCCAGTGCCAGGCGCCGTCCACGACGGGGCTGGAGACCACCTTCAGACCGCGTTCGACGATCGCGCGCTGCGCCTTGTCCTTGACGGGCTGGCTCAGGTCGGCGGTGATGGGCTGGCCCACGCCGTACTTGCCCGCCTCGGGGCCGAAGGTGACGTTCAGCCGCTTCTTGGTGCGGGGCTTGCCGGTGTCGAAGGTGACGACCCGGCGGCCGGGCGCCCCGTCGTCGTCCTCGGTGCTCACCCGGACCGTGTAGTGGGCATTGGCGGCCAGCGGTGAGGTGCTGTGCCAGCGGCTGCCGTCGGCGGAGAGTTCGCCCGAGACATGGCGTCCCACGGCGTCCATGGCCGTGACGTCCGTGATCCGGCCCTCGGAGCCCTCGGCGGTGATCTCCAGGGGCTTGTCCGGGTCGGCCTTCTTCCCGGCCTTGGTGGGGCCGTTGAAGGAGATCTGCTCCGCCGCGTCGTACGGCGTGGCGGACAGCGGGTTGCCGTCGCTGCCGCAGGCGGTGACGCCCGCGCCGAGGGCGATCACCACCAGCGTGCAACCGGCGACTCTGCTGGTGCGCGAAGAGTGGCTCATGCCTTCACGCTAGGAAGGTTCGTCAGGCTCGGCGCGGTGAGTCATCCGGACGGGTGACTCCGTCCGTGGGTGTGAAGGACAGAACGAGGGAGCCCGGACCCTCCTGACGGAGAGTCCGGGCTCCTGGAGCGCTCGGCGCCGACTGTTACTGGGTGCGGTTCTCACCGCGGTAGTACTCGAAGACCCAGCCCCAGATGCCGATCAGGATCAGCGGGGCGGAGAAGTACAGCAGCCACCAGCCGACCGCGACACCGAGGAAGGCGAGGGCGCCGCCGATGCCCAGGGACAGCGGCTGCCAGCTGTGGGGGCTGAAGAAGCCCAGCTCGCCCGCGTCGTCCGCGACGTCGGCCTCCTTGTTGTCCTGGGCGCCGGTGTCGACCCGCTTGGCGGTGAAGCCGAGGTAGAAGCCGATCATGATGGCCAGGCCGAAGGCCAGGAAGAGGGCGGTGGTGCCGGCCGGCTCCTTCGACCACAAGCCATAGACGATCGCCATGGCGAGGATGAAGACGCTCAGCCAGATGAACATCTTGCCCTGGATCTTCACTTGCCGGCCTCCTTGCCACCCGCGAGGGCGCTGGCACCGTGCCCGCCGTGGCCGAGCTCCTCGAGCGCGGCGATGTCGGGGTGGTGCAGGTCGAACGCCGGGGATTCACTGCGGATCCGCGGCAGGGTGAGGAAGTTGTGCCGCGGCGGCGGGCAGGAGGTGGCCCACTCCAGCGAGCGGCCGTAGCCCCACGGGTCGTCGACGCCGACCGGCTTGCCGTACTTGGCCGTCTTCCACACGTTGTAGAAGAACGGCAGGACCGACAGGCCGAGCACGAAGGAGCTGATCGTCGAGATCGTGTTCAGGGCGGTGAAGCCGTCGGCCGCCAGGTAGTCGGCGTACCGGCGCGGCATGCCCTCGGCGCCCAGCCAGTGCTGGACCAGGAAGGTGCCGTGGAAGCCGATGAACAGCGTCCAGAAGGTGATCTTGCCGAGCCGCTCGTCGAGCATCTTGCCGGTCCACTTCGGCCACCAGAAGTGGAAGCCGGAGAACATCGCGAAGACGACGGTGCCGAACACCACGTAGTGGAAGTGCGCCACCACGAAGTACGAGTCCGAGACGTGGAAGTCCATCGGCGGCGAGGCCAGGATGACACCGGTCAGACCACCGAAGGTGAAGGTGATCAGGAAGCCGGTCGCCCAGAGCATCGGCGTCTCGAAGGACAGCGAGCCCTTCCACATCGTGCCGATCCAGTTGAAGAACTTCACACCGGTGGGTACGGCGATGAGGAACGTCATGAAGGCGAAGAACGGCAGCAGCACACCACCGGTGACGTACATGTGGTGCGCCCACACCGTCACGGACAGACCCGCGATCGCGATGGTCGCCGCGATCAGACCCGAGTAGCCGAACATCGGCTTGCGGGAGAAGACCGGGATGACCTCACTGATGATGCCGAAGAACGGCAACGCGATGATGTACACCTCTGGATGGCCGAAGAACCAGAAGAGGTGCTGCCACAGCAGCGCTCCACCGTTGGACGAGTCGAAGATGTGCGCCCCGAACTTGCGGTCCGCCTCCAGGGCGAACAGCGCCGCCGCGAGGACCGGGAAGGCGAGCAGGACCAGGACACCGGTCAGCAGCACGTTCCAGGTGAAGATCGGCATGCGGAACATCGTCATGCCGGGAGCGCGCATGCAGATGATCGTGGTGATGAAGTTGACCGAGCCGAGGATGGTGCCGAAGCCGGAGAAGGCCAGACCCATGATCCACATGTCGGCGCCGACACCCGGCGAGCGGACCGCGTCCGACAGCGGGGAGTAGGCGAACCAGCCGAAGTCGGCCGCACCCTGCGGGGTGAGGAAGCCGGCCACCGCGATCAGCGAGCCGAAGAGGTACAGCCAGTAGGCGAACATGTTCAGCCGCGGGAACGCCACGTCGGGCGCGCCGATCTGCAGCGGCATGATCCAGTTGGCGAAACCGGCGAACAGCGGCGTCGCGAACATCAGCAGCATGATCGTGCCGTGCATCGTGAACGCCTGGTTGAACTGCTCGTTCGACATGATCTGCGTACCCGGGCGGGCGAGCTCGGCGCGCATGAAGAGCGCCATCACGCCACCGATGCAGAAGAACGCGAACGAGGTGGCCAGGTACAGCGTGCCGATCGTCTTGTGGTCGGTGGTCGTCAGCCACTTGACGATGACGTTGCCGGGCTGCTTGCGCCGGACCGGCAGTTCGTTCTCGTAGGAGCCGGCCTCGGCGGCACCCGCGGGTTCGTTGAGGATGCTCACAGCTGGTTCACCTCCCGCTCCTTCTCGTGGTCCGTCTGCTCGATGCCGGCGGGAACGTAACCGGTCTGGCCCTTGCGGGCGAGCTCCTGAAGGTGCTGCTCGTAGCGCTCCTGGGAGACGACCTTCACGTTGAACAGCATCCGGGAGTGGTCGACGCCGCAGAGCTCGGCGCACTTGCCCAGGAAGGTGCCCTCCTTGTTGGGGGTCACCTGGAAGGCGTTGGTGTGGCCCGGGATGACGTCCTGCTTCATCAGGAACGGCACCACCCAGAAGGAGTGGATGACGTCACGCGAGGTGAGGACGAAGCGGACCGTCTTGCCCTCGGGAAGCCAGAGGGTGGGGCCCGGGTTGCCCGTCTGCGGGTTCCGCTCACCCGGCGTGCCGCAGGTGTAGACCCCGCCGGCGTCCGCCGGGAACTCCTTCTTGTAGCGGTCCGGAATGGCGTCCAGGGCCGGGGCGGTCCTGGCGTCGCCCGTCGAACCTTCGACGTTCTCGATGTAGTTGAAGCACCAGCTCCACTGGAAGCCGACCACGTTCACCGTGACGTCGGGCTTCTTCGACATGTCGAGGAGCTTCGTCTCGTCGCGGGCCGTGAAGTAGAAGAGGACCGAGACGATGATGATCGGAACGACCGTGTACAGCGCCTCGATCGGCACGTTGTACCGGGTCTGCGGAGGAACCTCCACCTTGGTGCGGCTGCGCCGGTGGAAGATCGCACTCCACACAATGAGGCCCCACACCAGCACGCCGACGGCGAGCGCGGCAGCCCAGGAGCCCTGCCAGAGGGAGAGGACGATCGGCGCCTCCTCCGTGGTGGGGGTGGGCATACCAAGGCGGGGGAAGTCCTCCCATGTGCAACCGGTGGCGGTCGCCAGGACCAGGCCCGCGGTCAGTGCCTGCAGCAGCTTCCGCCGCATCGGGCGCCGCGGCGAGCGGTCGGAGCCGTTGGGACTCACGTAGCGCCTTCCCGAGAGTCTCGCCCGCGCGGTCGGCTGCGGCCTTCTCGCTGGTCGGTCGCCGCCCTGCGTCGGGCAGGGGTTTGGATGTTTATGCGGACCAAACCCTAGCCGACGCCCTCCGGGGGTTCGCGGGGAGGGGTGCCTGTACGCGCCGCTGGGTCAGCCGAAGGGGGCCTAATGCGCCGGGGGGTGCGACTTGTGCGGCGAAGTGCGGGTGGTTGGGGTTGCTCGCGCCCCGCGGCGGAGCCGCTGAAGTCACGGCCCCGCGCCCCCGAGGGACGAGTACCCGCACGGCGATTTAGCGTTGGCGTATGGGTTACTTCGACGCTGCCTCCGCCGCTCCGCTTCACCCTGTCGCGCGGCAGGCGCTGCAGGCCTCGCTGGATGAAGGGTGGGCCGATCCCGCGCGGTTGTATCGGGAGGGGCGGCGGGCGCGGTTGCTGCTCGATGCCGCCCGGGAGGCCGCCGCGGAGGCGGTCGGTTGCCGGCCGGACGAGTTGGTGTTCACGTCGTCCGGGACGCGGGCCGTGCACACGGGTGTCGCGGGGGCGTTGGCCGGGCGGCGGCGCGTCGGACGTCACCTGATCGTGTCAGCGGTCGAACACTCCTCGGTGCTCCATGCGGCTGAGGTGCACGAGGCGGACGGCGGTACGACCACTCAGGTTGCGGTGGGCCGGGAAGGCGCCGTGCGGGCGGAGGGGTACGCCGAGGCGCTGCGGCCCGACACCGCGCTGGCGTGTCTGCAGTCCGCCAACCACGAGGTGGGGACCGTGCAGCCGGTGGCCGAGGTGGCGTCGGTGTGCCGGGAGGCCGGGGTGCCGTTGCTGGTGGACGCGGCGCAGTCGCTGGGGTGGGGGCCGGTGGCCGGCGACTGGTCGCTGCTGACGGCCAGCGCCCACAAGTGGGGCGGGCCTTCGGGCGTGGGGCTGCTGGTGGTGCGCAAGGGGGTCCGGTTCGCGCCGCAAGGGCCCGCGGACGAGCGGGAGTCGGGGCGGGCCGCCGGGTTCGAGAACATCCCGGCGATCGTCGCGGCGGCGGCCTCACTGCGGGCCGTTCGGGCCGAGGTGGCGCAGGAGTCGGTACGACTGCGGGAACTGACGGACCGGATCCGGGCGCGGGTTCCGGAACTGCTGGGGGACGTCGAGGTGGTGGGCGATCCGCAGCGGCGACTGCCGGGGATCGTCACGTTCTCGTGTCTCTATGTCGACGGGGAGACTCTGCTGCACGAGTTGGACCGCGCCGGTTTCTCCGTCTCGTCCGGATCGTCCTGCACGAGCAGCACGCTGACGCCGAGCCATGTGCTGAAGGCGATGGGGGTGCTGAGCGAGGGCAACGTGCGGGTGTCGCTGCCGCTCGGGGCGGCGGCGGAGGACGTCGACCGGTTCCTTCAGGTGCTGCCGGGGGCGGTCGCGGCGGTCCGGGAGAAGCTCGGGGCGCCGACGCCCAGCACGGTCGTACGGGAGGACGTGCTCGTCGTGGACGCGGTGGGCAAGCTCTGCCCCATCCCGGTGATCGAGCTGGCCAAGGTCATCGGGGACGTGCCGGTGGGCGGCACGGTGCGGGTGCTCGCGGACGACGAGGCGGCGAGGCTGGACATCCCGGCGTGGTGCGCGATGCGGGGCCACGAATACGTAGGCGAGGAGCCGGCAGAAAAGGGAACGGCTTACGTGGTCCGCCGGGCGCTGTGACCCACCCGGGGGCGCGGGGCTGTATCGATAGGCGGCTACCGCCGCGTGCGCGCGACCAGCCCCACGCACCCGCAGACGAAACTAGACGAGTTGCGCCTGGACCTCGGCGGCGGCCTCGTGACCGTACGCCTTGGTGAACCGGTCCATGAAGTGCGCCCGGCGCAACGCGTACTCCTGCGTGCCGACGGTCTCGATGACCAGCGTCGCCAGCATGCAGCCCACCTGCGCGGCCCGCTCCAGGGAGACCCCCCAGGCAAGCCCCGACAGGAACCCGGCGCGGAAGGCGTCGCCGACGCCGGTGGGGTCGGCCTTGCGCTCCTCCTCCGGGCAGCCGACCTCGATCGGGTCCTCGCCGGCCCGCTCGATGCGCACGCCCCGGGCGCCGAGGGTGGTGACGCGGTGGCCGACCTTGCCGAGGATCTCCTCGTCGCTCCAGCCGGTCTTGCTTTCGATGAGGCCCTTCTCGTACTCGTTGGAGAAGAGGTACGTCGCCCCGTCCAGCAGTATCCGGATCTCCTCGCCGTCCATGCGGGCGATCTGCTGGGAGAAGTCGGCGGCGAACGAGATGTTGCGGGAGCGGCACTCCTCGGTGTGCCGGAGCATCGCCTCGGGGTCGTCGGCGCCGATCAGGACGAGGTCGAGGCCGCCGACGCGGTCCGCGACGGTCTTCAGCTCGATCAGGCGGGCCTCGCTCATGGCGCCCGTGTAGAAGGAGCCGATCTGGTTGTGGTCGGCGTCCGTGGTGCACACGAAGCGGGCGGTGTGCAGGGTCTCGGAGATGCGCACGGAGGCGGTGTCGACGCCGTGCCGGTCCAGCCAGGCACGGTACTCGTCGAAGTCGGCGCCGGCGGCACCGACGAGGATCGGCCGGGTTCCGAGCTGGCCCATCCCGAAGGCGATGTTGGCGCCCACGCCACCCCGGCGGACATCGAGCTTGTCGACCAGGAACGACAGCGAGACCGTGTGCAGCTGGTCCGCGACGAGCTGGTCGGCGAAGCGGCCGGGGAAGGTCATGAGGTGGTCGGTGGCGATGGAGCCGGTGACTGCGATGCGCACGGCGTGGAATCTCCCGGGTGGAGGGGGTTGACGATTCACGCTACCCGGTTGCGGCGGTGACGCTGAAGCGGATGGCTCGATGGTGTGGGGAGAACGCCCGGAGTCGGCCATGCGGCGGACATGAGGCGGGCGGACGGCTTCGAAGCCACCAAAACTACCCGATAGTAGATCTTTCTTCGCCTGCCTCGGCGTGCCTACGGTGCGGCTATGACGAAACTCGACGACCCGGCCCCCACGCCCGCCGACCTGGAGGGCGACCTGGCCTCGCTGCGCGGCGACTGCGCCCGGATGGTCCCGCACTGGTCGGCCCCGGACCGGGGTGTCACCCGCCCGGTCCCGCCGTCGCTGATCCACGGGGTGACCGTGCCGCCGAAGTCGGCCCGGCTGCTGGACGCGATGTCGGACTACGGCGACTGAGCGGATCCGCTCCGGGAACCGCGCGCTCCCCCGCTGCGTCCCATCGCTGTCCCCCGTAAAGGGGATACGGGATACGACCCACCAGCGTGAGCTGTGCAGCCGAAGGAGCGATGCGGTGAACACCGAGCGACCCGACAACGACGACGACGTCGCGGGCGGGACCGGCGCGCAGGCCTCCCGGCGGGGCTCGGAGGACGCGCGGGCTTCGGAGGAGGCGCACGCCTCTGGGGACGCGCCTGCCTCCGGGACCGCCGAGGAAGGCGCCGATCAGGACACCGCCGGCGAGGAGCAGGGCGCCGATCAGGACGCAACCCTTCACGCGCCCGACGCCGAACAGGACGCAACCCCTGACGAATCCGGCGCCGATCAGGACACCGCCCGCGAAGACCAGCGCGCCGAACAGGACGCAACCCTTCACGAGCCCGGCGCCGATCAGACCGCAACCCTTCACGAGCCCGGCGCCGATCAGGACGCCGCCCATCACGCGCCCGGCGCCGATCAGGACGCCGCCCATCACGAGCGCGACGCCGATCAGGACGCCGCGCACCCCGAACCCGGCGCCGATCACGACGTCACCCGCGAGGAGCCGGGCCAGGGGGACGCCGTCCGTCCCGCCCGCCGTCGCTCCCCCGCTGTCATCGCCTCCGTCGCCGCCGCCGTGCTGCTGGTGGGAGGCGGCGGAGCCTATCTCGCGGCGTCGGCCGGTGGCGGCTCCGGCAGCGGTACGGGGTCCGGTGCCCCGGCGGGGAACGGCACTCCCCCGCCGCTCGCCCTCGACGGCTACTCCTCCGGCACCCCGAACGGCATCGCCCCCGGCGAACCCGACCCGAACGGCGTCACCTACAAGGCCGACGGAACCCTCCCGGACGGCCCGCGCTCGGCGGCCGTGCACTGGCCGAAGGGCGAGGTCACCCAGGAGGACGTGGCGCGGCTCGCCGAGGCGCTCGACCTGGCCGGGACGCCGGTCGCCGAAGGGCAGGCCTGGAAGATCGGCGGCCAGGACGGTCAGGGCCCCAGCCTCCAGGTGAACCGGCAGGCGCCCGGCACCTGGACCTTCCACCGGTACGCCCCCGGCACCGACAACTGCCAGGGCACCACGACGTGCGCCAAGGGCCCCTCCGCCGGTTCCGTCGATCCGGTGAGCGAGGAGGCGGCGAGGAAGGCGGCCGCGCCGATCCTGAAGGCGGTCGGGCAGGACTCCGCCAAGGTGGACGCCGGCCAGGTCATGGGCGCGCAGCGAGTCGTGAACGCCGATCCGGTGGTCGGCGGGCTGCCGACGTACGGCTGGCCGACCGGGGTCACGGTCGGCGCCCAGGGCGACGTGGTGGCCGCCAGCGGCCAGTTGACGGCGCCGGTGAAGGGGGCGACGTACCCCGTGCTGAGCGCGGAGCGGACGCTGGAGCTGATGAACGCGGCGCAGGGCCCCGCCCCGCGCGCCGGCATCGGCGGCTGCGCCAGCCCCGTACCGCTGGAGGGCGACGCGTCCTGCGGTGCGGCGACCGGCGCGCCCAAGCAGGAGCGGATCGCCGTCGAGGAGGCGGTGTTCGGGCTGGCCTCGCACTCGGTGGACGCCCGGCCGGCGCTGGTGCCGTCCTGGCTGTTCGAGGTCAGGGCGCCGGGGGCGCAGGACAGCTTCACGGTGACGTATCCGGCGATCGACCCGAAGTACCTGGCCTCGACCCAGTCGGGCGGGCAGGTCAGTCCGCGCCCGTCCGAGCCCGGGGACGCGCCGCGCGCCCGGGACGTCCAGGTGGAGGGCTACACCGCCGAGGGCCGGGAGCTGACCGTGAGCTTCACGGGCGGGGTGTGTGCCGACTACGAGGCGAAGGCGGTCGAGGGGTCCGACAAGGTGACCGTGACGGTGACCGAGAAGCCGTGGCCGGACAAGGTCTGCATCCTGATCGCCAAGGTCCACTACCGGACCGTGCAGCTGGACGAGCCGCTCGGTGACCGGAAGGTGGTCGGCTCGGACGGCAAGGGCGTTCCGCTTGAGAAGCCGGGAGCCCGGCTGCCCCAGTGACCATGACAGGAAGAAGGCGGCGGTCCCCTCGGAGGGGGCCGCCGCCTTCACTCACACCTGTGGGTCAGCTGAAGGAGTCGCCGCAGGCGCAGGAACCCGTCGCGTTCGGGTTGTCGATCGTGAAGCCCTGCTTCTCGATGGTGTCCACGAAGTCGATGGTCGCGCCGCCCAGGTAGGGAGCGCTCATCCGGTCGGTGACGACCTTGACCCCACCGAAGTCCTTCTCCACGTCGCCGTCGAGCGAGCGCTCGTCGAAGAAGAGCTGGTAGCGCAGGCCGGAGCAGCCGCCGGGCTGGACGGCGACGCGCAGCGCGAGGTCGTCGCGGCCTTCCTGGTCGAGCAGCGCCTTGACCTTGGACGCGGCGGCGTCGGTCAGGATGATGCCGTCGGTGACGGTGGTGGTCTCGTCCGATACGGACATCTACATCTCTCCCGGGTTGTACGGAGACTGCTTGCCGACGGTTGCAACCGGCGGGGCCGTGGATTCATTCCGGGGCGGGCCCGTGTCTTTTCTCCTTGGCGTCCTCTTCATGCTCGCACATGCCTCCGGGAGCGCACAGCAGCCTGTGGACAACGGGACAACGCCATACGACAGGGAGGTGTCGGGATTCACGTCACATCGACGCAATGGCCATCGTCAAACTGACGTGAAGCGGTTATGATAGATAGCGTCATTTCGACGAAAAGTCGAAAAGGTGTCCCGTATGTCCCGCCGATCCGGCTCCCCGGGTCGGCGAGCCGCAGAACAGAAAGGGTGCGTGTCGTGACCACCGCCCAGACCCAGGAGCTCGACGTACAGCCGACGCCCCTCGCCCTGCTGCTGCTCGGCCGTGAGGCCGACCCGAGGAGCGAGCGCGGCGTCGAGTGTCCCGGCGACCTGCCCTCGCCGTCCGACCCGAACCTGGTCGAGCGCGCCCGCGCGGCCAAGGAGAAGCTGGGCGACAAGGTCTTCGTGCTCGGCCACCACTACCAGCGCGACGAGGTCATCCAGTTCGCGGATGTCACGGGCGACTCCTTCAAGCTGGCCAGGGACGCGGCCGCGCGCCCCGAGGCCGAGTACATCGTCTTCTGCGGCGTGCACTTCATGGCCGAGTCCGCGGACATCCTGACGTCCGACGACCAGAAGGTCGTGCTGCCGGACCTGGCCGCCGGCTGCTCGATGGCCGACATGGCGACGGCCGAGCAGGTCGCCGAGTGCTGGGACGTGCTGACCGAGGCCGGGACAGCCGAGCAGGTCGTGCCCGTCTCGTACATGAACTCCTCCGCCGACATCAAGGCCTTCACCGGCAAGCACGGCGGCACGATCTGCACCTCCTCCAACGCCAAGCGGGCCCTGGAGTGGGCGTTCGAGCAGGGCGAGAAGGTGCTCTTCCTGCCCGACCAGCACCTCGGCCGCAACACCGCGGTGCGCGACATGGGCATGTCCCTCGACGACTGCGTGGTCTACAACCCGCACAAGCCGAACGGCGGCCTGACCGCCGACGAGCTGCGGGCCGCGAAGATGATCCTGTGGCGCGGCCACTGCTCGGTGCACGGCCGTTTCAACCTCGACTCGGTCAACGACGTGCGTGAGCGCATCCCCGGCGTGAACGTGCTGGTCCACCCCGAGTGCAAGCACGAGGTGGTGTCGGCCGCGGACTACGTCGGCTCGACGGAGTACATCATCAAGGCCCTGGAGGCCGCGCCGGCCGGCTCCAAGTGGGCCATCGGCACGGAGCTGAACCTGGTCCGCCGCCTGGCGAACCGTTTCGCGCCCGAGGGCAAGGAGATCGTCTTCCTCGACAAGACGGTCTGCTTCTGCTCGACCATGAACCGCATCGACCTGCCCCATCTGGTCTGGGCCCTGGAGTCCCTGGCCGAGGGCAACCTGGTCAACCGCATCGAGGTCGACAAGGAGACCGAGGCGTTCGCGAAGCTGGCGCTGGAGCGGATGCTGGCGCTGCCGTAGCCTCCGGCGGCAGTAACGCGTGAAGGGGCCGCACCCTGCGAGGTGCGGCCCCTTCGTCATGCGGTCAGACCCCCGCCGGTTCCGGCTGCGGTTCCGCCGGAGTCTGCGACTTCGCCTGCCGCTTCGCCGCCCGCTTCTTCGCCCGGCGCTCCTTGCGGAGCTCCAGCATCGCGTAGAGCGTCGGGACCAGCAGCAGGGTCAGCAGGGTGGAGGTGATCAGACCGCCGATCACGACCACCGCCAGCGGCTGGGCTATGAAGCCGCCCTCGCCGGTGATGCCCAGGGCCATCGGGAGCAGGGCGAAGATGGTCGCCAGGGCGGTCATCAGGATCGGGCGGAGCCGGTGACGGCCCCCCTCGACCACGGCCTCGACGACGCCGTAACCCTGCCTGCGGTACTGGTTGATGAGGTCGATCAGCACGATCGCGTTGGTCACCACGATGCCGATCAGCATCAGCATGCCGATCATCGCGGGGACGCCCATCGGGGTGTCGGTCGCGATCAGCAGTCCGATCGCGCCCGTCGCGGCGAACGGGATGGAGACCAGCAGGATCAGCGGCTGGACCAGCGACCGGAAGGTCGCGACCAGCAGCATGAAGACGATCGCGATGGCCGCCAGCATCGCCAGGATCAGGTTGGCCTGGGCCTCTTCCTGGTCCTCGGAGACGCCGCCGATCTGGACGGTGGCGCCCTCCGGGAGGTCCAACTTGTCGAGCTTCTGCTGCAGCTCGGTGCTGATCGCGCCCGTGTTGTCGCCGGTCGGCCTGGCGGTGACGGTGGCCGCGCGCTGACCGTCGATCCGGGTCATGGAGACCGGCCCGTCCACCTCCTTGACGGTCGCGATGTCACCCAGCCGCACCGGGCCGAGCGGCAGCCTGCGCAGCTCGGCGAGGGTGTCGGCCGGCTTCTCGGACGTGATGACGATGTCCCGCTCGGTGTCGTCCAGCGTCGCCGTGCCCGCGGTGGTGCCGCGCACCGCCTGGGCCACGGCCGCGCCCAGCGTCTGGTCGTTGAACCCGGCGGCCGCCGCCGAGGGCTTGGCCGTCACGGAGATGCGCGGCACGCTCTGCGCCAGGTCGCTGGTGACGTCCGTGACGTCGTCCAGACCCGCCACCGTCTTGCGGACCTCCTCGGAGGCCTCGCGCAGCACGTCCGCGTCGGCCGCCTTCACGACCACGCTGAGGTCCTGGCTGCCGAAGCCGTCACCGACCGAGACGGTGGTCGTGCCGATGCCGTCGAGCTTCTTCAGGCCCGCGTCGATGCGGTCCTGGACGTCCTTGGACGACGCCGAGTCCTCCAGCATCACCGAGTACGAGGCCTGGTTGGTGTCGGTGCCGCCGCCGAAGGCGGCCATGAAGCCGGAGGAGCCGACCGTCACCTGGTAGTCCTTGACGCCCTCGGTGTCGGCGAGCAGCTGCTCGACCTTCTTCGCCTGGGCGTCGGTCGCGGCCAGGCTGGTGCCGGGCTCCAGCTCCTGCTTGACGGAGAGGACCGCCTGCTCGCCCGGGTCGAAGAAGTTGGTCTTCAGCAGCGGCGCCATGCCGAAGGTGCCGATCAGCACGACGACCGCGATGGCCACGCTGGTCAGGCGGCGCCGGGTGGCGAAGCGCAGGACGGGGACGTAGAACCGCTGGAGCCTGCTCTTCGCCTCCTTCTCCTCCGCCAGGCGGCGGGCCTCCTCGGCGTCCTCGGGGGTGCCCTTCGGGGCGCGCAGGAACCAGTACGACAGGACCGGTACGACCGTCAGCGAGACCAGCAGCGAGGCCAGCAGGGCGGCGGTGACGGTCAGCGAGAACGAGCCGAACAGCTCGCCCACCATGCCGCCGACCAGACCGATCGGCAGGAACACCGCGACCGTGGTGAGCGTCGAGGACGTCACCGCGCCGGCCACCTCGCGGACGGCGTTCAGGATCGCCGACTGGCGCTCCTCGCCGTAGCCGAGGTGCCGCTTGATGTTCTCCAGCACCACGATCGAGTCGTCGACGACCCGGCCGATGGCGATGGTCAGGGCGCCCAGCGTGAGCATGTTCAGGGACAGGTCCCGCGTCCACAGCACGATCAGGGCCAGCACGACGGAGAGCGGAATGCTGACCGCCGTGACCAGCGTCGAGCGGATCGACGCCAGGAAGACCAGGATCACCAGGACCGCGAAGAGCAGACCGAGCCCGCCCTCCGTGGTGAGGCCCTCGATGGACTTCGAGACCGCCGGGCCCTGGTCGCTGACGACCGTGACGGTGGCGCCGGAGCCGAGGTCAGCGCGCATCTCGGGCAGCTTGTCCTCGACCGCCTCGGAGATGGCGACCGCGCTGCCGTCGCGGTCCATGGTGACGGCGACGGCGAGGCTGGGCTTGCCGTTGGTGCGGGTGAGGGACTCGGCCCTGGCCTGCTTCTCGGTCACCTCCGCGACCGCGCCGAGACGCACAGGCTTGTCGACGCCCTCGCCGGTGATCATCAGGTTCTCGATCTGCCGCAGCGAGGTGAAGGCGCCGCCGACCTGCACGGTGCGGTTGCCGCCGTCCTCGTCGAACGAGCCGGCCGGGACGGTGGCGCCGCCCGCCTGGAGGGCCTGGACGAGGCTCTGGACGGTGAGGCCGGCCCGGGCCAGCTTGCGGTCGTCCGGGGTGACGGAGACCTGGAGGTCCCGCACGCCGTCGACGGTGACCTGACCGACGCCGTCGATGTCCTCCAGGGCCGGTACGACGGTCCGGTCCAGCCGGTCGGCCAGCGCCTGCTGGTCCTCGCCGGAGGTGACGGCGAGGACGACGGTCGGGATGTCGTCCGTCGAGCCGGCGATGACCTGCGGGTCGACGTCGTCCGGGAGCTGCACACGGGCCCGGTTGACGGCCTGCTGGACGTCGGCGACGAGCTGGTCGGTGTTGTTGCCGTAGTCGAAGGACGCCATGATCACGGCGTTGCCCTCGCTCGCCGTGGAGGTGACGCCGGTGATGCCGTCGACGGCTTCGAGG
The DNA here is from genome assembly GCF_015712165.1 of Streptomyces spinoverrucosus. NCBI lineage: Bacteria > Bacillati > Actinomycetota > Actinomycetes > Kitasatosporales > Streptomycetaceae > Streptomyces > Streptomyces spinoverrucosus. The sequence goes on along the minus strand of NZ_JADPZX010000001.1, from coordinate 6,588,654 downwards.
GTGTCCTCGATGGGCTCGACGACCTGCTTCTCGACCACGTCCGGGGACGCGCCCTGGTACGGCGCGAGCACCGACACCATGGGCAGTTCGATGGTGGGCAGCAGTTGCTGCTTGAGCTGTGGGATCGCGATCGCACCGAAGGCGAGCGCGACGATCGACATCAGCCCTATCAGGGCCCGTTGCGCGAGGCTGAATCTGGACAGCCAGGACATGGGTCAGCGTCTCTCTTCTGTGGCCTGAGCAGGAGCGGCGGGCGCATGTGAGCGCCCGTACCTACACCCTGAGCCATCGCCCCCCGGTGATCCGTCGCCCCTGGGTCCATTTCCTTATACGGCGCATACTCCGGCCGCAGTACACACCGCTCGGGGTCAGTCCACCCTTGGACGTACCAGCCCCGACTCGTACGCGATCACCACCAGCTGCGCCCGGTCGCGCGCGCCCAGCTTGGCCATGGCCCGGTTGACGTGCGTCTTCACCGTCAGCGGGCTGACCTCCAGGCGTTCGGCGATCTCGTCGTTGGAGTGCCCGCCCGCGACCTGGACGAGGACCTCCCGCTCCCGCCCCGTCAGCGCGTCCAGCCGCGCGGTGCGGGCGTGGTCGCGGTCGGTGTCGTCGAGGTCGCCGCCCTGGGCGAGGAAGCGGGCGATCAGGCCCTTGGTGGCGGTCGGGGACAGCAGCGCCTCGCCGCCGGCCGCGACCCGGATGGCGGTGAGCAGCTCGTCCGGCTCGGAGCCCTTGCCGAGAAAGCCGGAGGCGCCCGCGCGCAGCGACCGCACCACGTAGTCGTCGACCTCGAACGTGGTCAGGATGACGATCCGGACGTGGGCGAGGCCGGGGTCGGCGCTGATCATCCGGGTCGCGGCGAGGCCGTCGGTGCCGGGCATCCGGATGTCCATCAGGACGACGTCGGCGCGCCGCTCCTTCGCCAGCCGTACCGCCTCCGCCCCGTCGGACGCCTCCCCCACCACCTCCATGTCCGGCTCGGAGTCGACGAGCACCCGGAAGGCACTGCGCAGCAGCGCCTGGTCGTCGGCGAGCAGGACACGGATCGTCATACGGGGTCCTTCGCTGGGGCGGTACGGGTCTTGACCGGCAGGATCGCATGCACGCGGAAGCCGCCGCCGTAGCGAGGACCGGTGGTGAGGGTGCCGCGCAGGGCGGTGACGCGTTCGCGCATGCCCAGCAGTCCGTGGCCGCCGGAGACAGGGCCGTCGTCCTGGCCGGAGCCGTTGTCGAGGACGGTGATCTCGATGTTCGGCCCCACGCGGACGACGCTGACCTCGGCCTTCGCCGCCGTACCGGCGTGTTTCTGGACGTTGGTGAGGGCTTCCTGGATGACGCGGTACGCGGCCAGGTCGACGGCGGCGGGGAGGCTGGTGTCGTGGTCGGTGCGGGCTACCTCGACGTGCAGGCCGGCGCTGCGGAAGGTGCCGACGAGTTCGTCGAGGCGGTCCAGGCCGGGGGCGGGTTCGGTCGGGGCCTCGGGGTCGTCGGACTGGCGGAGCAGGCCGACGGTGGCGCGCAGTTCGTTGAGCGCGGAGCGACTGGCTTCGCGGACGTGCGCGAGGGCCTCCTTGGCCTGGTCGGGCCGCTTGTCCATGACGTGGGCGGCGACCCCGGCCTGCACGTTGACCAGGGCGATGTGGTGGGCGACCACGTCGTGCAGGTCGCGGGCGATGCGCAGCCGCTCCTCGGCGACCCGGCGGCGGGCCTCCTCCTCGCGGGTGCGCTCGGCCTTCTCGGCGCGCTCGCGGATGGCCTGCACGAAGTCCCGGCGGCTGCGGACGGCGTCGCCGCCGGCCGCGGCCATACCGCTCCAGGCGAACACGGCGAGGTTCTCCTGCGCGTACCAGGGCAGGGGGCCGGCGAGCATGGCGGCGCCGGTCAGCAGGGCCATGGTGAGCAGGCCGACGCGCCAGGTGGTGGAGCGGTCGGTGGCGGCGGCGACGGTGTAGAGGGCGACCACGGCGGCCATGGCGACCGGGGCCCGGGGGTCGCCGGTGACGAACTCGACGACGGAGAGGGAGCCGGTGATGCCGAGGACCCGTATGGGGGCGCGCCTGCGGAACACCAGGGCGGCGGCGCCGAGCACCATGAGGACGAGGCTGAGGACGTCCGGGGTGCGCAGCGCCCAGTTGACGCCGTGCTTGCCGTGCGGGTCCACGAAGGAGCCGGCCACCATGCAGATCAGTACGCCGGCCGCCAGCGCCGCGTCCAGCGCCGCGGGGTGGGCCTTCAGACGGCGCCGGGCGCTTTCGAGGGTGCTCACGGCTGTCAACGGTACGGGTACCTCGCGGGGCTTGGAACGGGGGCCGACTGCCGGCCCCGCCGTTCGTCAGCCCCCCGGGATCAGTCCGTCGTCGCTCAGCAGCTCCCGTACCTCTTCCAGGGTCGCGTCGGGGGACGGGAGGATCAGTTCCGAGGGTTCGAGGGAGTCGTCGGGGAGGGGATCGCCCAGTTCGCGGACCTGGGTGAGGAGGGCCTCAAGGGTGCGGCGGAAGCCGGGACCGTCGCCGTTCTCCATTTCCGCCAGGAGCTCGTCGTCCAGCTTGTTCAGCTCGGTGAGGTGGCTGTCGGCCAGCCTCACCTGCCCCTCCCCCATGATCCGTACGATCATGTCGCCCTCCGGTGGGTGACTACTGCTTGTCGAAGCGCGGGGTGTCCTGCGGCTGCTGCTGGGACTGGGGCTGGTCCTTGCCGCCCTCGATGGCCTGCTGGCCACCGGAGCCGCCGGCCAGCTCCGCCTTCATGCGCTGCAGTTCCAGCTCCACATCCGTACCACCGGAGAGCCGGTCCAGCTCGGCCTGGATGTCGTCCTTGGCCATGCCGGTGGGGTCGTCGAGGGCGCCGGAGGCGAGGAGTTCGTCGATCGCGCCGGCCCGGGCCTGGAGCTGGGCCGTCTTGTCCTCGGCCCGCTGGATGGCCAGGCCGACGTCGCCCATCTCCTCGGAGATGCCGGTGAAGGCCTCGCCGATCCGGGTCTGGGCCTGGGCCGCGGTGTACGTCGCCTTGATCGTCTCCTTCTTCGTGCGGAAGGCGTCGACCTTGGCCTGGAGGCGCTGGGCCGCGAGGGTGAGCTTCTCCTCCTCGCCCTGGAGCGTCGCGTGCTGGGTCTCCAGGTCCGTGACCTGCTGCTGGAGGGCGGCGCGGCGGGAGAGGGCCTCGCGGGCCAGGTCCTCACGGCCGAGCGCGAGCGCCTTGCGGCCCTGGTCCTCCAGCTTCGTCGACTGCGTCTGCAACTGGTTCAGCTGGAGCTCCAGGCGCTTGCGCGAGGTCGCCACGTCCGCGACACCACGGCGGACCTTCTGGAGCAGCTCCAGCTGCTTCTGGTACGAGTAATCGAGGGTCTCGCGCGGGTCCTCGGCCCGGTCAAGGGCCTTGTTCGCCTTCGCGCGGAAGATCATCCCCATACGCTTCATGACACCGCTCATGGGCTTCGCGCGCCCCCTTCTGACGGACTCCAGCTCCAGCTCTGCGACAGAACCCACAGTACGGGCCCTGCTTCCATTACCGCACTGTTCGGGGACGGATGCGCTCATCCCCAAGGACGACTGAGTGCGCTCCTGCTCCGGCGTAGGGAGTAGGTGGTCCCCGGGTATGCCCCGGGGGACCCGAGTGCTCGCACCCGGGGGGACCCGAGGGCGTACACATCGTCCCCTCTGTCCCCTTACAGACGACTGGTGTTGCGGGATCGTTCCCCGCGGGACTGGGGTCCATGCCCCGGGACCCCGTACCCTTGGGTTTTGTGTTCCGTAGCCGTGCCAAAGACGAGAAGGCCGCCGTCGCCGCCCAGGCCCAGGTGACCGACTCCAAGCAGACCCGTGACCCGCAGGCCCCGAAGGGCCGGCCGACACCCAAGCGCAGTGAGGCCCAGTCTCAGCGCCGCAGCGTCGCCAACACGTCGATGACGCGCAAGGAGGCCGCCAAGCGACAGCGCGAGGAGCGCCGTGCCGCCATGGAGCGGCAGCGTCAGGCGCTGGCGGGCGGTGACGAGCGGTACCTGCCGGCGCGCGACAAGGGGCCGGTGCGCCGGTTCGCCCGTGACTTCGTCGACTCCCGGTTCAACATCGCGGAGTACTTCCTGCCGATGGCCGTGGTCATCCTCGTGCTGAGCATGGTGCGGGTGCCGGCGCTGCAGAGCGTCGCGCTGCTGCTGTGGCTGGTGGTGATCGTGCTGATCGTGCTGGACTCGATCGTCACCGGGTACCGGCTGAAGAAGCGGCTGGCCGAGCGCTTCCCCGACGAGAACAAGCGTGGCGCGGTCGCCTACGCGCTGATGCGTTCCCTCCAGATGCGCCGACTCCGGCTGCCCAAGCCGCAGGTCAAGCGCGGAGAGCGGCCCTGAGCGCGACGGCTTTCTCCGGGGGTGCGGCGGACGCCTGGCTGAGCAAGCTCGGCGGGTTGCGTGACGTCGTACGGCAGGAGCTGGTGGCTCGGCAGCTCGACGAGCAGATAGCCGGGCGGTTCCCGGTCGGGCAGCGGCTGCGGGTGCTCGACGTGGGGATGGGCCAGGGGACGCAGGCGCTGCGGCTGGCCCGGGCCGGGCACCGCGTCACCGGCATAGAGAAGGACGCCACCATGCTCGCCGCGGCGAGGTCGGCGCTGACGGAGGAGCCGGAGGGGATCCGGGAGCGGGTACGGCTCATCGAGGGGGACGGCCGGGACACGGGGGTGCACTTCCTGCCCGGCAGCTTCGACGTCGTGCTCTGTCATGGCGTGCTCATGTACGTCGACGATCCCGATCCGCTGCTGGCGGGGCTGGCGCGGATGCTGGCGCCGGGCGGGCTGCTGTCGCTGCTGGTGCGCAACGGGGACGCGCTGGCCCTCCGGCCGGGTCTGTCCGGCGACTGGACCGCGGCGCTCGCCGCCTTCGACACCACGGCGTACCGCAACCGGCTGGGCCTCGACGTCCGCGCCGACCGGCTGGGCGCGCTCACGGCCACCCTCGCCGGGATCGGCGCACCGCTGCACGCCTGGTACGGCGTGCGGGTCCTCACCGACACGGCGTCCGACGGCGCGGAGGTCCCGGCGGACGTGGAGACGCTGCTGGCGGTTGAGGAGCGGGCCGGGCGCACGGATCCGTACCGGGGGGTCGCGGCGTTGCTGCATCTGTGCGGGGTGCGGGGCTGAGCCCGTTCGGGCGTACAGCGCGGGCCCGTGTCGTGGTCCTGAAGTCAGACTCGGGGCATGGAAGCTCCCCCTTACCGCCTTGCGGGTCTGTCGTGCTGCCTCGCCCTGGTCTTCGTCTCCGGGTGCACCGTCGGCGGGTCGGCGCCGCGGTCCGAGCCGTCGACGACGCAGGCCGCCGTGCCGGTGGCGGCGAACGATCTGCAGAACGACTACCAGAGGGTGATCAGGGACGTCCTGCCGTCGGTCGTACAGATCCAGGGCCGCCAGGATCTGGGCTCCGGGGTGGTGTACGACGACAAGGGCCACATCGTGACCAACGCGCACGTCGTCGGTGAGCAGCGCACGTTCCAGGTGACGACCGTCAACAGCGAGGACCCGCTGCGGGCCCGGCTCGTCTACTCGTATCCCGAGCAGGACCTGGCCGTGGTGCAGCTGGACCGGCCTCCGAAGGGACTGCGGCCGGCGGCCTTCGGGGACTCCAAGAAGGTCGAGGTGGGGCAGATCGTGCTGGCGATGGGGTCGCCGCTCGGGCTGTCGTCGAGCGTGACGCAGGGGATCGTGTCGGCGACCGGGCGGACCGTCACGGAGCCCAGTGAAGGCGGCGGTCCGGGGGCGACGATCGCCAACATGGTGCAGACGTCGGCGGACATCAACCCGGGCAACAGCGGCGGCGCCCTGGTGAACCTCGACGGGCAGGTCATCGGCATTCCGACGCTGGGCGCGACCGACCCCGGCATCGGGGCGGGCGCGGCGCCCGGTATCGGGTTCGCGATCCCGGCGTCGACGGTGAAGCTGATCGCCGATCAGATCGTCAAGGACGGCCGGGTCACCGACTCGGGGCGGGCGGCGCTCGGCATCACGGGCCGTACCGTCGTCGACGACGAGTACCAGGCCGCCGGGGTGGCCGTCGTCGAGGTGCGCGGTGGCGGGGCGGCGGCGCAGGCCGGGATCGAACCCGGGGATGTCATCACCAGGTTGGGTGACACGGAGATCACCACCCTCACCTCACTGGCCGAGGCGCTGGCGGCGCTGCGGCCGGGCGACCGGACGAAGGTGACGTTCACTCGGAACGGCGATGAGCAGACCGTGGACGTGACGCTGGGTGAGCAGTGAGACGGGGGCGGCCTGCGGGTAGGGCCGCCCCGCACCCTAGGCCTGGTCCGCGTGCAGGTTCATCGGTCCGTAGATCTCGGTGGCGTCCTCGAAGAGCCGTACCTGGTCCGCGCCCCCGGCGAGCAGTTCCTTCCAGTGCTCCCCGATCCAGGACTCGGCGTCGCCCTGCGTGGTGAACTCCTCGGGCTGCACCGCGGGCTGGACCTCCGTCCCGTCGGCCTTCTCGAACCGCCACGTCCATGCCGTCATGTCGCCTCCGGGTGTCTGGATCTTGGTCGGGCTGCCGCCAAGGGTATTCGCTCGGGGGTGAGCAGGTCTCCGCGTTCTCCCGAAGCGTCCCGGGCGGGCATGACAAGCGGGGAACGGTGAGAATCGGATCGTGGAAATTACTTTGCTCGGCACCGGCGCCCCGATGGGGCTGCCCCGGCCCGACTGTCCCTGCGCGGCCTGTGCCGGAGCACTGGGCGCGGACGCGCGCGCGGCGACCTCGGTGCTTGTGGACGGCACGTTGCTGCTCGACCTGACGCCGGGGGCGGCGTTCGCGGCGGCGCGGGCGGGGCGGTCGCTGGCGGGGGTACGGCAGGTGCTGTTGTCGCATCCGCACGACGGGCCGCCCGTGGAGGTGCCGGCCGGGCTGCCGCAGCCCGGGCGGGTGCCGGACGGGCGGGAGTTGGCGCTGCTGACGGGGCATCGGGTGCGGGCGCTGGCGATGGACGCGCCGGGCACGGGGTACGCGGTGACCGGGCCGGACGGGCTGCGGTTGCTGTATCTGCCGCCGGGGTGCGCGCCGGCCGGGGTCGAGGAGGGGGGCGCGGCTGCGGAGCCGTACGACATGGTGCTCCTGGATGTCGTGGGGCGGCCGGACGCGCTGGCGCGGCTGCGGGCGGTGGGGGCGGTCGGGCCCACCACGGACGTCATCGCCGTACACCTGGATCACGACGTGCCGCCCGGGGCCGAGTCGCGGCGGCGGCTGGCGGCGGCGGGGGCGCGGGCCGTGCCGGACGGGGCGAGTGCGGCGGTGGGGGCGTACGAGGAGGTGCCGGATGTGCCGCGCCGGACGCTGGTGCTGGGTGGGGCGCGGTCGGGCAAGTCGGTGGAGGCGGAGCGGCGGCTGGAGGCGTTCCCCCATGTGCTGTACGTCGCGACGGGCGGCACCCGTAACGGGGACGGCGAGTGGGCGGAGCGGGTGGCCGCGCATCGGGAGCGGCGGCCGGGGTCGTGGCGGACGGTGGAGACGTGCGACCTGGTACCGCTGCTCGCGGAGGACGGGCCGCCGCTGCTGATCGACTGCCTGTCGCTGTGGCTGACGGACGCGATGGACGCGGTGGGCGCCTGGGACGACGCGGAGTGGGCCGACGGCGGTGAGAAGGCGCTGCGCGAGCGGGTGCGCGCGCTGACGGAGGCGGTACGGGGCACCCGGCGGGTGGTGGTCGCCGTGTCGAACGAGGTGGGCTCGGGCATCGTCCCCGCCACCGCGTCCGGACGGCGCTACCGGGACGAACTCGGGCGCCTGAACGCGGCGTTCGCGGGCGAGTGCGAGCAGGTGCTGCTGGTGGTGGCGGGGCAGGCCGTGGTGCTGCGGGGGTGAGGAGCCGACCGGCGTCGCCCGGCTTACGGCAGTGGGTCCTTGCGGGCGATCACCCGGTACGCGTTGGAGAAGCCGGTGCGGCGGAGGACGGGCGCCAGGGCGTGGTCCAGGGCCGCGGCTGTCAGGCGCAGGGGGACGGTCGCCGGTGTCAGGGCCGCGCGCGTGGTGTGTTGCAGCAGGGTGGGTGGGGTGACTCGCCAGGGGGTGTCGGGGGAAGGGAGGGCCTGGGCGAGGGCTCGGGTCGTCGCCGTGGCGAGGTCCGTGGGGGTGTGGGGGGTGGACTCGTCCGTGGTGAGGATCGTGCAGTTGTGGGACTCCAGGACCTCGTACACGTTGGCGAGCGGGATGAGGTGGGCCTGGCGGGGTTGCGCGTGGCCGGGCCACCACTTGCCCAGGAGTGCGGCGAAGGCGCTCTGGGGGTTGGTCAGTTCGAGGACGAGGTGACCGCCGGGACGGAGGGCCGCGATCGCCGCCCCGAGTTCCTCGCGGGGTGACGGGGACTGTTCCAGCTGGTGGAAGACGCTCACCACGTCGTAGCGGGAGCGCAGACGGGCCAGGAGGCGGGGGCTGGTCAGGTGCCCCACGTAGGCCTCCTCCACGCGTTCCGTGGCGCGGGCGCGCAGGACGCGCGGGGTGGGGTCCGTGCCGTCGAAGGACGTGTACGGGAGCAACTCCTGGGCGACGGCCGGGAAGTCGCCGTCGCCCGTGCCCACGTCCAGCCAGCTCTCCGGCACTGGGAAGCGCAGCATCGCCCGGACGCGCTGCCGGTTGCGGCGCCGCGAGGGCGGGCGCTCGTACAGGTCCCGGTCCCGGTGGTAGAACGCCGCGCCCTCCGGGGTGAGACCGGGGTTCTGGAAGACATGCGCGCAGTCCTGGCACTCGTCGAGCGTGAACGTGCCCGGCTTGCGCTGGATGACGTCGGGTGCCGTGAGGCGGGTGCGCAGGCGCTGCCCGCCGCACCAGGGGCAGCTGTCGCGCCGCGCCGCGTGGAAACGCGCGGTGCCCTGGGCGAGTTCGGCGAGGTACTTGGCGCGGCGCAGGTCGATCGCCGGTGGGGCGACGGGGGCGGACGACGACATGGGCGGCTCCCGGGGCGCGACGGACGGAGCGGGGTGGGACGTACGACGAGACATACGACAATCCGCTGCAAAACGGAACGTATGGGATCGCGATCTTGGGTGCAACGACGTGGTGGGGTCGAGGTCGCCATGTGGCGCCGTCCTGTTCGATCGGGGCCGGTACTGTTCGGCGAATGAGCTCGCTTAATCTCGACGACTTCACCGACCTGATCGAGCGCCCGGACGGCGGGGTGCGCCGCGACGCGGAGGCGCGCCGGGAGCGTCAGATCGTGCCGCCCGGTTCGCTGGGGCGCCTCGACGACCTGGGTGAGTGGCTGGCCGCGGCGCAGGGTGCCGTACCGGTGCGGTCGGTGGAACGGCCGCGGGTGGTGCTGTTCGCCGGTGACCACGGTGTCGCGGAGCTGGGGGTGTCGGCGCGGCCCGCGGGGAGCGCCGTGGAGCTGGTGCGGGAGGTGCTTCAGGGCGGCCGGCCGGTGTCCGTGCTGGCCCGGCGGCTCGGCGTGCCGGTGCGGGTCGTGGACATGGCTCTGGACTGCGATCCGCAGGCGCTGCCCGAGGACGTCGTGAAGCATCGGGTACGGCGGGGCAGTGGGCGGATCGACATCGAGGACGCGCTGACCGCCGAGGAGGCCGAGGCGGCGTTCCGGGCCGGGGTCGCGGTGGCCGACGAGGAGGCCGACTCCGGTACGGATCTGGTGGTGCTCGGCGATGTGAGCGTGGGCGGGACCACGGTGGCCGGGGTGCTGGTCGCCGCGCTGTGCGGGACCGACGCGTCGGTGGTGACCGGGCGGGGCGGGCTCGCGATCGACGACCTGGTGTGGATGCGCAAGTGCGCGGCGATCCGGGACGCGTTGCGGCGGGCGCGGCCGGTGCTCGGGGATCAGTTGCAGTTGCTGGCGACGGTCGGCGGGGCCGATGTCGCGGCGATGACCGGGTTCCTGCTCCAGTGCGCGGTGCGGAAGACGCCGGTGATCCTGGACGGTGTGGTGGCGGCCGCGTGTGCGCTGGTGGCGCAGCGGATCGCGTTCCGGGCGCCGGACTGGTGGCTGGCCGGGCACAACAGCGGGGAGCCGGGTCAGGCCAAGGCGCTGGACCGGATGGCGCTGGAGCCGCTGCTCGACCACGGGGTGTCGGTCGGTGAGGGCGCGGGGGGCCTGTTGGCGCTGCCCATGGTGCAGGCCGCGGCGGCGTTGGCGGCGGAGCTTCCGGAGCGGCCGGCGGAGAAGAAGCCGAGCGAGGAGCCGGAGGCCGAGTAGGGGCGTCGGCCGGTTGGGCACCGCCGGGCTGCGCCGTCGTGGCCGAGCGCGGCTTCGGCCGGTTCGGCACCGCCGGGCTGCGCCGTCGTGGCCGAGCGCGGCTTCGGCCGGTTGGGCACCGCCGGGCCGCGCCGTCGTGGCCGAGCGCGGCTTCGGCCGGTTGGGCACCGCCGGGCTGCGCCGTCGTGGCCGAGCGCGGCTTCGGCCGGTTGGGCACCGCCGGGCCGCGCCGTCGTGGCCGAGCGCGGCTTCGGCCGGTTCGGCACCGCCGGGCTGCGCCGTCGTGGCCGAGCGCGGCTTCGGCCGGTTGGGCACCGCCAGGCTGCGCCGTCGTGGCTGAGCGCCGTCGCGGCGGGAAAAGCGGGGTAGGTGCCTGAGGTGCAGGTCACTCGCGGTGTGGGCAACTTGCGGGAGGTTTCGGGCGGTCTCCGTACGTGTCGTCACGTATTCCGTCCCGCCGCATCGTCCGGAGCCGCCCCCGATGAACCCGCTCGCCCGCTGGGCCCGCGCCGAATGGGGGCCGCTTTACCGGACCGTCCGTGACGGGCTGCGGGCGCGGGCGGTGGCGATGGCGCTCGGGGCCGTCGGCCTCACCGCCCTGCTGCATTTCGTGCACGGACAGGCGTGGGGCTACCGGTTCGTGCAGAACGTCGGGGCCGTCCGCGCCGAGGACCCCCTCTGGCTCGCCCTGCTGCGCACTCCCCTGTCGCTGTTCGTGCCCGCCCTCGACCTCCCGGTGTGGGGTGCGCTGCTGCAGATCCTGCTGGTGCTCGGCATCGCGGAGATCTGCCTCGGCCGCCCGCTCACCCTCGCGCTCGCCTACGCCGCCACCCTCGCCGGCACACTGTACGCCCGGCTCGGCATCGCCCTCGGCTCCGGCCACCCGCTGGGCCTGCCCGCCTCGGACGCGCAGGTCGTGGACAGCGGCCCGTCGGCGGCGGTCGTCGGCCTCGCGGTGTACGTCGGCCTGCGCCACGGCGCGTACGTCACCGCCGGAGCGGTCGTCGTCGCGATGGTGGTCGAGGTGCTGGTGAAGGAGAACCTCGCCGGCAAGGAGCACCTCGCGGCGATCGCGGCGGTGCTGGTGCTGTGTGCGGTGACCGCGCTGTGTCAGTGGCTCTCCAGGGCCCGGGTCCGCTCGGGGTCGGGCGTGCCGCCGAGCCAGTCCTGAAACTTACGGCTGGGACCCAGCCAGCGGCGGTCGTGGTGGTAGGCGCGCAGACTCGCTCTGGCCCGGGCGCGGGGGCGGCGCCGGTAGAGGCGTTTAGCCCACGGGGAGCCGGGGCGGGCCAACCGGATCGCGCCGAACAGGGCGAGGAACGGGACGATCACGCCGAGGATCGCCAGGCGGGCCTTGCCCTTGGCGAGGGCGATGAGCGACAGGAGGAAGTTCGCGGCGACGGTGGAGATCACCGTCCCCCGCCCCTGCAGCTCGTCCTCGTCGAGGTCGTTGACGCCGAACGGCGAGAAACCGGCCACCCACAGGCCGACCAGCGCGGCGGTGAGCACGACCGCCTCGACGCTCTTGCGGCCCGCCTCGGTCCAGTACACGTCGGCCAGGTGCAGGATCAGCGCGAACTCATCCAGCACCAGGCCCGCGCCGATCCCGAAGACCACGGCCGAGAGACAGGCCCCGAAGCCTTGCCGGCCGCCGGCCACCGCCCCGAAGCCGCCGACGAGGGTGAGGATGACGCCGGGCACCACGTGGTGGACGTGCACACCGCCCGCCCTGACGTTGCCGAAGGGGCCCTTGCCCGCCCGGATCATACGGGTGATCAACCGGGTGATCAGGAAGGTCAGCACGAAGGCGGTGAGGGCGAGCAGCAGGGGGAGTTTGCCGGGCTCGACGATGTTGCGTTCCAGCCAGTTCCCCATGGGTCCAAGTCTGCCCAGGATCACCGTGCGGCGCTCTGTGAGCGGTCGCGTACCCTGCCGGGATGCCCCTGCTCCCGCCCGCGCACGGCCTGCGCTTCGCCTTCGGCACCCTCACCGTCCTGCCGGTACGGGTGACCCGCTGGGACCGTGGGACCGCACGCGGCGGGATGCTCTGCGCCCCTCTCGCCGGGCTGGTCGTCGGCCTGTGCGCGGCCGGGCTCGGTCTCCTGCTGCTGCTCCTCGGCGCGAGTCCGCTGCTCGCCGCCGTCGCAAGCGTCGCCGTCCCCGCCGTACTCACCCGTGGCCTGCACTTGGACGGGCTGGCCGACACGGCGGACGGGCTGGGCAGCGGCAAGCCCGCCGAGGACGCGCTGCGGATCATGAAGCAGTCGGACATCGGGCCGTTCGGGGTGCTCACCCTGGTCTTCGTGCTGCTGGCCCAGGTGGCGGCGCTCGCACAGATCTACGAGGGCTCCTGGGCCCGGGGCGCGCTCGCCGCCGTCGTCGCGGCCACCGCCGCCCGGCTGGCGCTGACGCTGGCGGCCCGCGCCGGGGTGCCGGCCGCCCGGCCGGACGGGCTGGGGGCGGCCGTCGCCGGGGTCGTCCCCGCGGGCTGGGCGGGGGGCGTGGCCCTCGCGGTGACCGGGGCCGCCGCGGCCGCCGGGGCGCCCTTCGGGTCGTACGACATCGCCCGCGCGGCCCTCGCGGTGGTCGCCTCCGCCGTCGTCGCCGACGTCCTGCTGCGGCACTGCGTCCGCCGGTTCGGCGGGGTCACCGGGGATGTGTTCGGCGGGCTCGCCGAGACGGCGGCCACGACGGCGCTGCTGGTGCTCGCCCTGGGGTGAAACGCCTCAGCAGCTCTGGCGCCACACACCCAACTCGTACTTCTTCAGCAGCGAGCTCAACTTCAGCCGGCGGGACTCGGCGCAGAAGCTGCGCGTGGAGAGTTCGTACTCGGCGTGGAAGACCGCCTTGCCCGCCTCGATGAAGGGGGTGAGGGCGGCGCACTCGTCGTACTGGGCGCACTGTTCGTTGACCGCGAAGTCGAAGTCGTCGACCAGTTCGGGGATCTGGTCGAGGTCGTTCTTCAGGCCGGCCGCCATGCCGCGCTCGTGGGCCAGGTCGGCGATCAGCCGGTTGTAGCGGAGCTGGTCGGCAGCCTTGAGGGGGAAGCCGGTGCGGTTCTTGTAGCCGTCCATGTTGTCCGGCTCGACCGCGTCGAAGCCCTTGTCGCGGCACATGTCCATGCGGGCCGCCATCAGCGGCTCCAGCACGTCGGTGCGGCGGATGTCGAGCCAGCGTTCGCCCTCCCAGCCGTTGCCCTCGCCGATGACCGACTTGGGGAACTTCTTCGCGTCGGGCCGCCAGTCCTCCCAGGCGCCGGTGGAGAGGTAGCAGATGACCTTGCGGCCCTTGTCGTGCAGTTCGGCCACCGTGGCCTCGGGGGTGTCGAAGCCGTCGATGTCGTAGACGGGGGCGTCGACGGAGGTGTCGACGCGGCCGCGCAGCTGCCACTGCCAGTCCGTGCCGGGGCGCGGCTGCCAGATGGCGTCCGGCGGCTCGGGGTCGGAGGTGCAGCCCGCGATCAGCAACAGCAGGGCGATCAGGAGGATCGGGCGTCTCACCGGACGGGCTCCAGGGTGTGCGGCAACGTACCCCACGGATGATCTCCCATCCCGGGTACCGCGCAGTGCACGGCCGCCCCCGCGCGCGGGCCAGCTCCGCCGCGTCGACGCCGGCCGGGACGCCGTACACCAGATGGCACAGGTGCACGCCCGCGCCGCGCCAGGGCCTCGGGGTCAGGTCGCGGTACGTCGTCCAGTCGCCCTCGAAGGTGACCAGGACGTCGGCGATGCGGGCGTACGAGGGGTGCGGCGGGGTGCCGTGGTTGAGGGCGAGGGTGTCGCAGCCTGCGCCCCAGGCGGCGGTGGCGAGCCGCTGGTAGTGGCCGAACCGTTCCGGTTCCGCGGCCACCTGGTCGAGGAAGGCGCCGTCCGCCCCGTACCACTCGCGGTGCCGGGTCAGGTCCTGGACGACCTCGGCGTGGCGGCGGTGGCCGTAGGCGGTGTCGGTGTAGCCGAGCACCCGGACGCCGGCCGCGCGGAGACGGGCGGCGACCTCGGCGAAGGCGTCGTCGGGGTGGTCGCCGGGGCCGCTGGCGGGGTTGAGGACGACGCCGTAGAGGCGGGGCGCGGCGGCGACGATCGCGTCCCATTCGGCGGGGCGGGCGGCCGGGTGCTCGTAGTACGGCACCAGCAGGGTGCTCATCGGTGGGCGGTGACCCTTCCCAACAGGCCGCAGACCAGGGCGGCCTGGGCGGCGGCCGCGCAGCCGTACACCGTCACGCCGACCAGGTGCGGGGCGCCTGCGTGGGTGATCAGGGCCAGCGTCTGGGCGAGGGCGGCCGCGCCGCAGAGCGCCGCCGCGCCGATGACCGCGCCGAACGACTGGAGCAGCAGGCCCGTCCACAGCACCACGCCGAGCAGCAGCAGCCCGGCCAGGCGGACACCGCCGGGGAACGGGGTGTGCGGCCACAGCGCGGCGGTGGCCAGGGCGAGGGCGAGCAGGGCGGCGAGGTAGCCGGTGAGGCACCGCGCGACGGTGCGGGCGGTGGCCCGCCAGAAGGCGCGGGGCGTGCCGGCGGAGCGCAGTCCGGCCAGGCTGCCGCTGCGGAAGCGGTACAGCAGCCATTCGGCGGGGCCCATGCTGAGCGTGAGCGCCACGGCCGCGGGTGCGGCGAGCGCGCTCTGCTCCTGCCCGGTGAGTACGTCGCCGAGTGCCGCGTACAGCACCAGGACACCACTGGCCAGGCCGAAGAGGGCGTACGGGAGGGAGGCGGCGAGGCGGGGACCGCCCGTGCGGCGCGGCAGGGGGCCCAGCGCCCCGAACGGCAGCAGTGCCGTCAGTCCGGCCGTCCAACTGCCCTCGCCCAGCTCCTTCACGGCGGGCGCCACCTCCAGCAGCGCGACCATCACGACCGCCGCCAGCGAGCCGAGCAGCAGCGTGAGGCGGGCCGCCTCGGGCACGTCCGTGAGCAGGGCGACCACCGCGCCCGCCGCCATCGGCGCCAGCGCGGCGAGCAGGGCGCGTTCGCGGCCGAGGACCAGCAGGGTGGTGGAGGCGCCCAGGTAGCAGGACTGGCCGGCGGCGAAGGCCACGGCGGCCGGGGCGGCGGTGCCCGCGACGGCGAGGGCGGTGAGCGAGCCGAGCAGGGCGCCGAGCGGGGCGCCCACGAGGAGACAGCGGCGGGCGGCGGAGCGGTCACCGAGACCCAGCCAGGAGTACGCGCGGTGGGCGAGCCCCTGGTTCCACATCCAGCCGGTCACGGCGCCCGCGAGGAGCGGGATCGTGCCGGCCGGGAGGCCGAAGTCGTCGCTCGGGCCCGCGAGAAGCGGGGCACCGAGGACGTAGGCGAGGCCGGGGAGGGCGAAGACCACGCCGCGCAGGAGGCAGCCGAGGAGGCCGACCTGCCAGGGGTCGTGGACCGGGCCGTCGGGTTCGGGACAACGGCGTCCGACGCGTTCGTAGAGCTCCTCGGCGAGGGCGAAGGAGTTCTTCACGCCGTACCGCTCGCGTATCCGGGCGTCGGAGAGTCCGTCGGACTCCAGCAGCGCGGCTATCTCGTCGGGGTGGACGGCGGCGGCTATGAAGTCGTCGAGGCGCTCGGCGAGTTCGTCGATCGGGTCGGGCCGCGCCCAGCTGGGGGTGGTGCGCCGGCGCGGGATGGCGGGCAGGGTGTCGGGGCGGGCGCCCGGGGGCAGCCAGACGCTTCCGCTCACCAGCCCGTTCCGTTCGTCGCGACGGTCGCGTACCAGGGGTCGCGCAGTTCGAGAGTCCAGTCGGCGACCGTCTCGACCGTGGGCTCGTAGACCTCGGCCTGGCCCGCGAGTTCCTGGTAGATGGTGCGGAAGTTCTCCACGCAGCGGCGGAGCGTGAACCGGTCGATGACCCGCTGGCGGGACGACTCGGCGAGCCGCAGCCGCCGTTCGTCGTCCCTCAGCAGCGTCAGGGCCGCCGCGGCCATCTTCTCCGGCTCGCGCGGCGGCACGACCAGGCCGGTGTCGCCGACCGCCTCGCGCACTCCGCCGACGTCGGTCGAGACCGTCGTACGGCCGCAGGACATGGCCTCGATGAGGGAGAACGGGAAGCCCTCGGAGATGGACGACAGCATGACGACGTGGCCGGCGGCGTAGGCGCGCCAGACCTCGCTGATGCGGCCCTCGAAGGTGAGGCCGTCGGTGACACCGAGTTCGGCGGCGAGCTTCTCCAGTTTCGTCCGGTACGCCTCGCCGCCGGGCGGGACGGGGCCGAACAGGCGCAGCCGGGTTTCCGGGATCTCGGCGCGGACCATGGCGTAGGCGCGGATGAGGGTTTCCAGGTCCTTGATGGGGTCGACGCGGCCGCACCAGGTGAGGGTGGGGATCTCGGGTTCGGGGCCGGCGTGCGGGAAGGCGGCCGGGTCGACGCCGTTGTACACCGTGCGGATCCTGTCGGCGTCGGCGCCGCCGCGCTCCTCCCAGCGGCGGTTGTACTGGTTGCACGGTGTGATCAGGTCGGCCGCTCGATAGCCGTGTGAATTCAGTTCACGGTAGAAGCCGAGCATGAACGCCTTCACCGGCCAGCGCTGGGCGTCCCGGCGGTAACCGAGGTACCGCTCGCGCAGATAGATGCCGTGCTCGGTGAGGAGGAAGGGCACCCCGTCCAGCTTGTGCGCGGCGAGGGCCGGGAGCGTGGCCAGACCGCTGCTCACCGCGTGGGCGACGCTGTCCTCGGGGATCCGCACCCCGAGCGGGCGCAGCGCGTGCTCCAGCAGGTCCGTCGCGGTCAGGGCGTCATGGACGGTCGGCCGGGCCGCCGCCGTCGGTAGATGCGGCATCGTCCAGATCCACATCAGCGACCGCAGCGCCGACTCCGTGCGCAGCGCCGCCGACAGCCGTCCGTCCCGGGCGAGTTCGGCCAGCTCGTACAGCGCCTCGCCGAAGTCGCAGGGTGCGTCCGGGTCGAGGAAGGACAGCAGAAAACGCTCGTAGGAGTCGGTGAAACGGCGCCGGGCCCGGCCGTACGGTGCCCGCTTGCGGCCCGGGCGTGGGCCCCAGGTCGGCACCGAGGTGTGCCGGTAGACGTTGGGCGGCAGCTCCCAGGTGACGGGTTCGCGGCCGGTGCCGGTGAGCGAGACGAGGTGGAAGTCGACTTCCGGCATGCCCTTCACTAGCTGGTCGCACCAGGTGCTGACGCCGCCGTGGACGTGTGGGTAGGTGCCTTCGGTGAGCATGGTGACGTGACGGCCGGTACGCATCGCTGCGCGGTTCCCCCCTGATTTCCGGATGTTGTGCGGGGAACTGCCGACCGGAGGCCGGGTGCGGGTTTGGTGTGGCTGGTCGCGCAGTTCCCCGCGCCCCTTGAGGGCGTTGCTGCTTACGGCAGCTTCAAGGTGAGTGCCGACTGCAGCAGGGCAGGAGTTGCCCAGGCTGAGCGAGTGCCGGCATATGGCGTGCCGAAGGTGGTCGTGCCCAGCAGGAGTTGCTGCTTGGTGCCCTCCGGGGCGGTCACCGGGATCTGGACGCCGCTCGGGGCGGTGACCGTGATCGTGTTGCCGATGCGGTATGCGGTGACCCGGTTGTTCGTGACCGCGTTCTGCCAGGCCGTGCGGCGCTGGAGTTCGGTGCCGATGGACTTCTGGCTGAGGTTCTCCAGCGGGGTGTTGTCGGCGAACAGCGCCCGGTAGTCGGCGAGTACCTGGTCCAGCACCGGGTACAGCAGCCGGTCCTCGGCGAGGTTGGACTGGTGCACGTAGTGCGGGCGCGGGTCGTTGTTCAGGGCGTGCCCGAGGGCGATCCGGGTCTCCTGCGGGACGATGTACGAGGCGTAGCCGGTCGCCGGGTCCAGCGGGTCGTCCAGGCAGGTCGAGGTCGGGTTGTTCTCGCAGATGCCGCTGCCGCCGTCGGCGGCGGAGGTGTAGATGAAGTTGTACTCGTCGACCATCTCCTCGGCCGTGCCGACGTTGTAGTACACGTTCATCGGGTGCCGGGGCACGGTCAGCGCGCCGCCGACGGCCCGCTGCTCGGGCTCGCGGGAGTTGTCGGAGGCGATCCACTTCACGCCGGTGTCGGCGAGGGCGCCGGCGAGGTCGGGGTTGTCCTCGGGCTGCTGCGGGAGTGTCTTCAGCCCGGAGTGCTCGCCGGTGACCAGTTCGGTGCGGTCGACGGGGAGGCCCTGGCGCACCGCCCAGTTGTGGTTGTCGCGGATCTGCGCGGCGATCTCGGCGCGGCTCATCCAACGCGTCGTGCCGTCGGCGTTCTTCGCGCAGCTCCACGGCACGGTGGAGGTGTCCTGCACACAGCCCAGGTACGGGTGCGTGTAGGTGTGGTTGATCCAGCGGTACTGGTTCCGGTCGGCGAGCAGTTGCGCGGCGAGGGCGTCCGTGCCGCCGTTCTCCGCCTTCCACTCCTCGCCCGAGCCGGCGTTGTAGACCATGTCGAGCGTGAAGCCGCGCTCGCGCTGCCACTGGGCGGCGTACTGCGCGTCGGCGGCGGTCATCCGGATCGGCGTGGTCCCCTCGCCGTCACCGCCCGCGCAGTCGAAGTCGCCGGGCGTGCAGTCACGTTCGGTGTCCCAGCGGCTGTCGGGGGCGAAGACGTCGTCGACGTGGACGGCGAAGTAGTTGCGGTCGCGGCCCAGGTGGACGCCCTGGGTCAGCCACTCCACGATGCCCCGGGCCAGCGCCCGGAACTGCCGCTGGTGCTGGTTGTAGGCGAAGGTGACGACGAGCTCGCGGCGGCCGTCGTGGGCGTACTCCCCGACCAGGCTGCCCCGGCCGGACCCGGCGGGCACCGGGACGTCCACATAGCTGGTGAAGCCGCTGCGGGGCCGGGCCACATAGCCGTAGCTCTCCTGCACGGCGGGCGAGTTGTCCTCGAAGGCGAGGGCGCCGTCGAGGTAGTCGAAGGGTCCCGCCTTCCCGGCGTCGGTGACGGCGGCCTCACGGCCGTCGAGGGTGCCGGCCCAGCCGCCCTCGCTGGTGTAGTCGAGGCCGACCCCGGGGTGCGCCCACGTGTAGGCGTCGACCTGCGGGATGCCGTAGGTCCGCTCGTACGTCTCCAGCGCGGTCTGCTCGGCGGAGCCCGCGCCGAACGGGGCCTCGTTGGGCAGTACGACGCCCTGGTACTTGGCCCGGGGCGTGCCGTTCACGGTGTCGCTCAGGAACGCCTCGGTGATCGTCGGGCGGTCCGGGTCGGTGAGCTGCACCGTGGTGTACGGGATGCCCGTGCTCCTCAGCTGGGCGGTGATGGCCTGGACGGGGCTGTCCCCGTTGTCCACGACCAGCACCCTCAGATCGATCCGCGGCTCGGGAGCCGCGGACGCGCCGGGTGCGATGAGCACCGGCGTCAGCAGTCCGGCGGCCGTCAGGACGGCGGCCGCGGATCTCCGTATGCGCGCGCGTGGCGCCATGGTGGTCCTCCCCCCAGAAGATCCCCGCGCGATCCCGACGGCCCGTGTGCACTTGTGACGGGTCCACGGGGGATCAGTGGAAATCATGCAAAGCGGTGAGCGCCCGGCTCACCCGAACCCGACGAGTGTGACTCAGCTCATGGAGTGCGAGGATCGGTACATGGCGACGACGCCACTGACAGGTGAACGTCCGCAGGAATGCTCGAAGAGATACCGGGCGTAGGCTCGTGCCAGGTCAAAACCTGTCCAGGTGCGGACTCCACCGCACGAGGGATCTAGGGTCGGCTGTCGGGCCCGGCCGTCCCACTCCTTCGGCCACAGAAACTTCACATCGGAAGCGAGATTTCACCACCGTGACTGCTCTCACTCTCAGCACCGCCGCGGCGCCGGGCCTGCGGTCCGACGCGATCGTGATCGGTGTCGCCAAGGGCGACAAGGGCCCGGTCGTCGCACCGGGCGC
Organism: Streptomyces spinoverrucosus; assembly: GCF_015712165.1. Taxonomy (NCBI): domain Bacteria; kingdom Bacillati; phylum Actinomycetota; class Actinomycetes; order Kitasatosporales; family Streptomycetaceae; genus Streptomyces; species Streptomyces spinoverrucosus. Next base: position 6,568,704 of record NZ_JADPZX010000001.1, on the reverse strand, counting down.
GGAAGCCGTGGACAAGGCGTACGACGGCAGGCTCGCCGGCGTCCTGGAGACCCTGGGTGCCTCCGGCGCCGAGGGCGAGGTGACGAAGCTGCCCGCGCCGGCCGGCTTCAAGACGCCGCTCGTGGTGGCGGTGGGCCTGGGTGCCCGGCCGGAGAAGGACGCGGAGTACGACGCGGAGGCGCTGCGCCGGGCCGCCGGGGCCGCCGCCCGTGCGCTGACCGGCGCCAAGAAGGCCGCCTTCGCACTGCCGGTCACGGACGCGGCCGCGGTCGGCGCGATCGGCGAGGGCGCGCTGCTCGGCGCGTACTCCTTCGACACGTACAAGGACAACGGCAAGAACGCCAAGGACAACAAGAACGGCAAGGCCCCGCTCGCCGAGGTCACCGTGCTCGGCGGCAAGCCGCGCGACAAGGCGCACAAGGCGGCGGTCGAGCGTGCCATCGCCGTGTCCGAGGAGCTCAACCGCGCCCGCGACCTGGTCAACACCCCGCCGAACGACCTCAACCCCGAGGCCTTCGCCGCCGTCGCTCAGGCGGCGGCCAAGGAGCACGGCATCAAGGTGCAGGTGCTCGACGAGAAGGCGCTGGCCAAGGGCGGGTACGGCGGCATCGTGGGCGTCGGCTCCGGGTCGGCGGCGGCGCCGCGGCTGGTGAAGCTGTCGTACACCTCCTCCAAGGCGAAGAAGCACCTCGCGTTCGTGGGCAAGGGCATCACCTACGACTCGGGCGGCATCTCGCTGAAGCCGGCCGGTCACAACGAGACGATGAAGTGCGACATGAGCGGCGCGGCGGCGGTCTTCGCGGCCGTGGTCGCCGCCGCCCGGCTCGGGCTGGAGGTCAATGTCACCGGGTGGCTGGCGCTGGCCGAGAACATGCCGTCCGGGTCGGCCACGCGGCCGGGTGACGTGCTGCGGATGTACAGCGGCAAGACCGTCGAGGTGCTGAACACCGACGCCGAGGGACGGCTGGTGCTGGCGGACGCCCTGTGGGCGGCGTCGGAGGAGAAGCCGGACGCGATCGTGGATGTGGCGACGCTGACCGGGGCGATGATGCTGGCGCTGGGCAACCGGACGTTCGGCGTGATGGCCAACGACGACGCGTTCCGCTCCGCGGTGCACGAGGCCGCGGAGGAGGTCGGTGAGGCGGCGTGGCCGATGCCGCTGCCGGAGCATCTGCGCAAGGGGATGGACTCGGCCACCGCCGACATCGCCAACATGGGTGAGCGGATGGGCGGCGGGCTGGTCGCCGGGATCTTCCTGCGGGAGTTCGTGGGTGAGGGCATCACCTGGGCGCACCTCGACATCGCCGGGCCCGCTTTCAACGAGCAGGGGCCGTTCGGGTACACGCCGAAGGGTGGGACCGGGTCCGGGGTGCGGACTCTTGTGCGGCTGGCGGAGCTGACGGCCTCCGGCGATCTGGGGTGAGGGTCGCCTAACAGCTGATCCGTTCCGTCGTACGGCGGGTGCGGGTGGACTGTGCTTGATCGCGCAGTTCCCCGCGCCCCTGGGGCGTTGCAGTGGGGCGTATCACACAGTGGCCCCGCGTCTCGTTGTGTGCTGACAAGTGCGAAGATGGGGCTCGGCAGGACAGGGCCCCACCGAAGGGCCGAAGTAGAGCGGCCGGACACCAGCCGCCTGCCGGTCATCGTCGACCGGCGTACGGCGCACATGCATGGAGGACGTGACGTGGCGAACGACGCCAGCACCGTTTTCGACCTAGTGATCCTCGGCGGTGGTAGCGGTGGTTACGCCGCGGCCCTGCGCGGGGCGCAGCTGGGCCTGGACGTCGCCCTGATCGAGAAGGACAAGGTCGGCGGCACCTGCCTGCACCGGGGTTGCATCCCCACCAAGGCCCTGCTGCACGCGGGCGAGATCGCCGACCAGGCCCGCGAGAGCGAGCAGTTCGGTGTGAAGGCCACCTTCGAGGGCATCGACGTGGCCGGGGTCCACAAGTACAAGGACGAGGTGATCTCGGGCCTGTACAAGGGTCTGCAGGGCCTCATCGCCTCCCGGAAGGTGACCTACATCGAGGGTGCGGGACGGCTGTCCTCGCCCACCTCGGTGGATGTCAACGGTCAGCGGATCCAGGGCCGCCACGTGCTGCTGGCGACCGGCTCCGTACCGAAGTCGCTGCCGGGTCTGGAGATCGACGGCAACCGGATCATCTCCTCCGACCACGCTCTCGTCCTGGACCGCGTGCCGAAGTCGGCGATCGTGCTCGGCGGCGGTGTCATCGGCGTCGAGTTCGCCTCCGCCTGGAAGTCCTTCGGCACCGACGTCACGGTCATCGAGGGCCTTAAGCACCTCGTCCCGGTCGAGGACGAGAACAGCTCCAAGCTTCTTGAGCGCGCCTTCCGCAAGCGCGGCATCAAGTTCAACCTGGGCACCTTCTTCCAGAAGGCCGAGTACACGGCCGACGGTGTCAAGGTCACCCTCGCCGACGGCAAGGAGTTCGAGGCCGAGGTCCTGCTGGTCGCCGTCGGCCGCGGCCCGGTCTCGCAGGGCCTGGGTTACGAGGAGGCCGGGGTCGCCATGGACCGCGGCTACGTACTCGTCGACGAGTACATGCGGACCAACGTCCCGACCATCTCGGCGGTCGGCGACCTGGTCCCGACGCTCCAGCTCGCGCACGTCGGCTTCGCCGAGGGCATCCTGGTGGCGGAGCGGCTGGCCGGTCTGAAGGTCGTCCCGATCGACTACGACGGTGTCCCCGCGTGACCTACTGCCACCCGGAGGTCGCCTCCGTCGGCATCACCGAGGCCAAGGCCAAGGAGATCTACGGCGCGGACAAGGTCGTCGCCCTGAAGTACAACCTGGCGGGCAACGGCAAGAGCAAGATCCTGAAGACCGCGGGCGAGATCAAGCTCGTCCAGGTCAAGGACGGTGCGGTGGTCGGCGTGCACATGGTCGGCGACCGTATGGGCGAGCAGGTCGGCGAGGCCCAGCTGGTCTACAACTGGGAGGCGCTGCCGGCCGAGGTGGCCCAGCTCATCCACGCCCACCCGACGCAGAACGAGGCGCTCGGCGAGGCCCACCTGGCTCTGGCCGGCAAGCCGCTGCACTCCCACGACTGACGCCCTCGGTCATCGGGCGCGACGACACAGACTTCCGCAATTCGTAAGGAGCAACCGAAACCATGGCGGTTTCCGTAACCCTTCCGGCGCTCGGCGAGAGCGTCACCGAGGGCACTGTCACCCGCTGGCTGAAGGCCGAGGGTGAGCGCGTCGAGGCCGACGAGCCGCTGCTCGAGGTCTCCACCGACAAGGTCGACACCGAGATCCCGGCCCCGGCCGCCGGTGTGCTGGCCTCCATCAAGGTCGCCGAGGACGAGACCGTCGAGGTCGGCGCCGAGCTGGCCGTCATCGACGACGGCACCGGCGCTCCGGCCGCTGCCCCGGCCCCGGCCGCCGCCGAGGCTCCGGCCCCGGCCGCCGAGCCCGCTCCGGCCCCCGTGGCCGAGGCCCCGGCCGCACCCGCCCCCGCCGCTGCCCCGGCCGCCCCGGCCGGTGGTGCCGCCGAGGGCACCGACGTGGTCCTGCCCGCGCTCGGCGAGTCCGTCACCGAGGGCACCGTCACCCGCTGGCTGAAGTCGGTCGGTGACAGTGTCGAGGCCGACGAGCCGCTGCTCGAGGTCTCCACCGACAAGGTCGACACCGAGATCCCGGCGCCCGCCTCCGGCGTGCTGCTGGAGATCACGGTCGGCGAGGACGAGACGGCCGAGGTCGGCGCCAAGCTGGCCGTCATCGGCGCCCCGGGTGCGGCTCCGGCCGCTGCCCCGGCTCCGGCCGCCCCCGCTCCGGCGCCCGCCGCCGAGGCCCCGGCCGCGCCCGCCGCTCCGCCGGCCCCGGCCGCCCCGGCCCCGGCCCCGGCCGCTCAGGCTCCGGCCCCCGCGGCTCCCGCGGTCCCGGCCCAGCCCGCGGCTCCGGCCCAGCCCGCCGCCCCGGCTCCCGCGCCGGCCGCTCCGGCTCCGGTGACCCCGGCCCCGGCCCCGGCCGCCGCCCAGCCGACCGACGAGGGCGCCTACGTCACCCCGCTGGTGCGCAAGCTCGCCGCCGAGAACGGCGTCGACCTGGCCACCGTCAAGGGCACCGGCGTCGGTGGCCGCATCCGCAAGCAGGACGTCCTGGCCGCCGCCGAGGCCGCGAAGGCCGCCGCAGCCGCCCCGGCTCCGGCCGCCGCCGCCCCGGCCGCTGCCGCCGCCGCCAAGAAGGCGCCGGTCCTGGAGGTCTCCCCCCTCCGTGGCCAGACCGTGAAGATGCCGAGGATCCGCAAGGTCATCGGCGACAACATGGTCAAGGCGCTGCACGAGCAGGCCCAGCTGTCGTCGGTCGTCGAGGTCGACGTCACCCGCCTGATGAAGCTGCGCGCCCGCGCCAAGGACGCGTTCGCGGCCCGCGAGGGCGTCAAGCTCTCCCCGATGCCGTTCTTCGTCAAGGCCGCGGCCCAGGCGCTGAAGGCGCACGCGCCGATCAACGCCCGGATCAACGAGGCCGAGGGGACCATCACCTACTTCGACACCGAGAACATCGGTATCGCGGTGGACTCCGAGAAGGGCCTGATGACCCCGGTCATCAAGAACGCCGGTGACCTCAACCTCGCCGGTATCGCCAAGGCCACGGCGGAGCTGGCCGGCAAGGTCCGCGCCAGCAAGATCACCCCGGACGAGCTGTCCGGCGCGACCTTCACCATCTCCAACACCGGTTCGCGCGGTGCGCTGTTCGACACGATCATCGTGCCGCCGGGCCAGGTCGCGATCCTCGGCATCGGCGCCACGGTCAAGCGCCCGGCCGTCATCGAGACGGAGGAGGGCACGGTCATCGGCGTCCGCGACATGACGTACCTGACCCTCTCCTACGACCACCGCCTGGTGGACGGCGCCGACGCCGCCCGTTACCTGACGGCGGTCAAGGCAATCCTGGAGGCAGGCGAGTTCGAGGTCGAGCTCGGTCTGTAACAGCGCCTGAGGCAAGTCGATCGATGCCCCGCCCGTGTTGAACGGGCGGGGCATCGGCGTCCCCAGGGGCGCGGGGCTGTGACCTCAGCGGCTCCGCCGCGGGGCGCGAACACCCCCACCACCCGCAGCCGCCGAACAACAGAACACCCCGACCCACCAGGCGTGTAAGTCTCGTCTCACCTGCACCAAAGCACCCCCATCGGCCCCTACAGCGGAGCGCCCCCCCCGTATTGTCTAAACGTCAACGCGCCCTAAGGAGCCCTCATGACCGCGCCCGTCATCCACTCGCTGCGCGAACAGATCCGCGAGCACATCCTGGAAGGGATCATCAGCGGGCGCTGGAAGCCGGGCGAGCGGATCGTGGAGCGCCGTATCGCCACGGAACTGGAGGTCAGTCAGACCCCGGTCCGCGAGGCTCTGCGCGAACTGGAGTCCCTGCGCCTGATCGAGTCCGCGCCCAACAAGGGCGTACGCGTACGGAATCTCACCGCGGCCGACCTGGAGGAGAGCTACCCGGTCCGGGCCGGTCTGGAGGCGATCGCGGCGGAGCTGGCGGCGGAACGGCTCTCCCAGGACTGCTCGGCCCTGAAGCCGCATGTCGCCGCCCTGTACGAGGCCGACCGCAAGTCCGACGGCACGGCCCAGGTGCGGCACACGGTCGCCTTCCACCGCGAGCTGGTCCGGGCGGCCGGCAACTCGGTGCTGCTGCACACCTGGGAAGGCCTCGGCATCGAGGTGTTCACCACCCTTTCCATCCGCTGGCTGGGCACGGTCCAGCAGTCCTACGCCGAGGAGCACGAGGAGTTGGTCGAGGCGTTCCGGCGGCGCGATCCGGAGATCGGCCGTCTGGTGAAGGAGCACGTGCTGGGCTGCGCGCCGCGCGCCGCCGGCGATCACGCCTGACCTCCGGATTCGCTCGTTCCGTGGGGGGCACTCGGCTACCCGGCCCAGCAGGCTCGTCCGTGCCGGGCGAGGCCGCTGGGACGCACACATACTGAGGGGTACCGTCGCCTCCCGGGCGCCGGTCCCGTCTCCAGTCGGCCGATGGTGGAGGCCGCGCGTGATCTGGCCACAGCTGTCCTCCGTGCTTCCCGGCTCGTTGCTGCCCGCGTTCGTGGTCCCTTCGACGAAGGCCGCGGTGGCCTCGACGGCCTCGACGGTCCGGGCTGTGGCGCAGGGCCTGACCGCCGTACCGGCGGCGCTGCCCGTGGTGGGGCCGATGCTGCGGCCCGGCAGGCCCAAGGTCTGGCGGACCTCCGGAGGCGTGCAGATCGAGGTACGACGCCTGGGACGGCCCGGGACGGCATCCGCGGCGCGTGAGCTGGAGGCCGCGCTGCGCCGGGTGCCGGGGGTGAGCCGGGCCGAGGTGAACGGCACGCTGGGCTGCGCGTACGTCGGCTGCGGGCCGGAGACCGACGTGGCGGCCCTCGTCGACATGGTCGGCGCCGCTGACACCGCCGCCGAGGAGGAGGCGCTCGGTGCCCGGCGCTCCGGGGGCGCGGATCAGGGGCGGCCGCCGGTCGGCTACCCCGGGGCGGCGGGGGCACGGATCGGGTCGGCCGTCCGGCTCGGCGCGGGCCTGGTCGCGGTGGGCGTGGCATCGGTGGGCAACGCCGTCGGGCTGCGCGGCCTGCCGCCGGCGGTGATCTCGGCGCTCCAGCTCGTGGAGTCCATGCCGCCGCTGCGCGAGGGTCTCGCCCGCCGGATCGGGGAGCCGGCCGCGGAGCGGGGCTTCGCGGCGGCGAACATGCTGGTGACGACGCTGACGTTCCGGCCGCTGGGCGCGGTGGTGGCCGCCGTCCTGGCCGCTGCCCGGTACGGGGAGGTGCAGGCCCGTCGCACGGCATGGGGGAACTGGTCGCGCAGGCTGGCCGTGCACGAGGGCACGTACCGCCATGACGCCGTCCCGGGCTACGAGCGGCCCGCCCCGCTGCCCCCGGGGCCGGGCGAGCGGTACGCGAACGTGGCGGCGCCGGCCTCCCTCGCGGCCTACGGGCTCACGACGCTCGGCAGGCTCGGCCAGGACCGCGGGCTGGCACTGCTGATCGCGGGGACGCCGAGGGGCCCGCGGTTCGGCCGGGAGGCGTTCGCGTCCTCGGTGGGCCGGGCCGTCTCCGACCGCGGGGCCCTGGTGCTGCGGCCGGAGACGCTGCGCCGGCTGGACCGTGTCGACATGGTGGTCCTCGACGCCCGGGTACTGGCCGACGGCGCCTGGACGGTGGAGAGCGTCCTGCGCCTGCCGCCGACCGGGCCTGCGGAACCGGGCCTGCTGGACGCCGGGGGGCCGGCCGACGGTGGTGGCCCCGATGCGGCTCTGCCGGTCGCTTCCGCGCCGGTGCCGGAGTCCCGCGGCCCGCAAACCGGCGGACCCGCACCTGTGCGGGAGGCCGGCGATCCCGATGGGGAGCGTCCGGGGGACGACGAGATCCACGCGCGTCTCCACGAGCTGATCGCGCCGGACGGGCCGCCGCCGAGGTGGCGGATCCGGCACGGCGGAGTGCCGCTGCCCGCGCGACGGCTGGGCAGTTGGGAACTGCGGCCGTTCACCGGAGCGGCCGCCGTCCCGGGCGATGACGTCGTACCCGATGAGACGGCCGCGCGGGCCCGGCGGTGGGCCGAGGAGGGTGCGCAGGTCATGCTCGTGCTGCGCGAGGGCACCCCGGTGGCCATGGCCGCGCTGGTGCCCCAACTGCACCCGCTCGCCCACCACTTGGTGCGCGCGGCGCGGGAGTGCGGCGAGGTGCGGCTGGTGGGCGGCCCGCCCGGTCTGCATCGCCGGTTCGGGCTCGCTCAGGCCGCGCCCACCGGGCATCGGCGTACGGCCGCGCTGGTGCGCTCCCTCCAGGCGGACGGGCACGGTGTCGCGGTGATCTCGGCGCGGACCCGGCGCGCGCTCGTCCGCGCGGATCTGGGCATCGGGGTGATCACCGTCACCCGGCACGTGCCGTGGGACGCCGATGTCGCCGCCCCGCCCGATGTCGTCCATCTGCTGCTGGCGGCCCTGCCGGAGGCCCGGCGGATCAGCCGGCTGTGCACCCGGCTGGAGGTCGTCGGCGCCGCGCTGGGCTCGGGACTCGCCCTCCTGGTGCCCCGCCCGCGGGCCTGGGTGCGGGCCCGCCTGGTGACCGACGGGGTGACCATCGCGGGGATCGCGGCGGGCTTCTGGGCGGGCTGGCAACTGCACGGGCGTCCGGCCCCGGCCGCCGCCGAGCGCACGCCCTGGCACGCCATGACGGTACGTCAGGTGATGGCCCGTCTGGGCACCTCGTCCCGTGGGCTGGACGAGGCCGAGGCGGCCCGGCGCAGGCAGTTCGAGGGCCATGACCGGCACGACGGTGCGGTCACCCTGATCGGCCGGGTCGCGGAGGAACTGGCCAATCCGCTCACGCCCGTTCTGGCGATCGGCGGTGGCATCTCGGCGGCGCTCGGCTCCGTGCTGGACGCCGTGCTGATCGGCGGGGTGCTCGGCGTGGACGCGCTGGTCGGCGGGGTGCAGCGGCAACAGGCCGACGAGGCGGCGGAACGGCTGGTCGAGGCGACCTCGGCGCGGGTGCGGGTGCGGCGGCCCGACCGGGCCGAGGCGGTGGAGGCGGCCGGTGAGCACCTGGTGCGCGGTGACGTCATCGAGCTGCGGGCCGGGGACGCGGTTCCGGCGGACTGCCGGGTGGTGCGGGCGCAGGGTCTGGAGGTGGACGAGTCCAGTCTCACCGGTGAGTCGCTGCCGGTCGTGAAGAGCGCCGCGCCGACCGCGGCCCGGACGGTCGCGGACCGGACGTCGATGCTCTACCAGGGGACGACGGTGGCGGCCGGCCATGCCCTCGCCGTGGTCGTCGCCACCGGGACGGCCACCGAGGCGGGCAGCGCGGCGGAGGCGGTCCCCGAGAGCGGGCCGCCGGAGAGCGGTGTGGAGCGGCGGCTGAAGGCGCTGGGCCGGTGGTTCCTGCCGCTGTCCATCGCCGCCGGGGTCGTCCTGTTCGCCGTCGAACTGCTGCGCAGGCGGCCCGCGGGCGCCGCCCTGGGCTCCGCGGTCAGCCTGTGCGTCGCGGCCGTACCGGAGGGGCTGCCGTTCGTCGCCACGGTCGCGGAACTGGCCGCGGCGCGCCGGTTGTCCACCCGCGACACCCTCGTCCGCAGCGCCTCCACCATTGAGGCGCTGGGTCGCACCGATGTCCTGTGCTTCGACAAGACCGGCACGCTCACCGAGGGCCGGATCAGCCTCCAGCAGGTCTCCGACGCCCTGGACCGCCGACCGCCCGACCGGCTCACCCCGCCGCTGCGCCGGATCGTCGCCACGGCGGCCCTCGCGGGGCCACGGGGCCCGGCCGCGACGCTCGCCCACCCCACCGACCGCGCCATCGCGGCGGGGGCCGAGCTGCTCGACGACGCCCCGGAGCGGGCCGCCGGGCTCGGCTCGGACACCTGGGAGCAGCTGGCGGAGCTGCCGTTCGAGCCGGGGCGCGGCTTCCACGCCGTGGTGGGGCGGACCGACTCCGAGGCGCGGATGGTCGTCAAGGGCGCACCCGAGGTCGTACTGGCCCGCTGCGACCGTATCCGCCGGGGTGCTGCCACCGAGGCGTTCGGGGACCGGCTGCGGGAGCAGATCGAGGCGGAGATCGACCGGCTGGCCCGGCGCGGTCTGCGGGTTCTCGCGGTCGCCGAGCACGTTCCGCCGACGGGCGGGCCGCAGGAAGGTGCCGAGCTCGCCGACGAGGACGTCGACGGGCTGTGTCTGCTGGGCCTGCTGGGTCTGGCGGACCCGGTGCGGGCCACCGCAGCCGAGAGCGTGGACCGGCTGTCCCGGGCCGGGGTGCGCATCGTCATGCTCACCGGTGACCATCCCAGCACCGCCGCCGCGATCGCCCGGGAGCTGCGGCCCGAGGAGGAGCCACGGCTGATGACCGGGGCGGAGCTGGACGCGCTGGACGACGACGCGCTAGCCCGGACGCTGCCGGACATCACCGTGTTCGCCCGGGTCACGCCGGCCCACAAGGTCCGTATCGTCACCGCGCTGCGCTCGGCCGGCCGGATCGTCGCCGTCACCGGCGACGGCGCCAACGACGCGCCCGCCATCCGGATCGCCGACGTCGGCATCGCCCTGGGCTCCCGGGCCACCCCGGCCGCCCGCGCCGCCGCCGACGTCGTCGTCACCGACGACCGTATCGAGACGATCGTCGACGCCTTCGTCGAGGGCCGGGCCATGTGGGCGTCGGTGCGCAAGGCGCTCGGCATCCTGCTCGGCGGCAACCTCGGGGAGATCGTCTTCACCCTGGCGACCACGCTGTTCACCGGGCGCAGCGCGCTGAACGCACGGCAGCTCCTGCTGGTCAACGTGCTCACCGACATGCTGCCCGCCATGGCGATCGCCGCCCGGCCGCCCGCCGACCACGCCGGCCGGCTGCTCGCGGAGGGACCGGAGGCCTCGCTCGGCACGGCGCTGACCCGCCATATCCGGCTACGGGCCGTGCTCACCACGGCGGCGGCCACCGTCGCCTGGGTGCTCGCCCGGGCGACCGGCACCCGGGGGCACGCCGACACGGTCGCCCTGGTCGCGCTGGTGACGTCCCAGTTGCTCCAGACGCTGGTGGACGCGGGCCGCGATCCGGTGGTCGCGGCGGCCGTGGCGGGGTCCCTGGTGGTGCTGGGTGTGGTGGTGAGCGTGCCCGGGCTCAGCCACTTCTTCGGCAGCCGGCCGCTGGGCCCCGCGGGCTGGACGATCGCGCTGGCGTCGGCGGCGGGGTCGGTTCTGGTGCCGGCCGCGGCGCAGGGCATCGCCGGGATGCAAGGCAGATTTCACCCGAAGGACACCGTGGTGCAGCCTCGCGGATGACATCGGCCCGGACAAAGGAGCCGTACCCCGCACACTGCACACGAAAGGCGGCCACCATGCCGCACATCCTCACCACCATCGTCACCCAGGTGGCCGTCGCCCTGATCGAGGCCGCTCTGGTGCGCCTGTTCATGCAGCTCTGGAAGTCGTTCGGCGCGACCGCACGCCCGGCCGCCGCGTACGCCTGACCCCGGAGCACGAAGTCCCCTGAGCGCGCCGGCCGCTCAGGGGAGCCCCCTCCCTGCCCGGCCCGAGTCGCGCAGGCTAGCCACCCGCACCTCATCTGAGCAGGAAAAATGCGGCACCGCGTGCCTGCCCCAAAGGCACCCCGTGCCTATTTTCTCGTGATCAAGAGGTTTTGACCCTCAACCCTTTGATCGATCATCGATCAGGGAGTTACAGTCGCCGACGGACTTCCACCCGAGTCCACCCGCCCTGTCCTGCCAAAGACCAAGGGCACCCCCGAACCCTTACCGATGAGGGAACCCCCTTCGACTGAGGAAGGCGGCGACATGACCGACCCCAACGCCATCCAGCCGAGCGCGCTCGACCAGCTCCCCGACCGGGATCCGGAGGAGACCGCCGAATGGCAGGCCTCGCTGGACGCGGTCGCCAAGGCGGCCGGGCCGCACCGTGCCGCGTACCTGATGCGGCGCACGCTGGAGCGTGCCGAGGGCAACGGCATCGCGCTGCCCAAGCTCCTTGAGACCGACTACGTCAACACCATCCCCACAGCCGCCGAGCCGACCGTGCCCGGTGACGAGGAGATGGAGGCGCGGATCACCGCCTGGAACCGCTGGAACGCGGCCGCCATGGTGACCCGCGGCAGCAAATACGGCGTCGGCGGCCACATCGCCACCTTCGCCTCCGCGGCCTGGCTGTACGAGACCGGCTTCAACCACTTCTTCAAGGGCAAGGAGGCCGACGGGTCCGGCGACCAGCTCTACATCCAGGGCCACGCCTCCCCCGGCATCTACGCCCGCGCCTTCCTCGACGGCCGGCTGAACGAGGACCACCTCGACAACTTCCGCCGCGAGGCCGGCGGCAACGGCCTGCCGTCGTACCCGCACCCGCGCCGCCTGCCCTGGCTGTGGGAGTTCCCGACCGTGTCGATGGGCCTCGGCCCGCTCTCCGCGATCTACCAGGCGCGCTTCAACCGCTACCTCACCAACCGCGGCATCAAGGACGTCTCCGCCTCCCACGTGTGGGCCTTCCTCGGCGACGGCGAGATGGACGAGCCGGAGTCGACGGCGGCGCTCGCGCTGGCCGCGCGTGAGGAGCTGGACAACCTCACCTTCGTCATCAACTGCAACCTGCAGCGCCTGGACGGCCCGGTCCGCGCCAACTTCAAGATCGTGCAGGAGCTGGAGGCCCAGTTCCGCGGCGCCGGCTGGAACGTCGTCAAGACCCTGTGGGGCTCCACCTGGGACGAGCTGTTCCAGCTCGACACCACCGGCGCGCTGGTACGACGCCTGCGCGAGGTACCCGACGCACAGGTCCAGACGTACCAGACCCGCGACGCCGCCTACATCCGCGAGGACTTCTTCGGCAAGGACCCGGCGCTCGTCGAGATGGCGAAGCTGCTGAGCGACGACAAGATCCTCGACTGCTTCCACTTCTCCCGCGGTGGCCACGAGCCGCGCAAGGTGTACGCCGCGTACAAGGCCGCCGTCGAGCACAAGGGCGCGCCGACCGTGATCCTGGCCCAGACGGTCAAGGGCCACACCCTCGGCACGGGCTTCGCGTCGAAGAACGCCAACCACCAGATGAAGAAGCTGACGGTGGACGAGTTCAAGACGATGCGCGACCTGCTCGGCCTGCCGATCGCCGACAGCGCGTTCGTCGACGGCGTGGTCCCCTACGGCCACCCGGGCGCCGACTCCGCCGAGGTCCGCTACCTCCAGGAGCGTCGCGCCGCCCTCGGCGGTCCCGCCCCGGCCCGCCGCGTGCACCCGGTTGCGCCGCTGCCCGCGCCCGCCGAGAAGGCCTTCGCCTCCTTCGACAAGGGCTCCGGCTCGCAGAACGTGGCCACCACCATGGCGTTCGTCCGCCTGGTCAAGGACCTGGTCCGCGACAAGGAGACGGGCAGGCGCTGGGTGCCGATCGTCCCCGACGAGGCGCGCACCTTCGGCATGGAGTCGCTGTTCCCGTCGCTCGGCATCTACTCGCCCAAGGGCCAGACGTACGAGCCGGTCGACCGCGACCAGCTGATGTACTACAAGGAGGCCGAGAACGGCCAGATCCTCAACGAGGGGATCACCGAGGCCGGTTCGATGGCCGACTTCATCGCCGCGTCCACCGCGTACTCCACGCACGGCGAAGCGATGATCCCGTTCTACATCTTCTACTCGATGTTCGGCTGGCAGCGCACGGCCGACCAGATGTGGCAGCTCGGCGACCAGCTCGGCCGCGGCTTCCTCATCGGCGCGACGGCCGGTCGTACGACGCTGACCGGTGAGGGCCTGCAGCACGCCGACGGCCACTCCCCCGTCATCGCGGCGACCAACCCGGCGGCGCTGACGTACGACCCGGCGTTCGCGTACGAGGTCGCGGCGATCGTCAAGGACGGTCTGCGCCGGATGTACGGCGAGGCGGCGCCCGGTGAGGACCCGAACGTCTTCTACTACCTCACCGTCTACAACGAGCCGCTGCCGCAGCCCGCGAAGCCGCAGGGCCTCGGCATCGACGAGGGCATCGTCAAGGGCCTGTACCGCTTCAACACGGCCGAGTCGGCGGGCGTGACCGCGCCGGCCAACGCCCCGCGCGTCCAGCTGCTCGGCTCCGGTACGGCGATCCACTGGGCGCTGAAGGCGCAGACGCTGCTCGCCGAGGAGTGGGGCGTGGCCGCCGACGTGTGGTCCGCGACCTCCTGGAGCGAGCTGCGCCGGGACGCGCTGGAGGCCGACGCGGCACTGCTGCGCGGCGAGGAGCGGGTGCCGTACGTCCGGCAGGCGTTGCAGGGCGCCGAGGGCCCGGTGCTGGCGGTCTCCGACTACATGCGCCAGGTCCCCGACCAGATCGCGCAGTGGGTCGAGCAGGACTACTCCTCGCTGGGCGCCGACGGCTTCGGTCTGTCCGACACCCGCGACGCCGCCCGCCGCCACTTCGGCGTCGACGCGGAGTCGATCGTCGTCGCGGCCCTGGCCCAGCTCGCCAAGCGGGGCGAGGTCAAGGCGACGGCCGTGAAGGAGGCCCGCGAGAAGTACGGGCTGTAAGGCCCACGCTCGCGGAAGGGGTACGGCGGCAGCCGTACCCCTTCGTTGTACGAGTATCGATGTCAGTGGCCCCCGGCATCATGAACGCATGCGCGCTGCCCGGCTCATCAAGATGGTGCTGTTGCTCCAGTCCCGGCCGACCATGACCGCCGCCGAGCTGGCGCGGGAGCTGGAGGTGTCGGAGCGGACGGTGACCCGGGACGCGCAGGCGCTGTCGGAGGCCGGGGTTCCGGTGTACGCCGACCGGGGCCGGGCCGGGGGTTACCGGCTGATCGGCGGATACCGCACGCGGCTGACCGGCCTGCACCGCGGCGAGGCCGAGGCGCTGTTCCTGTCCGGGGTGCCGGGGGCGCTGAGGGAGATGGGGCTGGAGGACGCCGCCTCCGCCGCCCGGCTGAAGGTGTCCGCCGCGCTGCTGCCCTCCCTGCGGGACGCATCGAGGACGGCCGCGCAGCGGTTCCATCTGGACGCCCCGAACTGGTTCAAGGAGCCCCGGACGCCCGAGTTGCTGCCCGCGGTCGCGGACGCGGTGTGGGACGACCGGCGGATCGTCGCCCGCTATGTGCGCGGGGAGGCAGAGGTCGTCCGGGAGCTGGAGCCGTACGGGCTCGTACTCAAGGCGGGCGTCTGGTACCTGTGCGCGCGGGTGGCGGATCACGGGGCCTTCCGGGTGTACCGGATCGACCGGTTCACGGCGGTGGAGCCGGGCGAGGAGCGGTTCGCGCGCGACGGGGAGTTCGAGCTGCCCGCGTTCTGGGAGGAGCGGGCGGAGCAGTTCGCGCGCTCGATCCTGCGCGCCGAGGTGGTGGTCCGGCTGTCCGGGGAGGGCGTGCGGAGGCTGCCGTTCGCCCTCGATCCGCAGTCGGCGCGGGACGCGCTGGCCGCCGTGGGCGCCCCGGACGACGACGGCTGGGTGACCGTGACGCTCCCGGTGGAGTCCGAGGAGGTCGCGCACACCCAGCTCACCGCCCTCGGACCGGAGGTCGAGGTGCTGGCGCCCGAGGAGCTGCGGGCGCGGTTCGCCCGGGACGCGCGGCGGATCGCCGCCCTGTACGGCACATAACGATCCGCCCCACTCCGCGTGCGCCCCACCCGTGAAGGCCCGATGCTTGTCCCGTGATGGACGAGACGGAGTTCTGGGAGCTGATCGACGCCACCCGCGAGGCCGCCGAGGGCGACCCGGAGGAGCAGGCCGACCTCCTCGTGGACCGGCTCCTGCGGCTGGATCCCGAGATGGTCCTCGACTTCGCCCGTCACTTCGAGGCCCGCTACAACCGCGCGTACACCTGGGACCTGTGGGGCGCCGCCTGGGTGCTGCTCGACGGGGCCAGCGACGACGCCTTCGACTTCTTCCGGTGCTGGCTGATCGGCCAGGGCCGCGAGGTGTACGAGGGCGGCGTGCACGACCCCGACTCGCTCGCCGACCTGCTGGGCGACTTCGACGAGGAGATCGACGGCGACGGCGAGGAGCTGGGCTACGCCGCCGACGAGGCCTACGAACAGCTCACCGGCACCGTCGCTCCCGACCTCGGCATCGCGCCCGCCACCGCCGAGCCGGAGGGCACGCCGGTCGAATTCGAGAACGAGGCGGTGCTCGCGGAGCGGTTCCCGCGACTGTGGGACCGCTTCAAGGAGTGAGACCGGCGCTCGGGGTTCAGGCGCCCCTGCGGCGGGTGTCCGTCGGTATGTACGCCTGCGTCTGATCGGCCTTCGCCGCGTGGTGCAGCGGTGCCGCGTTGGCCTGGTCGAGTGCCGACGCGGTGACCGCGGCCGGTCCGAGGACGACCGTCGCGACCGCGCAGAGCACCGTCCAGGGTCCCCGCAGGGCCCCGTTCCACGTGCCCGCCCCGTGCTCCGTACCACGGCTGCTGCTCATGTTCCCCACCTCCGGTCGGCTGCTGGCCGCAACGGTAGGGCGCGGGCCTCTCAGTGCCCTGCGGGGCGGCTGTGGCCTTCCTATGGAGTTCACGGCCGCCCCTGCAACCGGGCCGCCCGGTCCCTGATCTGCGGCAGCCGCGCGGTCAGGGCGGCGCCGGGGCAGTTGGTCATGTAGCCGTCGTTGTGGCCGGCCAGGGCGGGCAGCGTGGCGGAGGTGCCGGCGGCGAAGCGGCTGCGGCTGTTGCTGGAGACCAGGCGCACCTTCGCGTGCGGGTCGGTGCCCGACAGGCCCAGTTTCCAGGCGGCCAGCGCGGCGATCGCCTCGGTCATCGCGCGCGGCACCTCGGCGCCCGCCGTGAAGGTGCCGATGGCGGCGATGCCGGCGGTGCGGTGGTTGAAGCCCAGGGTGTGGGCGCCGGTGACGGGGCGGGTGACGCCGCCCGCGCGGCCCTCGTAGATGGTGCCGCAGCGGTCGACGAGGAAGTTGTAGCCGATGTCGTCCCAGTCCTGGTCGCCGGTCTGGCCGGCGTAGAGGTCGCGGATGATGCGGGGCGAGTCGGTGCAGCGGTACGCGTTGGGGGTGTCGGTGTGGTGCACGAACACGGCGACGACCTTGTCGTCGTAGCGCGGTGGCGGCTGCTTCTCGACGGGGGCCCGGCCCTGGCCGGTCCAGGCCGTCCGGGGGACGACGGGCGGCTTGGGTGCGGTGTGCGGGGTGCCCGCCCGGGCGACGGCGAGCGAGCGGGCGGTCCGGGCGTCCGTCACCAACCGGTCCACCACGTGGGCGCACAGCGCCAGGGCGGTGACCGCGGCGACTCCGGGCAGACAGCCCGCCAGCGCCACGGCGGTGCCACGTATCGGCACGGCGCGGCGCCGTGCTCCCCGTCTTCTTCTCTTGCCTTGTCTCAGGACACGCATGGACCCACTGTCGGTCCGAGCGCCTGCGCCCGCGATGTGTGCTGTGCCACCTGGTGGAACCATCGTCCGGGTCGGTGACGTTTTTCGGGATACACGCACACGTGGCCGGTTTCCCGACCGGTGGCGCGGGCGTGGCTGATCACTGGACCCGTCCGGCGCGTACTAAGGCGTGCTGGGGCGCGTACCCGCGCACCGACGGGTCCTAGAGAAAGGCGGCTCCGTGGACCTGCTCGACATCCTGCTGGTGCTGGTGATCCTGGTGTACGCCGGTTCCGGCTACCGGCGCGGACTGGTGGCCGGCTGTGTCTCGCTCGCCGGGTTCGTGGGCGGCGCGGTCATCGGCGTGTGGATCCTGCCGTGGGTGATGGACCTGGTGTCGCCGGGGACGACGGCGGCGACGGTGACGGCGGTGCTCACGGTGCTGGTCCCGGCGGTGGTGGGGCACGAGCTGGCCGGTCGGCCGGCGCTGCGGCTGCGGCGGGAGCTGGACCGGGGGCCGCTGCGGGTGGCCGACGGGGCCGGCGGGGCGGCGGCCAACTCGGTCGCCGTGCTGATCGTGGCGTGGGTGGCGGCGAGCGTGCTGGCGGCGTCCGCCTCGCCGCTGCTGACGGGCGCCATCCGGGACTCACGGGTGCTGGGCGCGGTGCAGAGCGCGATGCCGGACACCACACCGGCCTGGTTCTCGCGGGCCACGTCGGCGCTCACCGAGGCGGGCTTCCCGCAGGTGTTCAACCCGTTCGAGAACGAGTCGACCGCCGAGGTGGCGAGGCCCTCCGGCGACAGCGTCACGCCTGCCGCCACCAACGCGGCCAAGCTGAGCACGGTGAAGGTCGAGGGCGCCGTGGGCGACCAGGGGCGCGAGGGCAGCGGGTTCGTGTACACGGCCGAGCATGTGATGACCAACGCGCACGTGGTGGCGGGCATCGACGAGCCGACCGTACGGATCGGCGGGGTCGGGCCGTCGTACGAGGCACGGGTGGTGCTGTTCGACCCGGACAAGGACGTGGCCGTGCTGTACGTCCCCGATCTGCGCGCCCCCGCCCTGGAGTTCGACGACGACGCCGATCGCGGCGACGCGGCCGTTGTCGCCGGTTATCCGCAGGACGGCGGGCTGGATCTGCAGGCGGCGACGGTCGCCAACCGGGTGCGGGCGACCGGCCAGAACATCTACAGCGACGAGAACGTCACCCGCGAGATCTACTCGATCCGCTCCACGGTCCGCCCCGGCAACTCCGGCGGCCCGCTGCTCACCACCGACGGCAGGGTCTACGGCGTGGTCTTCGCCCGCTCCACCTCCGACGCGGAGACGGGGTACGTCCTGACGGCCGACGAGGTCGCCGGTGACGCGACGCGGGCGGCGGACGCGACGACACCGGTGGACACGGGCGAGCTGGTGGCGTCGTAGCGCCCGGCACGGCTCACAGGGCCCGGCCCATCAGCACGTCGTCGACGTACTCCCCGTCGAGGAAGAACTCCTCCGGCAGCACGCCCTCCACCACGAACCCCTCGGACTCGTAGAGCTTGCGGGCCGGGGTGTTGTGCCCGAGGACCCGCAGGGTGATCCGGCGGGCCCCCTGCCGCCGTGCCTCGTCCTGCACGGCCCGTAGCAGCGCCCGGCCGACCCCGGCGCCCCGCGCCTCCTCGGCGACGACGAGGCCCTGGATCTGGCGGACGTGCGCGTTGCTGTCCAGCGGGGTGGAGAAGGCGAGCCGTATGTAGCCGACGATCGCTCCGGCGAGTTCGGCGACGAGATGGTCGCGCGGCCCGAAGCGGTCGTTGAAGAAGGGGTCGTACGGCGGCCTGGGGCGCGGCTGGACGGAGTGCAGCCCGGACCAGCAACGGCGGTCGAGCCGCCCCAGTTCTTCCTCGTCGGCGTACCTGGCGTGACGTATGTACGGAACCGGCATGACGTCACTGTACGGCGGCCGTGGGAGCGCCTGTTCGGCATTTATCCGGGCTTGACCGGCAGTATGGGCCGCATGGAACGAATCGCGGTGGCCGGCGCGTCCGGTCTCATCGGCAGCGCCCTCGTGCGATCCCTGACCGCCGAGGGGCACGAAGTGGTGCGCCTGGTACGCCGGGAGCCCCGGGCGGCGGGCGAGGTCCGCTGGGATCCGGAGCGCGAGTACGTCGATCCGGCCGGGCTGGCCGGGTGCGACGCGGTGGTGAACCTGGCGGGCGCCGGGGTGGGCGACCGCCGCTGGACCGAGGAGTACAAGGCGCGGATCCGCGACAGCCGGGTGCGCGGTACGGCGACGCTGGCCGGGGCGGTCGCCGGGCTGCCGGCGGAGCGGCGGCCGCGGGTGTTCGTCAGCGGCAGCGCGATCGGCTACTACGGCGACACCGGGCAGCGGGCCGTCGACGAGGAGGCGCCCGCGGGGAGGGGTTTCCTGCCGGAACTGTGCGTGGAGTGGGAGTCGGCCGCGGCGCCCGCGCGGGACGCGGGTGTGCGGACGGTGTTCGCGCGGACCGGGTTGGTGGTGTCGCGCAAGGGCGGTGCCTGGGGGCGGCTGTTCCCGCTGTTCCTGGCGGGTCTCGGTGGGCGGCTCGGGGACGGGCGGCAGTACTGGTCGTTCATCTCGCTGCACGACGAGGTCGCCGCGCTCCGGCACCTGATCGACCGTGAGGACCTGTCGGGGCCGTTCAATCTGACGGCCCCGCAGCCGCTGACGAACCGTGAGATCACCGCGGCGATGGGGCGGGTGCTGCGCCGGCCCACGCTGTTCGCGGTGCCGGCGCCGGTGCTGCGGGCCGTGCTGGGCGAGATGGCCGGGGATGTGCTGGGCAGTCAGCGGGTGGTGCCGAAGCGGTTGCTGGAGTCCGGGTTCGGCTTCGCCTTCCCGGGGATCGAGGAGGCGATTCGCGCGGCGGGGTGAGGTTTACGGTCGTCCAGGACGTGGCACCCTGCCCCCTTGGCCGTACCTGACCGTATGCGACCGCCGTGCGACCGTGCCCTGTTCATGCGCGACTTCCCTTGACCGAACGCGGCCCTAACCTCGACCCGAACTCGGGTATCCCCGGAGCCGGTTGAGGGCATGACCTCTCCACCGGCCGTGCAACGTCGAGGAGGGGCACGTGCTTGAGCCCGCGTATCAGGCGGATGTCGTCGTCGTGGGAGCCGGGGTCGCCGGTCTCGCCGCGGCGCATCGGCTGACCGGTGCAGGAATCCCGACCACCGTCCTGGAGGCCGCCCCTTGTGTGGGCGGGCGGATGGCGACGGAGAAGGTCGACGGCTTCCGGCTCGACCGCATCGGGCAGCTCCTGTTCACGTCGTATCCCGAACTGCGTCTGACACCGGGGCTCGACGCGCTCGCGCTGCGCGCGTTCACCCCGGGTGTCCTGCTGCACAGCGACGGGCGCCGGCAGCGTGCGGGCGCCCCGGCGGGCGGCAGGAGCGCGAGGGGCGCACTCCATGCCGTGCGCGCCCTTGCGAGCGCCCCCCGTTCGACGGGGAGGCCCGGCACCGGTTCCCGCGGACCGGCGGGTGCGCCGCTGGGCGGTGCCGTCGATCAGGCGCGGCTCGGGGCGGCGCTGGCCCGGATCGGCCAGATGCCGGTCGAACGGCTGCTGTCCCGCCCGGAGTTGCCCGCAGGTCAGGCCCTCGCGGAGCGCGGGCTGCCCGCCCGGACCGTCGACGGCTTCCTGCGCCCGCTGCTCGCCGCGCTGCTGTGCGACCCGGAGCTGCGGACGTCCAGCCGGTGCGCGGATCTGGCGCTGCGGGCGTTCGCGGCGGGGCGGATGTGTGTGCCGGAGGGCGGCGCCGAGGTGCTGCCGGAGCTGCTCGCGCGCGGGCTGCCGCCGGGGACGGTGCGCACCGGGGTGCGGGTCACCGGTGTGTCCACGACGTCGGTGAGCACGGCCGAGCACGGGGAGTTCCGGTGCCGGGCGGTGCTGCTGGCGACGGACGCGCGGACGGCGGCCGAGCTGCTGCCCGGGCTGCGGGTGCCGGACTTCCATCCGGTGACGGTGGTGCACCACACGACCGACGAGGCACCGCAGACCGGGGCCTCGCTACTGCTGGACGCCGACCGGGGCGGCCCGGTGGCGCACACGGCGGTGGTCAGCGCGGTGGATCCGACGCGCGCGCCGGCGGGGCGGGCGCTGGTGTCGTCGACGGTGCTGGGGGCCGTACCGAGCGATGTCGACACGGCGGTACGAATGCATCTGGCCCGGCTGTACGGCACGTCGACGGCACGGTGGGAGACGCTCGCCGTGCACCACACCGCCGAGGCCGTGCCGGTGATGCGGCCGCCGCACGATCTGCGACGGCCGGTGCGGCTGCTGGCGGGCCTGTACGTGTGCGGCGACCACCGGGACACCAGTACGGTCCAGGGCGGGCTGCACTCGGCCCACCGGGCGGCCGCGGCGATCCTGGCCGACCTCGGGGCGACGGGCTCGATGCACGCGGCGGACCCGGCGCCCACGGCTCGGGCGGCGTGAGGCGGATCGACTCACCGCCACCCCGTCACGACGCCGTCAGTTCAGCACGGCCACCTTGTCCCGGTACGTCCGCACCGGTGCCGCGTCCTTGTACGGCTCCAGGCGGCGTTCGAAGTCCTTGACGTACTCCACCGCCCGCACCGACCGCATCTCCGCCGCCTGGCCGGCCGCTTCGGCGGCCAGTTGGCAGGCCTGGTCGAGTTCGCCGAGGCCGAGGCGGGCGGTGGCGAGGACGACACGGCAGAACAGACTGCTGCGGGCGAAACCGGGGCCCCGCAGCTGCAGCGAGCGCTCCGCGTGCTGCGCGGCGGCGCGGAACTGCTGCAGGTCCCGGTGGCAGTGCCCGAACTCGTCGGCGAGCTGTGCCTCGTCGAAGAAGCGCGCCCAGTACGGGACGTCGTCCCCGGGCCGGGCGCCCTCCAGCGCGCGCTCGGCGCGGACGAGGGACGCGGTGCACGCCCGTACCTCCCCCAGCACCCCGTGCCCCCGTGCCTCGGCGGCGTGCAGCAGCGCCTGCACGACGGGCGGCGCGGAGCCGCCCACCCCCTGCTGGGCCACCCGCGCCAGCTGCACGGCCTCGCGCCCGTGGCTCAGATAGACGGCCTGCCGGCTCATCGTGACCAGGACATACGCCCCGTACGCCCGGTCCCCGGCCGCCTGCGACAGCCGCAGCGCCTGTACGAAGTACCGCTGGGCGAGACCGTGCGCGGCGATGTCGTACGACGTCCAGCCGGCGAGCCGGGTGAGGTCGGCGGCGGCGCCGAACAGCCGGCGGCCGGTCTGCTCGCCGTAGGTGCCGCGCAGCATCGGTTCGAGCTCGTGTTCCAGGTAGCGCACCAGGGCCTGCCGGGCGTGGCCGCCGCCGTAGGCGTTGTCGAGGGTGCGGAACAGCTCGGCGACCGAGCGGAGCGCGGCGATGTCGCCGGAGGTGACCCGGTGGCCGGGCCCGCGCTCGGCCCGGCCGCGCTGCTGGGGCACCGCCGGGCGGCCCTGCGCGGGCACCCGGGCCGGGGACTCGCCCCGGGCGACCTTCTCGTCGGCGCGGCCGATCAGCCAGTCCCGGCTGGGGACGACCAGCCCGGCCGGGGTGAAGGCGATCTTGCGCAGCTCGGCATGGCTGCCGGAGTCCTTGCGCCACAGGCCGCTGACGATGTCGACGGCCTCCTCGGGCCCCGCCGCGAACTCCAGCCCCGCGTACACCGGGGCGCAGGCGTCCAGGCCCAGGTCCTGGGCGGTGAGCCGGCGGCCGAGGCGGCGGGTGAACACCTCGGCGATGAGCGCCGGGGTCGTTCCCCTGGGCTGCTGTCCGCGCAGCCAGCGGGTGACGGAGGTCTTGTCGTATCTGAGGTCGAGTCCGTGTTCGAGGCCGAGCTGGTCCACGCGACGGGCGAGACCTGCGTTGGAGAACCCCGCTTCTGCGATGAGCGCGGCGAGCTGGCGGTTGGGAGTGCGCTGCGCGGGTCGTTCCGTCATCTGCGGTGCGGTCTCCTGCCTTCGGGCGTTCGGCGGCTGTCGCCACCGCGCTGCCCGGATTGCCTGTGAGCAGCCCATATGGCCTCGTGAACGGCGCGAATGTAGCGGAGAGTGAGCAGCTGATAGCACACTTCGACGTTCATTCATCCGATCGTGTGAGGATTGCCCCCAGGGCTGACGCGCCCGGAGGAGTCGTACAGTGGCGTAGGCGCGTTTCATGCCTTACGACCTCTAGGGAGGCGCTTGCCGTGAGTGAGTTGCGGTTCGTCCGTATGGGATTCGGCGCGGACGCCGTCGAGTACCAGGAGGCGTGGGACGAGCAACGCCGGGTGCACGCGGCGCGGTTCGCCGACGAGGTCTCCGACACCGTGCTGCTGCTGGAGCACCCGCCGGTCTACACCGCGGGCCGGCGCACGGCGGACAACGAGCGCCCCCTCGACGGCACACCGGTCGTCGACGTGGACCGCGGCGGCAAGATCACCTGGCACGGCCCGGGCCAGCTGGTGGGCTACCCGATCCAGAAGCTCCCGCGCCCGGTGGACGTGGTGGCGCACGTACGACGGCTGGAAGAGGCGCTGATCCGCACCTGCGCGGAGTTCGGCCTGCAGACCACCCGGGTCGAGGGCCGCAGCGGGGTGTGGGTCCTCGGCGACCCGGTCGAGCAGCGCCCGTCCGTCGGCGGCCTCTCCCTCGACTTCGACCCCCGGCTGCACGACGAGGAGTTCGACCCCCGCCTGAACGGCCCGGAGTACGCCCCCTCCAATGCCGGCCAGCGCCGCGAGGACCGCAAGATCGCCGCCATCGGCATCCGTGTCGCCAAGGGCGTCACGATGCACGGCTTCGCGCTGAACGTGAACCCCGACAACAAGTGGTTCGACAAGATCATCCCTTGCGGCATCCGCGACGCGGGCGTCGCCTCCCTCGCGAACGAGCTGGGCCGCGACATCACGATCGAGGAGGTGCTCCCGATCGTCGAGCGCCACCTGAGGGACGTACTGGAGAACGCGGAACTGAAGCCGAGGGTGATCGAGAAGGCCCCGGCCGCATAACCTGGCCGGCACCGACGCAGGCCAGAATTCCAACGGGCGTACCCTGAAAAGTCGCCGTACCACCAATCGCTAGGGAGCCGGTCGTGTCCGCAGTCGCACCCGACGGACGCAAGATGCTGCGCCTGGAGGTCCGCAACAGCCAGACCCCCATCGAGCGCAAGCCCGAGTGGATCAAGACCCGGGCGAAAATGGGCCCCGAGTACACCAAGATGCAGAACCTCGTGAAGAGCGAGGGCCTGCACACGGTCTGCCAGGAAGCCGGCTGCCCGAACATCTACGAGTGCTGGGAGGACCGCGAGGCGACCTTCCTCATCGGCGGCGACCAGTGCACCCGGCGCTGCGACTTCTGCC
This sequence comes from Streptomyces spinoverrucosus, assembly GCF_015712165.1. Lineage (NCBI taxonomy): Bacteria > Bacillati > Actinomycetota > Actinomycetes > Kitasatosporales > Streptomycetaceae > Streptomyces > Streptomyces spinoverrucosus. The sequence goes on along the minus strand of NZ_JADPZX010000001.1, from coordinate 6,544,601 downwards.
AGATCGACACCGGCAAGCCCGAGGCGCTCGACCGCGACGAGCCCCGCCGGGTCGGCGAGTCCGTGGTCACCATGGACCTGAACTACGCCACCATCACCGGCGTCGCCCGCGACGACCTGGAGGACGGCGGCGCCTGGCTGTACGCCGAGACCGTGCGCCAGATCCACCAGCAGACCGCCGGCCGTGAGGGTGGTCACACCAAGGTCGAGCTGCTGGCTCCCGACTTCAACGCGGTCCCCGAGCAGCTGGCGGAGGTCTTCTCGGCCCGCCCCGAGGTCTTCGCGCACAACGTCGAGACGGTGCCCCGGATCTTCAAGCGGATCCGCCCCGGCTTCCGCTACGACCGCTCCCTGAAGGTCATCACCGCGGCCCGCGACTACGGCCTGGTGACCAAGTCCAACCTGATCCTCGGCATGGGCGAGACCCGTGAGGAGGTCAGCGACGCGCTCAGGCAGCTGCACGACGCCGGGTGCGAGCTGGTCACCATCACGCAGTACCTGCGCCCGTCGGTGCGCCACCACCCGGTGGAGCGCTGGGTGAAGCCGCAGGAGTTCGTGGAGCTGAAGGAGGAGGCCGAGCAGATCGGCTTCTCCGGTGTGATGTCCGGCCCGCTGGTGCGCTCCTCGTACCGCGCCGGGCGCCTGTACCAGATGGCCGTCGAGAAGCGGGGTACGTACGTCGCGGCGCAGGCCGTCTGACGCGGCGTCACCCGCCGTCCCCGTACGGCGTGCGGCGAGCGTGTGAATTCCCGCACAAGCGGCTACCCGCAGGTAGTGACCGATACGACGCGGTCCTGACCGTCCTCGCAGATGAGGGCGTACGTCAGGGCCGCGTCCGCGTTCGGGGCCGCCGTATCAAGGCTTCATTGGTGTTTGACCGGTCGGTCACGCCCTGGTAACACCAATCAGTGACGCTGGCCTCACGCCACGTACACCGGTATCCACAGCCGATCTCGAGGGGGGACCTCCACCATGCAGGCCGCGCCCGTCCGCGCCACCGCCATTCCGTCCTTCACCACCGCCCTGCGCGCCGTGGAGTCCCTGCTGATGAGCGGCGGCCAGCGCACCGCCCGCCGCAACGCCTGGACCTCCGTGCTGGAGGACCGCCGCCGGGCCAAGGACCGGATCGAGGCGCAGCGGATCGTGGAGCAGACCTTCGCCCGTCGCTCCTGAGATGCGCACCGCCGTCGAAGGCGGTTCGCGAGCCACGTAGACTTCGTGGCATGGCGAGGAAGGAAACCGCAGCGGACGCTGCGAACCCCGGGCGACTGAAGCAGATCGCTCTGACCTACAAGATGACCCGCAGGGCCGACAAGAAGATCGGTCTTGTACTCGCGGCAGTCGGAATCGTCACCTTCGGTGTCTTCCTCGCGATCGGTTTCTTGATCGGTCACCCCATCTATCTCGGCATCCTGGGCCTGTTGCTCGCCTTCCTCGCGACGGCGATCGTCTTCGGGCGCCGCGCCGAGCGGGCCGCCTTCGGGCAGATGGAGGGCCAGCCGGGCGCCGCCGCGGCCGTGCTCGACAACATCGGCCGGGGCTGGACGACGACCCCCGCGGTGGCGATGAACCGCAGCCAGGACGTGGTGCACCGGGCGGTCGGCAAGGCCGGCATCGTGCTGGTCGCCGAGGGCAACCCGAACCGGGTGAAGTCCCTGCTGGCCGCCGAGAAGAAGAAGATGAACCGGGTCGTCGCGGACGTGCCGGTGCACGACCTGATCGTCGGCACCGGCGAGGACGCGGTCGAGCTGAAGAAGCTGCGCACGACCATGCTGAAGCTGCCGCGCGTACTGACCGGACCCCAGGTGACCGCCACCAACGACCGGTTGCGGGCGATGGGCGACCTGATGAGCAACATGCCGCTGCCCAAGGGGCCGATGCCCAAGGGCATGCGGCTGCCGAAGGGCGGACCGAGGGCCCGCTGACCCTCGGTCGGCGTCGCGGACCACAGGTACGGGCTGAGCCCGGGCGTACAGGCGCCCGGCTCGGCCCGTACTGCCTTCCGGGGTGACACGCCGTCGAACGGAGCATCCAGCCGGTAATCGACTGATGCGCTCCTAGCCTTCGGAATGTGACAAAACGCCATATCACATACGTCGCATGCGCGACGGCGCTCCTGGGCGCCCTTGTCGGTTCCGCTCCCGCGTCGGCCGCCCACCAGGTCCACGTGGTGACGCCGGGCGAGTCGATCCAGAAGGCCGTGAACGCCGCCCAGCCCGGCGACACGGTCCTCGTCATGCCCGGCGTCTACCACGAGAGCATCACGGTGAGGACGCCGGGACTGACCCTGCGCGGACTGCGCCACCACGGCGACGACACGGTGATCCAGCCGGTCCAGAAGAAGAAGGTCGCGCCGCGCGCCACGAAGGCCACCCCGAACTGCCTCGACTCGGGGAACGGCATCTGCGTGATCGGGGAGAAGAACAAGGCCCTCCAGGACGTCACCATCGCCGACCTGAAGGTGACCGACTTCTCCAAGAACGGCCTGTTCGCGCTGGGGACCGACCGCCTGACCGTGCGGCGGGTGACCGCCGACGACAACGGGCAGTGGGGCATCGCGCAGGAGCACTCCACCCGCGGCGTCTTCCGGGACAACATCGCCCGGGGCAACGGTGACGCGGGCCTGTTCCTCGCCAACAACGTGAAGGCCGAGGTGGGCGCCACCGACACCAAGGGCACGGTGATCGAGCGGAACCACCTCGAGGACAACCGGATCGGCATCACCGTCCGCCGGCTGCGGAACCTCGCCGTCACGGCCAACCACCTCACCGGCAACTGCACCGGCCTGTTCGTCGTCGGCGACGAGAACAAGCCGAGGGCGGGCGCTCTGACCGTCAGCGACAACCGCGTCGAGAACAACAACAAGTACTGCGCGAAGACCGCCCGGCTGCCCTTCCTGCAGGGCTCCGGCATCGTCCTGACCGGCGCCGAGAACACCCTGGTCGCGCGGAACGTGGTCACCGGCCACTCGGGCAAGTCCCCGCTGTCCGGCGGCATCGTCCTGTTCAAGAGCATGGTGGGCGTCACGAGCGAGCGGAACCGGATCACCGACAACCGCCTGGAGAACAACTCGCCGGCGGACCTCGTCAACCAGGAAGCCACCAAGAGCGCCAACGCGTTCGACGCCAACACCTGCGGGGCCTCCAAGCCCGCGGGTCTGTGCTGACCGGACAGCCGTAACCCACTCACGCAAGGAAGGAAGGCGGCACATGACCGCTCCATCCCCCGAGCTCTCGGCTCCTCCGCCACCACCGCCGTCGATGCGGCTGAGAGAGCTCGTGTTCGGGGCGGCGTGTGCCGCCGCCGTCCGCGCGGCAGCCCGGCTGGGCGTCGCCGACGCGCTCGCGGACACCCCCATGACCGTGGAGGAGCTCGCGGCCGCGGTGAAGACCGAGCCGAAGCCGCTGCGCCGGCTGCTGCGCGCCCTGTCCTGCTACGGCGTCTTCGCCGAGCGGCCCGACGGCACCTTCGGCCACACCGAGATGTCCAAACTGCTGCGCGAGGACGACCCGAACAGCCTGCGGTACATCTCCCTGTGGTGCACCGAGCCGTGGACCTGGGACGCCTGGCCGAAGCTCGACGAGGCGGTGCGCACCGGCCGGAACGTCGTCGAGGACCTCTACGGCAAGGAGTTCTTCGTCTACCTGAACGAGGACGCCCCCGAGTCTGCCGACGTCTTCAACCGCGCGATGACCACCTCCAGCGAGCAGTCGGCGCGCGATGTCGCCGCACTTTTGGACCTGTCCGGCGCTTCGTCCGTCGCGGACCTCGGCGGCGGCCAGGGGCACGTGGTGGCCAGCCTGCTGGACAAGTACCCGTCGATGAAGGGGTACCTGCTCGATCTGCCGCGGGTGGTGGACAACGCCGTACCGCGGCTGCGCCAGGGTGGCGATCTCGCCGACCGGGCGCGCATCGTGCCCGGCGACATCCGGGAGTCCGTCCCGGTCACGGCCGACGTCTACATCATCAAGAACATCCTGGAGTGGGACGACGAGTCCACGGCCAGGCTGCTGCGCAACGTCGTCGAGGCGGGCGGTCCCGGCACACGGGTCGTGGTCATCGAGAACCTCGTCGACGACACCCCGTCCATGCGCTTCAGCACCGCCATGGACCTGCTGCTGCTCCTGAACGTCGGCGGAGCCAAGCACACCACCGACAGCATGGTCGGACGGCTTCAGGCCGCCGGCCTGACCGTCGGCGACATCCGGCCCGTCAACCCCTACCTGCACGCGTTCGACTGCACGGTCGCCGTGTGAGCGAACTCCCCCCGGAGAACACCGGTGCCGGGCCCGCGTCGGACGCGGGCCCGGCACCGGTGGCCGGGACGGGGTTCAGGCGCGGGCGTCGCGCTCCCAGAGGTAGAAGCGCTGTGCCATCGCGTCCTTCGGGGACCGCCAGGTCTCCGGGTCGTACGCGCTGACGTATGCCGAGAGGCGCTCGCTGACGTCCCTGAACTCGGGATGCGAGGTGACCTTGGCGATGGCCGGTCCCGGCTCGCGCTCGGACTCGATGAGGTGCATGTACACATCGCCGAACTGGAAGAGGCTGCGCCGGACGACGCCGACGAGGTGCGGCAGCTCTCCCCGGTCGGAGTCCTCGAACACCTTGGCGATGTCGGGGGCGGAGCCCGGGGCCATGCGGGCGACGATCAGGGCCTGGTGCACGGTCTTCTCCTGTCGTCGGGCTCAGTCGGCCAGGGCGGGGGCGGGCCGGTGACCACCGGCGGCCGCCTTCTCGATCTTGTCCCGGATGAGGGCCATCTGGATCTTCGAGTTCTTGTTGATGTTGTCGGTCATCCAGTCGTCGTCGACGGGCGCGTCCGGCTTCATCGCGAAGTCCTGCGTCCAGACCATCCGGGTGCCGGCGGGGACCTCCTCGTAGCGCCAGTGGATGTTCATGTGGGCGAAGGGCCCGGTCTCCACCCGGCGCGCCTTGACGGTGAGGGTGTCGCGGTCCGGCTCGCGCTCGGAGACCCAGCTCCAGACGGTGCCGTTCTCGTCCGGGTGCATGGTCAGCCGGAACGTCGTCTTCTTCCCCTCCTGGGAGAGGACCTCGACGGACGCGTACTCGCTGAACAGCTGCGGCCACCGCTCCAGGTCGTTGGTCATGTCCCAGACCAGGTCCAGCGGGGCGGCGATGGTGATCTCGTTCTCGGTGTGTCCGGCCATCTCAGGCTCCAGTCATCAGGGTGCTGTTGACGAGGTTGAGGAACTGCTGGGGCGTCTTGCAGCGCTCCGCGTCGACCGGCATCGGGGTGCCGTGCACGTTCTCCAGCTCGCCGACGATGCCGAGCAGGCCCAGCGAGTCGACGCCGAGGACGTCGAAGCCGGTGTCCGGCTTCTCCTGGAGCTGCTGCGGGCTGACGGTGACCCCGGCGGCCTTCTTCATGAGCGCGGCGAGTTCTTCCACGGTGATCTGGGACATGTCTTCCTCCTTTGCTGTGCTCACTGCGCGGCGCCGTGTCGCAGCACCAGCGCCGAGTTCGACCCCATGAGTCCGCGGCTGAGGACCAGCGCCGTGCGCAGCTCGGCGGCCCGGGCACGGCCCGTCACGAGGTCGAGGTCGTGGCAGACGTCGAAGACGTTCGGCGTCGGCGGGATCAGGCCGTGCTCCATGGCGAGCACGGCCGCGGCGGTGTCCAGCACGGGGGCCGCGCAGTACCCCCGCCCGGTTCCGGTCTTCGGCGCCGTGACCGGCACCCGGGTGCCGTGTCCGCCGAGGGCGTCGGCGAGCGCCAGTGCCTCGGCCCGGTCCGCCTCCGGCACCCCGAGGGCGTCGGCGAAGACGACGTCGATCTCCTCGGGCGCGCAGTCGGCCTCCCGAAGGGCCTGCCGGATCGCGTGGGCGAGGCCGTCGCGGGACTCCGCCCAGCGGGAGGCGCCGGTGAAGGTGGCCCCGTGGCCCGCCACGACGGCCCGGATCCCGGCGCCGCGTTCGCGGGCGGTACCCGCCGCCTCCACCACGAGCATCGCGCCGCCCTCGGCCGGCACGAACCCGCACGCCGCGTCCGTGAACGGGCGGTAGGCCCGGGACGGATCGGTCTCGCGGCTCAGCTCGTCGTAGCCCAGTTGGCAGACCACCGAGTACGGCGCGAGGGGCGCCTCGGTGGAGCCGGCAACGATCGCGCCGGTGCCGCGCCGCACCGCCCGCGCCGCGTGCGCCAGGGCGTCCAGACCGCCGGCCTCGTCGGAGGCGACGACCGAGCAGGGGCCCTTGAACTTGCGGCGGATGGAGATCTGGCCGGTGCTCGCTGCGTAGAACCAGGCGATGGACTGGTACGGGCCGACGAACCGGCTGCCCTTGCCCCACAGCTGTTGCAGCTCACGCTGGCCGAACTCGCCGCCGCCGGACCCGGCCGCGGTCACCACACCGATGGAGTACGGCTCGTCGGAGGTGTCGGCCTGCCCGAGCCGTGCGTCGTCCAGGGCGAAGTCCGCCGCGGCCATGGCGAAGTGGGTGAACCGGTCGGTCTGGACGAGGAACCGCTCCTCGATCGTCGCCGCCGGGTCGAAGCCGCGGACCTCGCCGGCCACCTTCAGCGGAAGGTGCTCACAGCCCTCGCGGGTGACCCGGTCGAGGACGCTGAGTCCTTCCTTGGTGGCCTTCCAGAACGCGTCGGTGCTGGTTCCGTTGGGCGCGACCACCCCGATTCCGGTGACGGCCGCGCGCCGATCGTGCGGTTCGCTCATCGTGTCCTCACTCCCTGCTTCGGGTCAGGACCACCGCCGACTGGAAACCCCCGAATCCGCTGCCCACGGACAGGACGCTGGTCAGCTTCCGTTCGCGGGCGACACGCGGGACGTAGTCCAGGTCGCACTCGGGGTCGGGGGTCTCGTAGTTCGCGGTCGGCGGTACGACCTGCTTGGCGAGGGCCAGCACACAGGCGACCACCTCGATCGCCCCGATCGCCCCGAGCGAGTGGCCCACCATCGACTTGATGGAGCTCATGGGGGTGTCGTAGGCGTGCCGACCGAGGGCCCGCTTCACGGCCGCCGTCTCGTGGCGGTCGTTCTGCCGGGTGCCGGATCCGTGCGCGTTGACGTAGTCGATCGCCGTCGGATCCAGTCGGGCGTGGTCGAGTGCCAGATCTATCGCCCGGGCCATCTCCAGACCTTCGCTGGTCAGGCCGGTCATGTGGTAGGCGTTGCCGAAGGTGGCGTAGCCGCCCAGCTCGCAGTACACGTGGGCGCCGCGGGCTCGCGCGTGCTCCAGCTCCTCCAGGACGAGCACGGCGCCGCCCTCGCCCATCACGAATCCGTCACGGTTGTTGTCGAAGGGCCGGGAGGCGTGGGCGGGGTCGTCGTTGTTCGGGGACGTGGCCTTGATCGCGTCGAAGCAGGCCATGGTGATGGGGGAGATCGGGGAGTCCGAGGCACCCGCTATGCAGATGTCGGCCCGGCCCTCCTCGACGGTGTGGAAGGCGTACCCGACCGCGTCCAGGCCGGAGGTGCAGCCGGTGGAGACGGTCTGGACCGGACCCTGGGCGCCGAAACGTTCCGCCACCGCGGAGGCGACCGTACTGGGCGAGAACGCCCGGTGCAGGTGCGGCTCCGCCTGCTGGTGTTCGACGTCCCAGCGCTGTCCTCGGTGACTGACCAGGACGTAGTCGTGCTCCAGCCGGGTGGTGCCGCCGACCGCGGTGCCCACGGACACCCCGACCCGCCACGGATCCTCCCGGGCCAGTTCCAGACCCGAGTCCCGGACCGCTTCCTCGCCGGCGACCAGGGCGAACTGTATGTACCGGTCCGCGCGCGCTATCTGCTCCTCGTCGAGGCCGTGCGCCGCCGGGTCGAAGTCGCACTCGGCGGCTATCCGGGAGCGCAGTCCCGTGGGGTCGAAGAAGGTGATGCCCCGCGTCGCGGTCCGGCCGTTGGCCAGCAGATCCCAGAAAGCCGGTACGCCGATGCCGCCCGGGGCGACGATGCCTATGCCAGTGACCGCCACGCGCCGGGTCATGATCGAACCTGACCTCGGTCGTGGGCGGCACACGCGGATGCGGGCTCCGTGGCCACCGCGGCGGCCCCGATGACCTCCGTCTCCTCCGTGTCGACGTGTCCCAGGCTCGGGCGCGGGGCCAGCGGCCCCAGGTGGAAGACGATGCGCGCCTCCACGTTGCCCACGTTCCGGAAGCGGTGGCGCATGTGGGCGGGGATCATCAGCCCCTGCTCCGGGCGGAGCGGGTGCGCCTCGCCGTCCAGGTCCACCTCCAGCTGCCCGCAGACGACGTACACGAACTCCTCGGAGTACGGGTGGTAGTGCTCAGCGATGCGGTCGCCGGGCTGGACGATGGCCACGCCCATGAAACCGCTGGTGGAGCCCACCGTGGTCGGGGTGAGCATGGCGCGCAGATCGCCGCCGCGCCGGGTGTTGGGCTCGACCTCGCTGAGGTCCACGATCTTGGGAATGGGTTTGATCACGACGTTCCTCCGTGGGTGTGCTGCGCCTGACGGAATCAGGCGTCCGGCGAGCGGCGGTCGGTGACGAGTTCCATGCGGGCGGCGTCGCCGTCCAGCAGGGCGTTCGGCGGGGACAGTGCCCCGGACTTCGACAGGGCGACGTCGGCGTCCACGCCGGGGCGCACGTCGATCAGCCGTACGACGACGTCGTCCCGCTGGAAGATCGTGCTGCGCAGCACCGGGTTCGCCGGGTCCTGCGCCGCCTTCTCGTCCTGCCGGGAGAGCGCCTCGGCCAGCTGCATGCCCTCGCCGGGCCGGGCCGGGTAGGACAGGGCGTACCGCGCGCCCTCGGGCATCTCGTCCACGCTGATGTGGTGCACGGCGGGCAGCGCCGCCCGGGTGAAGAACACGCGCGCGGAATCGTCGTCGCTGAGATCCCGGTCCTGCTCCAGGTACGGGTTGATGGCCTCCTCGATCGCCCGTACCTCGGGCTGCCGGGCGACGTGCCGCAGCGCCACGAGCAGGTCGCCGCGGACCTCGATGGCCCGTACGACCCGGTTGGCGTGCATGAAGAGAGAGGTGCGGACCAGACGGGTGGTCTCGTCGACCCGCGTCTCGGGTGGATCGTAGTTCGCGAGGATCTTCGCGACCTCCGGCTCGCTGCCCGGCTTGACCGTGAAGGTGAGGGCGTGGCGGATCACGCCGTCGCCGATCCGGGGGGACATCTGCAGTTGGCGGTGTGCCGTGTCGGCCATCGGCGCCGCGCCGCCCGTCTCGCGGACGATGTGGAAGCGGAGCGAGCGGGTGTCCCGTACACAGCTGTGCAGCGGGCGCACCATCTGCACGTGCTCCTCGCTGTTCACCCAGGCGAGGAACGGCGGGGCGCTCTCCCACTCACTCGTGATGAGCCATTGGGAGGGATTCTCGATGGACTGGCACAGCTGGTCGCTGACGTGACCCGGCACCGAGGCCACCTGGCTGCACAGTTGCTCGTATGCCTCCAGGAACTGCTGCTGGGCACCGTCGTGTACGTCGACCAGCAGGATGACCCGGAGGCGGGAGCCGTCGAACACGGACTGGGAGACCCGTGCCGACACCTGTCGCGTCAGCTGCTGCTGCTGCGAAACCTTTTCCGACGTGGTGGTCATGCTGCGCAATCTCCTTCTCTGGAGGCCAGGGCGAACGCCGGCCGCCGATGACGCGACGTCAGCGCTTCTTGATCCTCTGCCGGTCCCCCTCAGTGCGCGACTCGCGTGAACCACGCGGGTGATAGAGCACGCGGAACCCCCTTCCAGAGGGCATGGAAACTGCAACACCCCCAACACCCCCAACACCCCCCACCACTGCCTCAGGAGTCCTTGATGCAGCAAAAAGCCGATCACCAGGTTCCCGTCCTCGTCGTGGGCGGTTCGCTGGTGGGCCTGTCCATGTCCCTCTTCCTGGGCCGTCTCGGCGTGCGCCACATGCTCGTCGAGCGGCATGCCGGGACCTCGATCCACCCGCGCGGCCGCGGCAACAACGTGCGGACGATGGAGCTCTACCGGGTGGCCGGCATCGAGCCGGACATCAAGACGGCGGCCGCCCTCCTCGCGGACAACCACGGCATCCTGCAGACCCCGACGCTGGTCGGTGACGCCGGGGAGTGGCTGTTCAAGGAGATGGACCCGGGCGGCGGCCTCGCCCGGTTCAGCCCCTCGGGGTGGTGCCTGTGCAGCCAGAACGACCTGGAGCCGGTGCTCAGGAAGGGGGCCGACGCGCTCGGCGGCGACCTGAGGTACTTCCACGAGCTGGAGTCCTTCGAGCAGGACCCCGAAGGAGTGACGGCGTTCGTCCGGGACCGTGACAGCGACGAGCTCTACACGGTCCGCGCGGACTACCTGGTCGCGGCCGACGGTCCGCGCAGCCCCGTCCGCAACCGGCTCGGCATCGGGCAGAGCGGCCCCGGCGACCTGTTCGCCAACGTGAGCGTCACCTTCCGGTCCAAGCTGCTCGCCGACGTCGTCGGCGATCGGCGGTTCATCTGCTGCTACCTCACCAACCCCGAGGCGGACGGTGCCCTGCTGCCCGTCGACAACAAGGAGAACTGGGTCTTCCACGCCCCCTGGCACCCCGAACAGGGCGAGCAACTGGAGGAGTTCACCGAGGAACGGCTCCAGCGGCACATCCGGCTCGCGGTCGGCGCCCCCGACCTCGACGTCGAAATCACCGGAAAGGCGTCCTGGCGCGCCGCCGAACGGGTCGCCGAACGGTATGCCGTCGACCGGGTCTTCCTCGCCGGCGACTCCGCCCACGAGATGTCCCCGACCGGCGCCTTCGGCTCCAACACCGGGATCCAGGACGCCCACAACCTGGCCTGGAAGCTGGCCGCCGTCCTCGGCGGCTGGGCCGGGCCGGGGCTGCTGGAGACCTACGGCGCCGAGCGCCGGCCCGTCGCCCTGGCCACCAGCGCCCGTGCCTCGGCCCGCTCGGTGGAGCACAGCCATCCCGGTTTCGCCCCGCCCCCCGGCATCGGCGGCGGCAAGGGCGGCGGCATCCTCAACATCGTCCTCGCCTACCGCTACCCGCAGGGCGCCGTCGTGGGCGCCGACCCGGCCCAGCCGGTCGTACCCGAAGGGATGCGCCTGACCGCGGAGCCGGGCAGCCGGGCCCCGCACATGTGGCTGCGGCACGCGGGCGAACGGGTCTCCACGCTCGATCTGTACGAGCGTTCACTGGTGCTGCTCTGCGACGCCGCCTCGAGTGAGGGCGCCGCCTGGCACGCCGCCGCCCGGCGCATCGCCGACACGGACGGCGTACAGCTGGACGCGTACCGGATCGGTGCGGAGGCGGATGCCGAGCTGGCGTACGACGCGGAGGGCGACGACTGGGCGGAGACGCACGGGACGTCGGCCGACGGGGCGGTGCTGGTGCGGCCGGACGGGTTCGTGGCCTGGCGCTCACCCGGAGCGGCAGCGGATCCGGAGGCCGAGCTGCGGCAGGTCGTGGCGGCGATCCTGCACCACCGCTGACTTCGGCGCAACCACCCCGAAGGCCACCCGCCCCGACCGGCACGGGTGGCCTTCGGCATGTCAGCGGGCCGGTGGGGGTGGCTGTCGGTTCGTCTAGGGGGGCGGTACGGGTGGCCTTCGGCAAGTCAGCGGGCCGGTGGGGGTGGCTGTCGGTTCGTCTAGGGGGGCGGTACGGGTGGCCTTCGGCAAGTCAGCGGGCCGGTGGGGGTGGCTGTCGGTTCGTCTAGGGGGGCGGTACGGGCGGCCTTCGGCAAGTCAGCGGGCCGGTGGGGGTGGCTGTCGGTTCGTCTAGGGGGGCGGTACGGGCGGCCTTCGGCAAGTCAGCGGGCCGGTGGGGGAAGCTGTCGGTTCGTCTAGGGGGGCGGTACGGGCGGCCTTCGGCAAGTCAGCGGGCCGGTGGGGGAAGCTGTCGGTTCGTCAGCCGACCGGTGCGAACGGACCTCGGCACGTCAGCGGGCCGCTGCGAGTGGCCCTCGGCTTCGTCCAGCGGGGCGGGCGGGTGGGCCATGTCAGCGGGCCGGTACGGGCGGCTGTCGGCTCGTCAGCGGGACTCTGCGAGTGGCCCTCGGCTCGTTAGCCGAGGGGTACCAAAGGCCCTCGGCACGTCAGCCGACCGGCACCCGCGGCACTCGGCACGTCAACGGGAGGCTGCGAGTGGCCGTCGGCTCGGCGGCCGACCAGTACGAACGGACCTCTGCACGCCAGCCGACCGGTGCAAGGCGCCCTCGGCACGTCAGCCGACCGGTACGAACGGCACTCGGCACGTCAGCGGGCCGCTGCGAGTGGCCCTCGGCACGTCAGCCGACCAGCACGAACGGACCTCTGCACGCCAGCCGACCGGTGCAAGGCGCCCTCGGCACGTCAGCCGACCAGTACGAACGGCACTCGGCACGTCAATGGGCCGCAGCCGACCGGTACGAACGGCACTCGGCACGTCAGCGGGCCGCTGCGAGTGGCCCTCGGCACGTCAGCCGACCGGTGCGAACGGAGCCGGCGCGTCGGACGGGCGGGATTCCGGGATTCAGATTCGTACCTCGACCGTCTTCGCCACCCGGTCGTGGAGTCCGCGGCCGTCGCGGTCCCAGATCAGGGCGGGGACGGCGAGGCAGAGCAGGGCCGTGCGGAGCAGGGCGCGGCCCGGGTGGACGGTGCCGGTGTCGAGGGCGACCACGCGCAGGCCGAAGAGGCGCTTACCCGGGGTGACGCCGATGGTGCCGACGGTCAGGGCGCTCATGACGAAGAAGATCAGCAGCGCCCAGTTGCCGGTCGTCTGGCCGCCGTAGCCGTCCGTGATCAGGCTGTATGCGATCATGAAGCACAGGCCCCAGTCCACGGCCAGGGCGACGAGCCGCCGACCGGGGCGGGCGATCGATCCCGGCCCCTCCTCGGGCAGACCCAGCTGCTCCCCCCGGTAGCCGAAGTCCGCACCGGCGTCCTCCATGGCCGCACGGGGGCCGGAGAGCCATGATCCGATTGCTTGCCTCTTGTCCACCCGCCAAAGGTACTGCGCCCGGATTTGACCGGGGTACGCCGGGGTCGGTCCGCGTTACGGTGGAACAGAGCCGGTTAACTTCTGCGAAACAAATGGGTCACGCCCGAGAAATCACGCGTCCCTAGTGTCGAGGTCAGCGTGTGCCACCGCACTGGCCGCACGAACGAACTACCACCCCGGCGGGACGGTCGGGAGTAGGAGGAGCTGGATGTTCCAGAACGCCGACGAGGCCAAGAAGTTCATCGCGGACGAGGACGTCAAGTTCGTCGACGTCCGCTTCTGCGACCTGCCGGGCGTCATGCAGCACTTCACGGTGCCCGTCGAGGCGTTCGACCCGGACGACGAGCTCGCCTTCGACGGATCCTCGATCCGCGGCTTCCAGGCCATTCACGAGTCCGACATGGCCCTGCGCGCCGACCTGTCGACCGCCCGCGTGGACCCGTTCCGCCGCGACAAGACGCTCAACATCAACTTCTTCATCCACGACCCGATCACGGGCGAGCAGTACTCCCGTGACCCGCGCAACGTGGCGAAGAAGGCCGAGGCGTACCTGGCGTCGACCGGGATCGCCGACACCGCGTACTTCGGTCCCGAGGCCGAGTTCTACGTCTTCGACAGCGTCCGCTTCAAGACGTCCGAGAACGAGTCCTTCTACCACATCGACTCCGAGGCGGGCGCCTGGAACACCGGCGCGCTGGAGGACAACCGCGGGTACAAGGTCCGCTACAAGGGCGGCTACTTCCCGACCCCGCCGGTCGACCACTTCGCCGACCTGCGCGCCGAGATCTCCCTGGAGCTGGACAAGGCCGGCCTGAAGGTCGAGCGCCAGCACCACGAGGTGGGCACCGCCGGCCAGGCGGAGATCAACTACAAGTTCAACACGCTGCTCGCCGCCGCCGACGACCTCCAGCTCTTCAAGTACATCGTGAAGAACGTCGCCTGGCGCAACGGCAAGACCGCGACCTTCATGCCGAAGCCGATCTTCGGTGACAACGGCTCGGGCATGCACGTCCACCAGTCGCTGTGGAGCAACGGCGACCCGCTGTTCTACGACGAGCAGGGCTACGCCGGCCTGTCGGACACCGCCCGCTACTACATCGGCGGCATCCTCCGGCACGCCCCGTCGCTGCTCGCCTTCACCAACCCGACGGTGAACTCGTACCACCGCCTGGTCCCGGGCTTCGAGGCGCCGGTCAACCTGGTGTACTCGCAGCGCAACCGTTCCGCCGCGATGCGTATCCCGATCACGGGCTCGAACCCGAAGGCCAAGCGCGTCGAGTTCCGCGCCCCGGACTCCTCCGGCAACCCGTACCTGGCCTTCTCCGCCCTGCTCCTCGCGGGCCTGGACGGCATCAAGAACAAGATCGAGCCGGCCGAGCCGATCGACAAGGACCTCTACGAACTCGCCCCCGAGGAGCACGCGAACGTCGCGCAGGTCCCGACCTCCCTCGGCGCCGTGCTGGACCGCCTGGAGGCGGACCACGAGTTCCTCCTCCAGGGCGACGTCTTCACGTCCGACCTGATCGAGACCTGGATCGACTACAAGCGTTCGAACGAGATCGCCCCGCTGCAGCTGCGTCCGCACCCGCACGAGTTCGAGCTCTACTTCGACGTGTGATCGACGCCTGAGACGTCACGCGCGAGACGTCATGGCTGAGGGCCGCCACCTGGAATGCTGCAGGTGGCGGCCCTCAGGCGTTCACTTTCCGTCCGCCGGGGTCGCTGCCACCGTCACCGAACCACGATCACGACGGGTCCGCTGCTGAAGCGGTTGTACGGATCGAAGAAGCCGTAGTTGTCGAAGAAACCGTAGTGACCGTACCGGTCCCGGTGGTCCCACCAGTCATCGTCGCCCCAGTTCGCGGGCGTGCTGGTCGGGGTGGCCGCCGAAGCCGTACCGGCTGTGCCGATCGCGGCCCCACCGGCCAGCAGAACGCCTATGGCGGACATCGCGAAGAGACGCCTGGCGCGTGGTGCTTTCATGGAGATACCTTCCTTCCATCCCATCGTGCGGAGCACGATCCGGAGGGATGGCCGCAGCCGCAGCGGGGAAAGTACGGCGCGCTCGTCGGTGTATCCGCCTGAGTACGAGGCGTACGTTCAACCGCGTTCCGTGCGGCATGTGGCTGTCGGTTGTGAACAGGGATCTCGCCGACGGGGGGCGCGTCCCGGAGAACAGCTCACTTTCAAGGCTAAGCCCGCCACCGATCACTCGGCATCCCGAGCCACGGGGGATCATGGGCCCGGAGACAGTTGTTCGAGAGAGGGGTACGGGGATGACCGAGCAGGACGACCCGGAGCGGGAGTACGACCTCAGGTGGGCGGACAGCGCCGAGCACAAGGAGCCCTCGGCGCGGGCCCGCATGCTGGCCGCCCGCTGGAAGCACAGCCCGCCGGAGCCGGTGCCTTTCCGGGCGGATCCGGAAGGGCGGGCGCCACGCCGGTCGTCGTGGATATCGACGGCCGTGGTCCTGGGGTGCGTGGTCACGGTGATCGTGGTGCTCGGCTACATCAACTTCCGGGCGCCCTACTGATTCCCACTGAGTGTTGATCCTTTGCCGGTCCTGGGGCTGATCACGACCGCTTCATGGGGTGGGGCGGGTGCACACTGGGCAGTGGGACGAGTGCCTGAGCGCAGGATGGTGTTCCATGCACAGCCGCTTCCGCAGTGACCGGCGGTTGACCGTGCGGATGACGGTCACGCTGTTTCTGCTCGGATTGTTGTACGTGGCGTTCGTCGCCGCGTTGATCGCGTTGCTGAAGTCCTGGGTGCTGGTCGTGGTGATCGCGGCGGCGCTGCTGGGCGCTCAGTACTGGTTCTCCGACCGGATCGCGCTGTACGCGATGCGTGGACGGGTCGTGGAGCGGGACGAGTATCCGGAGCTGCACGGCGTGGTCGACCGGCTGTGCGCGGTGGCGGACATGCCCAAACCGGTGGTCGCCGTGTCCGACATGGAGATGCCGAACGCGTTCGCGACCGGACGGAACCCCGACAACGCGGTGGTCTGCGTGACCACCGGGCTGCTGCGGCGGCTGGAGCCGGCGGAGCTGGAAGGGGTGCTCGCGCACGAGCTGTCGCACGTGGCGCACAAGGACGTCGCGGTGATCACGGTCGCGTCGTTCCTCGGCGTGATCGCGGGGCTGATCGTCCGGTTCGCCTTCTACTCGCAGGTCTTCGGCGGCGGGCGACGCGACCAGAACACCGCCGTGATCTTCATGGGGGTCATGGGCGTCTCCGCCGCCGTGTACGCGATCAGTTTCCTGCTGATCAGGGCGCTGTCCCGGTACCGGGAGCTGGCCGCCGACCGGGCGGCGGCGCTGCTGACCGGGCGGCCCTCCGCCCTGGCGTCCGCGCTCACCAAGGTGACCGGGGACATCGCGCGGATCCCGACGAAGGACCTGCGGACCGCGCAGGCCTTCAACGCCTTCTACTTCACGCCGGCGCTCGGCCGTGGGTCGGATGTCGCACGGCTGTTCTCCACCCACCCGAGCCTTGAGCAGCGGCTCGAACAACTGGGTCGGATCTCCGCCGAGTTGGGCGATGCCGCGGCTCCCGGAAAGGCGTGAGTATGGGATTGCTGGACATCCTGCTCGGTCGTACGAAGCCGGTCGCGCCCGATCTCGACCAGCTGTTCGCGCTGCCCTCGGCGGCGGTGACGCTGGAGGCGGCGGCGTCCTTCACCCCGACCGGGCACGGCGCGGTGTGCTTCGCGACGGTCGAGGGCGCCGCGTTCGACCAGACGCACCGGGAGGTGCGGGCGCTGCTGGACGCGGACACCGATCGGACCGGGCCGCCGGTGGAGCTGGAGCGGGACGCGTACGGGTACTCGTGGCTGGTGTCCCGCCGCGCCCCCGACGAGCTGTCGCTGCTCGTCAACGATCTGCACGCGGTGAACAGCTCCATGGAGATCAACGGATTCGGGCCGCAGCTGCTGTGCTCGCTGGCCGGTTTCCGGGACGATTCGGGACGATCACTCGCGCTGGTCTATCTCTACAAGCGCGGCACCTTCTACCCGTTCGCGCCGCTGCCCGGTGCGGGGCAGCGGCGCGACAACGCGCTGGAACTCCAGGTGAAGGCCGCGCTGGCCGGTGATCTGCGGATCGAACAGGATCTGGGGCGCTGGTTCCCGGTGTGGGGCGCCCCGGGGCTGTGACCCCGTCCTGCTTGTCACGTCCTGCTTGTCACGTCCTGCTTGTCACGTCCTGCTTGTCACGTGCTACTTGCTGCGCTCGCGCTCCTGGCGGCGGGCCTGAAGCGGCCGCTCACGGCGGTAGCGGCGCTCCCACCTGGCCTGCTGGTCGCGGCGCTCGCGGTACGCCTTGTAGGTCGTGGGCGCGGGACCGGGCGACGAAGGGTTGGAGGTCGAGGACGTCGAGGCCGCGTCGCGCCCGTATCGCATGTAGAGGAAGAGCAGGGCGACGGCGGCGAGCCAGTAGAGGTGGTTTCCGAATCCCAGGACGACCAGGACGACCGTCCCGGAGATGACGATGGTGCCCATGACGGGACTCCCCTGGGAGGTTTGCTTGCGGTGCAACGAGAGTAGCGCCGGGGGCGTGGGGTGCCGCATCTCCTTTTCCGTGGTGTGTGACCGTTTCGCGGTGTGCGGACGCGGGCGCCATGAATGATTGGCGCCATGACGGACCTCTCCCCCTTCGCGGGCTTCACCTACGACCATGACGGCGAACGGCTCAGCGGTGTGCACGGCGGTGCTCCTCAGGCCCCGGCCACCGCCGTCGTCCTGCACGGCGCGGGCAACGGCGACAAGGAGCGCCTGCTGCCGCTGCTGGGCGAGTTCGTGGCGCGGGGCTGCCGGGGTCTCGCGTTCGACTTCTCCGGGCACGGTGAAAGCACCGGCGAGCTGCGGGAGTTGAGTCTGCGACGCCGGTTCGAACAGGCCGTGGCGGTGATCGACGGGCGGGTCGCGGCGGGCGGGGCGCTGATCCTGGTCGGCTTCAGCATGAGCGGACAGACGGTGGCGGATCTCGCGGCGCATTACGGCGACCGGGTGACGGCACTGGGCTTGTGCGCGCCCGCTGTCTACGCGGCGGAGGCATGGGACGTGCCCTTCGGGACGGGCGACGGCCGCTTCAGCACCCTCATCCGGCGGCCGGACAGCTGGCGTGAGTCGCCCGCGCTGGACGCGCTGCGGGCGTACGAGGGGCGTGCGGTGCTCGCCGTACCGGGCACGGACGCGGTGATCCCGTCGGCGGTGACGGACGCGGTCCAGGACGCGTTGGCGACCCGCGCCCGGTACACCCGCTTCGAGCTGCCGGACGCGGACCATTCAGTGGGGCTGTGGTTCCGGGAGCACGGGGACGACCGGCGGGCGTTCGTGACGCAGGTGCTGAACGGGCGGGTGGCCGAGCGGGGCGGGGTTTTTGCAGGTGGGGGGCCATTGTCAGTGGTGGTCGGCAGGATGGGTGGCAGGACGTCGTCGTGAGTGGCGTCGGCACAGTGGGTGCAACGGGTGGAGGCCGGGATGGGTGCTGCGGGGTTGCCGTACGTGGGGGTGGCGGAGCGGCGGGCTCGGGTGGCGGTGCGGCATCGGTTGGCGGCGGGTGCGCGGGCCGGGCGGCCGGAGGAGGCCGCTGACGCCCTGGTCGCGTTGCACGGTACGGATCCGGCGACCGTCTATCTGGCGGTGGGGGCGCGGCTCGCGGAGGCCGCGGGGACCGTGGCGGAGACCGAGCGGGCGTTGTACGGGGAGCGGACGCTGGTGCGGATGCACGGCATGCGGCACACGGTGTTCGTGTTCCCGACGGAGCTGACCGCCGTGGTGCACGCCTCGACGGGGCTCGCGGTGGCCGCGCGGGAGCGGGCCTCGCTGGTCAAGGACATGGCGAAGGTGGGGGCGCCGGACGCGGCCTGGCTGAAGGAGGTCGAGGAGTCGACGCTGGCCGTGCTGGGGCTGCGCGGGGAGGCCACGGCGGCCGAACTGGCGGGGGACGAGCCGCGGTTGCGGGAGCAGTTCGCGTATGCCGTCGGGAAGAGTTACGAGGGCGTCCACACGGTGTCGACCCGGCTGCTGCGGGTGCTGGGCGTGGAGGGGAAGGTCGTGCGGGGGCGGCCGCTCGGTTCCTGGACGTCGAGTCAGTTCCGCTGGGCCCTGGCGCCCGAGCATCCCGAGCTGGACGTCGCCGAGGCGCAGGCCGCGCTGCTGCGCCGCTGGCTCACGGCGTGCGGGCCGGCGACCGAGGCGGACCTCAAGTGGTGGACGGGGTGGCGGGTGACCGACGTCCGCAGAGCCCTGACCGCGATCGGGGCACAGGAGGTGCGGCTGGACGAGGGCACGGGGTACGTCGTCGAGGGCGACGTCGAGCCGGTGGGTCCGGGGCCTGTCGAACCGTGGGCCGCGCTGCTGCCCGCCCTCGACCCCACGGCGATGGGCTGGCAGCACCGCGACTGGTTCCTCTCCCCCGAGCTGCGGCCCGCCCTGTTCGACCGCAGCGGCAACGTCGGGCCGACGGTGTGGTGGGACGGTCGGGTCGTGGGCGGTTGGGCCCAGCGGGCCGACGGGGAGATCGTCTGGCGGGCGCTGGAGGACAGGGCCGTGGGCCGGGAGGCGGTCACGGCGATCGAGCGGGAGGCGGAGCGACTTCGCCGGTGGGTGGGGCCGACGCGCATCACACCACGCTTCCGGACACCACTGGAGCGGGAGTTGGCGGCGGGGTGAGAGGCGAGGTGTGCGCCGGGTGCCGTGGTGAGTGGGTGGCACCCGGCGCCACGGCTCACCGCGTGTAGCGCAGCAGCGCCCGCACCATGTGACACGTCGTGTCGGACGGCGGGTGGACGCCGATGAGCTCCGCGGCGTCGCGGATCGTCTCGTTGCGCGCCTGGTTCGGCACGTACACCCCCGAGTCGAGCAGCGCGATCGCAAGGCGCATGGCCTTGAGCCGGCGGTTGTGCGAGATGTACCACTCACGCGGACGCCCCGGCGGCAACGGCCGCTTCTCCACGGGCGCGTAGGGAAGGTCGAGCAGGACGGGGCGCTTCACGGTGGACTGGGTCGGCAACGGCTTCGGCTTCAGTGCGGCAGCGGGCACAGGCATCCTCCTGTCGCGGTCAGGGCGCCGGCCGGACACCCCGGCGACACCCTCGAACACTGCTTCTATTCTACTGGCCCCCACTGACAAAAGCCCCTGGCCACAAGGGCTTTCGGGGCCGCAGTGACACACGTGGAAGACGGGTTTCGAGGCGGGTTCGGAGACGGGTTTTCGGCGGCCTACCGGCGTACGGTGGCCGCATGGAAATCTGGATCAACCCCGCCTGCTCCAAGTGCCGCAGCGCAGTGCAGCTGCTCGACGCCGAGGGCGCCGACTACACCGTCCGCCGCTATCTGGAGGACGTACCGACCGAGGACGAGATCCGCGACGTACTCGACCGTCTGGGCCTGGAGCCCTGGGACATCACGCGAACCCAGGAGGCCGCGGCCAAGGAGCTCGGCCTGAAGGAGTGGCCGCGCGACGCCGCCGCGCGCGACCGCTGGGTGACCGCCCTCGCCGAGCACCCCAAGCTCATCCAGCGGCCCATCATCACCGCGGACGACGGCACGGCGGTCGTCGCCCGCACCGACGAGGCCGTCCGTGACGCGCTGTCCCGCTAGCAACTCCCCTGTGACGCACGACACTTCAACGTACTCCTGTAACCACTGAGTAACCTCGTTCGGGATCTCGTACATAGCGGCGTACGCTCCCCGACCTCCCAGGAGGCGCGCATGTCGCGTAGGAGAACTCTCAGCACGAGGAAGAAGCTGGCCCTGCTGGTCAGCGCGGCGTCGGTGGCGGGCGGTGGTGCGTTCGTCATGGCGAGCACCTCGAACGCCGCGCAGACCGCGGCGGACTCGACGGTCTGCCAGGGCCTCGCCACCGCCCTCGGCAACAACCAGCGGTTCATCGAGGGCCAACGGGCCAACCCGGACGCGCAGTCCGCGGCCCGGATCGCCAACCGCGAGGCCGTCATCGCCCAGATCCAGCGCCAGCAGGAAGCGTCCGGGTGCGAGGTTGGGGAGTCGGCTCAGGGCTCCCAGGCCGCACAGCCCGGCCAGCAGGCCGGGGACGCGGGTCAGGGCGCCGGTCAGCAGGCAGGGGGCGGCGGCGCCCAGCAGTCCACGCCGCCCGCCGAGCCCGCCGCCCCGGGCGCCGGCGGTGGCGCCGCCGCCTCCGGGGAGCAGGTCTGCAACGGCTCCACCGTCACCCTCTCCGGCGAGGGCGGTGCCCCGGCCGCGTCGAGCAACCAGTTCCCGGCGGGTACGAAGCTGAAGGTCACCAACCTGGACAACAACAAGTCCACGACGGTGGAGGTCACTTCGGTGTCCGGCAGCTGCGTCCTGCTCAACAACGCGGCCTTCGAACAGGTCCGGGAGCCCGGCAAGTTCCTGATCCGCCGGGCCGTGATCGAGAAGGTGGGGTGAGGTTCAGCAGCCGAGGAAACCGCTGAGGCGGCGGCCCAGTTCGGGCGGTGCGGCATGCGGCAGGGCGTGATGTGAGACCTCCGGCAGTACGGCGGTCTCGACACGCGGCAGCAGCGCACCGGCCCTGGACGCCACCTCGTATGTGTCATGGGTCCTGCTGCTCGCGGCCACGAGCAGCAGGACCGGCACGTTCAGTCCGCGCAGTGCCTCCGGCGCCGGACGCGGGCCGGTCACCGGCCGCGCGGCGGGGAAGCCGGCGGCCGCCTCCTGAAGGCGGAGCCAGTCGGGGTCGAGCGCGGCACCCCCGGTCTCCCACTCCAGGAAGGCGCGGACCCGGCGGGCCGAGGGCCGCAGCAGCATCGGCAGGGCACGCAGCAGATACGCCGCCCGGAACCCGGCGAAGCACTGGGTGGGGTCGAGCAGGAACAGGCTCCGCACCCGGTCGGGCGCGTGCACAGCGTGGTGGACGGCGATCCAGGCACCGTACGAGTGCCCGCCGAGGTCGGCCGTCTCTACCCCCAGCCCGTCGAGGAGCGCGTCGAGCCAGGCCGTGAGATCGGCGACGGTACGCAGGGGACGGCCACCGGCCGGGTTGCTGCGGCCCGGCCGGCCGATCAGGTCGACGGCGTAGAGGCGGCGGGTCCGGGCGAGGTCGGCGGCCTGCGCGAACCAGGATGCCGAGGTCGCTCCCCCACCGCCGGGCAGCAGGATCAGCGGGGGTGCGTCACGTGGTCCACAGGCGTTGACGTGCGTGCCGCCGAAGGGCGTGCGAATCTCCAGCGCCTCCCGGTCGTGCGGCCACTTGGCCATGACCTTGTCGTACGCCGCCCGGAACCCGTCGATGTCGTACGCGTTGCTGTCGTACGCGCCGCCGCGGCTGCTCATGCGTACCCCCTATTATCTCGCTCAGCAAGATACTCGTGGAGCGAGATGATACGCCCAGTGCGGAAGCGGAGGTACGGCTCGTGCGGAACGACGGCCCGGAGATGGAGATCGTCCATCTGCTGCGCGCGACGACGGTCGAACTCGGGCTGCACAGCACGCGGTTCGCGAACCGCAACGGAATGCACCCGACGGACGTACGCGCCCTGATCGCCCTCATGGACGCCGGGCGAGCAGGCGAGGAGATGACCGCCGGGAGGCTCGGGGCCGCGCTCGGGCTGAACTCGGCGGGTACGACGGCGCTGGTGGACCGCCTGGAGCGGGCCGGGCACGTCAGGCGCGTGCGCGGCAGGCGGGACCGGCGGCAGGTCGTGGTGGAGGTGGACGCGCGGGCGGTCGACCTCGGCTGGGCCTCCTTCGGGCCGCTGATCGAACGAGCCGTGCAGTTGCTGCGGGGGTACGACGAGCGGGAGCTGGCGGCGATCCGGGGCTTCCTGGAGGGCGTACGGGAGGCGGCGGCCGGGACGGAATGAGCGGAATCACATCGCATACGAGTCGTCCCGCCCCCGCCACCCGCGTCCCAGGTAACACGGGGTTCACAAACGGGCAATGATCGGGAAATCGCCTGTTGACACGCTGCTGGGCAAACACAAGCGCGGCGCCCCAGTGCCGCAGCGCCGCAGCACCCGCAAGCGCGCCCAGACCCACCCCCGAAGGATGTGGCCCGTGACCTTCAAGGCTGAGTACATCTGGATCGACGGCACCCAGCCGACGGCCAAGCTTCGTTCCAAGACGAAGATCCTGGCCGACGACGCCAAGGGCGCCGAGCTTCCGATCTGGGGCTTCGACGGGTCCTCCACGAACCAGGCCGAGGGCCACGCCTCGGACTGTGTGCTGAAGCCGGTCTTCTCCTGCCCGGACCCGATCCGCGGCGGCGACGACATCCTGGTGCTGTGCGAGGTCCTCAACACGGACATGACCCCGCACGCCTCCAACACCCGTGCCGCGCTGGTCGAGGTCGCCGAGAAGTTCGCGGCGCAGGAACCGATCTTCGGCATCGAGCAGGAGTACACCTTCTTCGACGGCGCCCGCCCGCTCGGCTTCCCCGAGGGCGGCTTCCCGGCCCCGCAGGGCGGCTACTACTGCGGTGTCGGCGCCGACGAGATCTTCGGCCGTGACATCGTCGAGGCCCACCTGGAGAACTGCCTGAAGGCGGGCCTGGGCCTGTCCGGCATCAACGCCGAGGTCATGCCCGGCCAGTGGGAGTTCCAGGTCGGCCCGCTGTCCCCGCTGGAGGTCTCCGACCAGCTGTGGGTGGCCCGCTGGCTGCTCTACCGCACCGCCGAGGACTTCGGCGTCTCCGCCACCCTCGACCCCAAGCCGGTCAAGGGAGACTGGAACGGCGCCGGTGCGCACACCAACTTCTCGACGAAGGCGATGCGCGAGGGCTACGACGCGATCATCACCGCGTGCGAGTCGCTCGGCGAGGGCTCCAAGCCGCTCGACCACGTCAAGAACTACGGCGCCGGCATCGACGACCGCCTGACCGGCCTGCACGAGACCGCCCCGTGGAACGAGTACTCCTACGGCGTCTCCAACCGCGGTGCCTCGGTCCGTATCCCGTGGCAGGTCGAGAAGGACGGCAAGGGCTACATCGAGGACCGCCGCCCGAACGCCAACGTCGACCCGTACGTGGTGACGCGCCTGCTCGTCGACACCTGCTGCTCCGCGCTGGAGAAGGCCGGCCAGGTCTGATCGGCGCCCGCACGGCTCCTGAAGGGGCGTCCACCGGCCGGTGGACGCCCCTTCCGTGTTGACGTGAGCCGTCGTCGCCTTGTTGACTTGGGGACATGGCCAGCCTCCAGAAGTACGCCGCCACGGGTCGCCGTGACCTCGAGCCCTTCTGGCCTTCCCGTCAGCACCACGACTTCGACCGGGTGTGTTGCCGCGCGCTGACCGCGCCGGCCTGCTGACGCCGTACACCCCGGCCCTGGGCCAGCGCGAAACGACGTACGTCTTCCCACGGACTCTCGCGCGAAAGAGCTGACCTCCCATGGCGACCACTCGTTCTCTGTCCCCCGCCACGCTCACCTCCCCTTCCACCAACGGTTCACGGCATCATCTGCGGGCCGTGGACCGGGACGAGGTGATCGACGTCGCGGACCTGCTGCCGCCGGGTGCCACCTGGCTGCCCGCCCCGCAGCACTCCCTGCCCACGCTGCCGGGGCAGCCACCGATGATCGGCTATCTGGTGCTCGTTCCGGCCGACCAGCAGCCGCCGTTGCGGCAGCCCGCCACCGACCCCGACGCCCTCATCCGCATCGACACCGTCCGCCGCACGGCCGCCGTGGACGGCCGGGAACTCGACCTCACCTACCTGGAGTTCGAGCTGCTCGCCCACCTGGTCGCGCACCCGCACCGGGTGCACACCCGCGACCAGCTGGTCACCACGGTGTGGGGCTACGGGCACGTGGGCGACGGCCGTACGGTCGACGTCCACATCGCCCGCCTCCGCCGCAAGCTGGGCGCCGAACACCGGCAGGCGATCCTCACGGTGCGCCGGGTGGGTTACAAGTACGCCCCGCCGAAGTCCGCCCCGCCGAAGTCCGCCCCGCCAACCGGGCACTGACGATCTGCCCTCGGCAGATCCCGCTTCCCCCGCGCCCCTCCCCCGGGCAGGGTCAGTCCCATGAGACTGCTGATGCTGGGTGGTACGGAGTTCGCGGGCCGGGCCGTCGTCGAGGCCGCTCTCGGGCGGGGCTGGGACGTCACCGTCTTTCACCGGGGGACGCACGCGGCGCCGCCCGGGGTGCGGGAGGTGCTGGGCGACCGCACCGCACCCGACGGGCTCGGCGGACTGGAGTCGGGCGACTGGGACGTGGTCGTCGACACCTGGTCGGCGGCGCCCCGGGCGGTGCGGGACGCGGCGCGGCTGCTGCGGGGCCGCGCCGGGCGGTACGTGTACGTGTCGAGCTGCTCGGTGTACGCCTGGGCCCCGCCCGCCGGGTACACCGAGGAGGCGCCCCTGGCCGAGGGCGCGGAGGCCGGCGCGGACCACACCGACTACGTCCGCGACAAGCGGGGCGGTGAGCTGGCCGCCGTCGAGGCCTTCGGCGCGGCGAACTCCCTTCTCGTACGGGCCGGGCTGATCCTCGGCCCGTACGAGAACGTCGGCCGGCTGCCCTGGTGGCTGACCCGGATCGCCCGCGGCGGTCCGGTGCTGGCGCCGGGTCCGCGTGATCTGCCCCTGCAGTACGTCGACGTACGCGATCTCGCCGAGTGGATCCTCGGGGCCGTGGAGCGGGAGTCGAGCGGCCCGTTCAATCTGATGAGCCCGCAGGGACACGCGACCATGGGTGAGTTGCTGGAGGCGTGTGTGCGGGTCACCGGTGCGGCGGCCGAGCTGCGCTGGACCGAGCCGCAGGTGATTCTCGACGCGGGCATCGAGCCGTGGACGCAGCTGCCCGTATGGGTGCCGCCGGGCACCGACATGCACGACGCCCTGCACTCCGCCGACGTCTCGCGGGCGGTGGCGACCGGGCTGCGCTGCCGGCCCGTCGAGGAGACCGTCGCCGACACCTGGAAGTGGCTCCAGGACATCGGCGGCACCGCGCCCCAGCGCCCCGACCGGACCGTCAAGGGCCTGGATCCGCAGGTGGAGGCGAAGGTACTCGGGGACAGCGGGGGTGTACCTGACAACACCCCCTGAACGGGGCCTCCTCCCCGAAAACGGACCGGGTTACTCACTCGCCGTGGGTGATCCACAACTCCCGGTATTCCAGGGGCAGTTGTTTCCACAGTGCCCTCACGAACTTCTCATCAATTTCCGGGACGGCTGAACACCCGTGGGGCTGCCTCCGTATTGGAGGGCGCCGCTTCACTCCTGTCGGGCGCCTCGGTGCTGCCCCGCAAGGAAGTCAGAGGAGTTCCATGGGACGCAATACACGAAAACGCCGTTCGTCGCTGGCCACCAAGGCCATTGCCGCATCGGCGGCCCTAGCGCTCGGTGGGGGCGGGCTGGTCTGGGCGAACTTCTATGCCTCGGCACACGAGGAGAACCGCTGGTCGAACAACACGAGGTCAGCAGGGGCCCAGATCGCCACGATCTCCTGCCCTGACGTCGGTCTGAAGCTCAGGAAGGTGCCGAAGCAGGCGCGCTACGGCGTCGCCAGGGAGCTCGCCAACCTGGACAAGCAGATCACCGACGCGTACACCCGCCTCGCCTCCACGCGGCAGGCCCAGGCGGGCGACCCGGCCTACGTCGACAACGCGATCCTCGGACCGCTGAAGTCCAAGCGCGTCGCGGCGATCGACCGCATCGGTATCAACATCAAGCGTGTGGGCGGCACCGCTCCGCGGGGACTGTCGAAGTTCGCACAGTGCAAGGGCGTGCCGGCCGAGCAGCCGCAGCCCAACGACGGCAACGGCGACCAGAACAACGACGGCCAGGACAACGGCCAGGGCCAGGACAATGGTCAGGGCCAGGACAACGGCCAGGGCAACGGCAACGGCCAGGACAACGGTCAGGGCCAGGTCGGGGACAACGGCAACGGCGCCGCCGGGCCGGTGGCCGACGACTTCGTCGACATCACCACCGTCCAGCCGAACACGCCCCCGGCCAACGGGAACGGGCTGAAGGCGAACGGCGACAGCGGTTCGCAGGGCAGCTTCACCACGGTCTGCGGTGTCAACGAGAACAACAACTTCAACACCGACAACCTGATCGTCGCCCCCGGTGTCGACAACGGCGCGCGGCACACGCACGACTACGTCGGCAACCAGGGCAACAACGCCTTCGCCAGCGACCAGGATCTCGACAACGCCGAGACCAGCTGCCAGAACCAGGACGACAAGTCCACGTACTACTGGCCGGTGCTCCGGCTCCAGGACGGCACCCAGGAGTTCGACCAGAACGAGCTGGGCGGTGGCGCCGAGGGCAACCTCGGCCGGATCCTGAAGGCCGAGACGGCGGAGATCAAGTTCGTCGGCAACAAGCAGGGCGACGTCGTCGCGATGCCGAAGTTCCTGCGCATCATCACCGGCGCCGCCAACGCCTTCACCGGCGGCGACGCCAACGCCAACGCCTCCTGGAGCTGCACCGGCTTCGAGGACAGGCAGCTGACGGACAAGTACCCGATCTGCCCCGAAGGCAGCAAGGTGGTCCGCACGGCCAACTTCCAGAGCTGCTGGGACGGCCAGAACATCGACAGCGCCAACCACCGCGCCCACGTCGACTTCGTCGAGGCGGACGGCAGCTGCTCGAACGGCTTCCAGGCCATCCCCCAGCTGCAGATCCGGCTGGTGTACGACGTGCCGGCCCCGGTCATCGAGAACGGACAGCTGCAAACCCCGTTCGCGGTGGACGGCTTCCCGGAGGAGCTGCACAAGCCGATCACCGACCACAACGACTTCATCAACGTCATGGACGATGACCTGATGAACCAGGTGGTCGAATGCATCAACAGCGGTCAGGACTGCCAGTGACGCGGTAGCCGGTGACCCAAGAAGGCCGGCGGTGGGATCTCCCACCGCCGGCCTTCTCGCGTCCGGCCGAAGAACGCCGGCTTCAGTGATGGCCGGAGTGGTCGGCGCCGATCTCCAGCGTCCCCCCGAGCTCCCCGCCCAGGTCCGTCACGACGTCCTTGTGGCCGACGGCGACCCACTTGCGGCCGACGAGGAAGAAGCCCCCCATGCGCTTGGACTCGTTGATCCACTCGCGCTGGCCGCGGTCGGTGGCGAAGGTGGCGAGGATGTACTTCTCGTCGCCCTCCTTGCAGATGGCCTGGCGGAGCTCGTCCGCGTCGATCTGGATGTTCGGCGTGCACTTCACCTCGGCGGCCAGCTGTTCCAGGCTGCCGGTCGCCGTCTCGGCCGCCTGGTCGGCGCCGGAGCCGCAGCCCGCGAGCGCCAGCACCGCGACCGCACCGCTCACGGCGAGCATCGGACGGGTCAACCTCATCTGTTCCTCCGGTCGGTCAAGGAAGGCACACACCTGTGCCCCCCGTTCGATACGGCTGGGAATGGCCCGGTGCTCAATCCGACGGCCTCCGACGCGCACTCGGTCGACGGCGGACTCCACGCCCGCGTGTTCGTCAACCCCGGCGGCTCACCGCACCCGTGCGTCGGTGACCTCACGCCGATTCGCTCGTTCTGCTGAACGTGCAGTCACAGGATGTCGCCCCGCGCCCCACGTCTTCCGCTTCCGCCCCGGTCGTCGACGTCGAGCAGGCCGAGGCCGCGCTCGTCGAGCACTACCCGCGGCTGGTCCGTCTCGCCTACCTGGTGCTGCCGCCCGGCCTGGGCCGCAACCGGCGTGTCCTGACCGCGCACGCCCTCACCCAGCGCGCGCTGCCCCGCGGTCGCGCCGCGGCGTCGGTGATCCCGGCCCAGTCGACCGGCCGCGACGGCGACCCGGGCTACGCCTTCGTCCGCCTCCAGGTGCTGCGCACGGCACTGGAGGCCGGCCTGCCGCTGCGGCGCAAGGCGTGGCCCAAGCGGTCCCAGCTGCCGCCGGTGCTCCCCCAGGTGTGGGGTCTGCGCCTCTTCCCGCGCTCCGGCGGCGCCGACGAACTCGCCCTGGACCAGCAGCTGTCCGCGCTCTCCGCCCCCGCCCGCGCCGCCTACGTCCTGCGCGGCCTGGAGCGGCTCCCCGACAGCGACGTGCACCACGTTCTGCGCACCGCCGGCGTCACCGACCCGGACGCCGCGCTCCAGGAGGCCGACAGCGTCCCGGCGCAGTACACGCTGCTCGACTCCCCCGAGTTCGACCCCTGCTCGCTGCAGGCCAGGCCCACCGACCTGATGCGCCGCCGCCAGCACCTGAAGGCCGCGCTCGCCGGTGCCGCGGCTCTCGCCGTGTGCGGGGCACTGCTCGCCCTGCCCGGCGACGGCTGGGGCCCCGACGGCGCCGCCGCTCCGCCGTACGCGCAGAACCCGGCGGCCCAGGCGGCCCTCGACCCCAGCAGGCTGCTGAAGGTCTCCCCCGCCGCCTGGCAGTCCGCCACCCGCACCGACTTCTCCGTCTGGCCCGCCCGCGGCGACCTCACCACCGACCGCGCGCTGCTGCGCCGCGCCCTCACCGTCTGGGCCCGCCCCGGTGAAACCGTCCAGGTCTCGGCGACCCCCGGCACCCCGACCGGCGGCCCGCCCGGCCCGCCCCAGCTGCTCTACGCCGGGACCGTCGACAACGCCCGCGTGGTGATCTTCTACGACGGTCTGCGCATCGCCCGCTACGCCGAGCCGAAGGACGGCACGGCCGGCGCCGCCCTCGACTTCGCCCGCGCGGACGGCGCGAGCCGCATCGAGGCGAACGCGGTGGTGCTGAACCGGACCGACGGCAACGTCCGCTACCTGACCGCGCCCTGGGTGAGGAAGACGGCCGAGCGGGACCTGATGAAGCCGGGCTCCGGCGCGATGGACCTCGGCCTCACCAACGGCGTCACCGCACCGCTGGCCAGCCCCGCCACCCGGACCGGCGCGTGCACGTCCTGGAACGTCCTACAGGTCACCGACGACTCCGGTACGCGGCTGATGACCGACCTCGGCGAACTGGTCCCCGCCCGCCTCACCACCGGCCGTCCGGGCTCGACGCACGACGCGTCCGGGGCGGAGGCGTTGCGCACCTGGGCGCCGTTCGGCTGTTCGCTGGGCGACCTGCGCGGGCACGGCGTACGGTCCGTGAACGCCTGGCAGTACGCAGAGCAGCCGCTGCCCGACGCGAGCGGCACGGCGGCGTGGGTGTGCACGCGTGGGGAGACCTGGCGGGGCGGCGGCGAGCGGGTGCTGGCGCAGTTCCACACGCCGGGCGGGAAGTACGGGGCGGTCGCCGCGAAGGCCGAGGACGTGGCGGCGTGCGGGGCCCGCGACCCGCATGTGCTGGCCGGGGTGCTGTGGAAGTCCGAGGCGGGCCCCTGGTATCTGCTGGCGGCGGGCAGCCGCGACACCGCGTCGATCAGCGCGACGGGCGGGGTGGCGCAGACCGCGCAGGGCAACCTGCTGGCAGCGAAGGCGAAGCAGGGCGCCCGGGCCGGGCTGAAGGCGACCCTGACGGACGGACGGTCGGTCAACGGCCTGCGGTAGCCGACAGGCCGTAGCTGACGTCGGCGTCATCAAGTCGCGGCACAAGGGTTCCGTCGCGACTTACCCGTCAGTACATTGACGCCATGTCTAATACGCAGGCCCGGGTGCCCCGCCCCGTGGAGTCCGAGCGCATACCGCTCAAGGCGCGGAAGGTGTCCTTCTCCTGGGAGGACACGCCGCTGCACTGGGTGCCCGGGGATCCGTTCACCACGCACACCATCAATGTGCTGCATCTGCTGCTGCCCGCCGGTGAGCGGTGGTTCGTGCATGTGTACAAGCAGGTGCTGCCGTACATACGGGACGACCGGCTGCGCGAGGACGTCATCGGGTTCATCGGGCAGGAGGCGATGCACTCCCAGGCCCACGACGAGGTGCTGCCGCATCTGAGGGAGCAGGGGCTCGACCCGACGCCGTACACCGCCCAGGTCGACTGGCTCTTCGAGAAACTGCTCGGGGACCGGACGCTGCCTCCGGGCCGGGCGCGTCGGTGGTGGCTGATGGAGCGGGTCGCGCTGATCGCGGCGATCGAGCACTACACCGCCTTCCTCGGCGACTGGGTGCTCAACGCCGGGGAACTGGACCGGCGCGGGGCCGATCCGACCATGCTGGACCTGCTGCGCTGGCACGGCGCCGAGGAGGTCGAGCACCGATCGGTCGCCTTCGACCTCTTCATGCACGTCGACGGCGGCTACGCGCGCCGCGTCCGCACCTGGGCGACCGCCTTCTCGGCGCTGGTGTTCCTGTGGCAGCGCGGGGCGCGTTTCTTCATGGCGAACGACCCGACGCTGCTGGGCGGAAAGGCCACGTTCAAGGACTTCTACGTGCGCGGCAGGCGGGGTGTGCTGCCGACGACCGGTGACATGGCGAGGTCGATCCCGCGCTATCTGAGCCGTACGTACCACCCGTCGCAGGAGGGTTCCACCGAGCAGGCGGTCGCCTATCTCGCCTCGTCGCCCGCGGCTCTCGCCGCCGGTGTCGCCGTCGATGCCGCCTCCGATGTCACCTCCGATATCGCCGTCGAGAAGAGGGGCGCGTGATGCCGAGGGCGCGCACTGTGGTGGTCGTCGCGGGGGCCGCGCTGCTGGCCCGGCGGGCGATGCGGCGCCGGATCCAGGCCTCGCCCCTGTGGCCGATGCCGGCCCTGGAGGAGCCGATCTCCGGGCGGCCGCGTTCGCGCGCACTCAGGCTCCGGGTCACCGCACGGGAGACGATCGCCGAGGGGGTCGTACAACTCCGCCTCGAAGGCCACGACTTGCCGCGTTGGGAGCCCGGGGCGCATCTCGACCTGGTGCTGCCGTCGGGGCTGGTGCGGCAGTACTCGCTGTGCGGGGACCCGGAGGACACCTCGTCGTACACCGTCGCCACCCGGCTCGTGCCGGACGGGCGCGGTGGCTCGCGGGAGGTGCACGAGCAGGTACGGGAGGGGACGGAGATCGAGGTGCGGGGGCCCCGGAACCGCTTCCCGCTGGTCGCGGCGGACTCGTACGTCTTCGTCGCCGGGGGCATCGGGATCACTCCGATCCTGCCGATGCTGCGGGCGCTGCCGGAGGGGGTGGAGTGGCGGCTGCTCTACGGCGGCCGGACGCGGGCGTCGATGCCGTTTCTGGAGGAGGTCGGGAAGCTCGGCGGCGATCGGGTGACCGTGGTGGCCGAGGACGAGGCCGGACTGCCGGATCTGGACGCGCTGTTCACGGGCCTGCGTCAAGACACCGTCGTGTACTGCTGTGGGCCCGGGGGGTTGCTGACCGCGGTCGAGGAACGGTTTCCGGAGGTCCGCCTGGAGCGGTTCGCGCCCCGGACGTCGGTCGACGGCAACGGTTCCTTCGAGGTGGAACTCCGCCGCAGTGGGCGGTCGTTGACCGTGCCCGCCGACAGCACGGTACTCGCCGCCGTGCGGGCCGAGCTGCCGAACACCGCGTACTCCTGTGAGCAGGGCTTCTGCGGGACCTGCCAACAGCGGGTGCTGGAGGGTGCGGTCGATCACCGGGACGAGTTGCTGACCGACGGGGAGCGGGCCGACTCGATGCTGATCTGCGTGTCGCGGGCGCGAGGTGAACGGCTCGTGCTGGATATGTGATCGGTACCGCTGAACGCCCCGCACCGGTCCTGTCCGTTCAAGGCCGGATCCGATCGGTAAGGTGTTCGTATGTCTACCGGGGTTCGCCGCAGAATGGGTGTCGAGGAGCGGCGGCAGCAGTTGATCGGCGTCGCCCTCGAACTGTTCAGCCGCCGCTCCCCCGACGAGGTCTCCATCGACGAGATAGCGTCCGCCGCGGGCATCTCGCGCCCGCTGGTCTACCACTACTTCCCCGGCAAACTCAGCCTGTACGAGGCCGCGTTGCAGCGGGCGGCGGACGATCTGGCGGGCCGGTTCGTCGAACCGTACGAGGGTCCCCTCGGTGCGCGTCTGCTGCGGGTGATGCGCCGCTTCTTCGACTTCGTCGACGACCACGGCCCCGGTTTCTCGGCGTTGATGCGGGGCGGACCGGCGGTGGGTTCGTCACGGACGAACGCGCTCATCGATGCCGTACGGCAGGCCGCGTATGACCAAATCCTTTCGCATCTCGGCGTCGAGGATCCGCCCGCGCGACTGGAGCTGGTCGTGCGGTCATGGATCTCGCTCGCCGAGTCGACGGCGTTGATCTGGCTGGACGGCCGACGCATCCCGCGTGCCGAGCTGGAGTACCAGCTCGTGCACGACTTCGCGGCGCTGGCGGCCGTCAGCGCGGCCTACGACGAGGAGATGGCGATGCTGATGCGCCAGGTCCTCAAGGACGAGCCGACCGACGGGCCGTTCAGCGATCTGGCGGCCCGGCTGATCACGCTGGCGTCCTGAGCGACTCTTTTCAGGCGTCGAACTTCCGGTACGACGGGTCGAGGTCGCGCACCTCGGCCGAGGCGTGCAGGGCGAGACCCTCGGCGGGCTTGAGGTGCTGCCGCAGCAGCTCCAGTACGGCCTCGGTGAGTCGGGCCTTGGTCTCGTCGGTACGCCCGGCCAGCAGTCCCATCGTCACGTGCACGATCGCGTGCCCCTCGGTGTCCGGGCCGACCGTGGTGTCCTCGGTACGGCGGAACTGCGTCTTGCACGCCGGGAGCTTGGCGGCGGCGATGTCGACCACCGCGTCGTGCATCGCCCGCGCGAACGCGGGCCGGTCGAAGTCGTCGGCCAGCCGGGCGGAGTAGTCGACGGTGATCTGCGGCATGGGTGCTCCTGCTTTCTACGGCGGACAGGAGCACCCTATGCTCCACGGGTTGTGCGGCGATGGGCCGTCTTTCGGGTGCGGGTGCGTTGTGGCTGGTCGCGCCCACGCGGCGGAGCCGCATATCGATACAGCCCCGCGCCCCTTAGGGCGCTGCCCGGACGAAGACTGCGACCGTGCGGGCCGGGACGGTGAACGTGCCCGAGTCCGCCGCGTAGGCCGAGCCCTTGACGACCGGGTCCGCGCCCGTCGCCTGGCCCGGGTGCAGCCGGTAGCCGTCCCCGGCCAGCGCGGCGATCCGCTGCTCCTGCCGCTTCGGCGTCGCGTTGAAGACGACGACCAGGTCGCCGAGTCGCATGGTGATCACGCCGGGTGTCTCCTCCCTGCCGGACAGCGGGAAGGAGAGCTGCTGCTGGACCCGCTCGGTCGTGTCGAGGGAGAAGGCGTTCTCCGTCGTACGGATCTTCAGCAGATCCCGGTACGCCGCCGAGGCCCCCTCGATCTGTGTGCAGCCGACCCCGACCGAGGTCAACAGCGGCTTGGCGTACGACCACTTGGACCGGTTGTCGGCGGCCATCGGCAGTCCGCGTCCGAAGCCGTTGCCGTCGGCGCAGTTCCAGTGGATGGCGTTGAACCAGTCACCGCTGTCGTAGGAGTTGCGGTCCAGGGACTTGGAGCGCAGCAGGTCGGTGCCGGCCTGGGAGAGCGACGGGCCCTGCGAGAGGGTGGCCGTGGCCATGGCGAGGACCTGCATCCGGGCCCGGTCGGAGGCACTCACCGACGCGGGCAGCTTGAAGGCGAGCGCGTCGAAGAGGGTCTCGTTGTCGTGTGCGTCGGCGTATGCGAGGGCGTCGCCGGGGGCGGCCGCGTATCCGGCGGGCGAGCCGTTGTAGTCGACCTCGGAGCCCTTGACCTCCTTGCCGCTGGTGTCGGTGAAGCGGTACTCGGCGAGATTGCCGGACAGCCCGACCTTGATCAGGTCCTGGTAGTGCAGCAGCCGGGCCTTCTGCTCCTGGGGCGTGCCGTTGTTCGTGGACGAGTTGGGCTCGTTGTACAGCCCGGACGCGAAGCCCTGGATGCCGGGGTCCTCGTCGAAGGGGCCGCCGCCGCGCACGGCGTCACGGGCGCGGTCGGAGAACGTGGCGATCCCGGTGCCGGCCATGTTCTTCTGCGTGGCCTGCTCGAAGCGGGCGTCGTCGGCGATCTCGCCGAAGTTCCAGCCCTCGCCGTACAGGATGATCTTCTTGCCGTCGACGCCGTCCTTTTCGAGGGTCAGCGCGTCGAGGGCCTCGCGGACGGCGAGGATGTTGGCCTTCGGGTGGTGGCCCATGAGGTCGAAGCGGAAACCGTCCACCTTGTACTGCTTGGCCCAGGTGACGATCGAGTCGACGACGAGCTTGCCCATCATGGCGTTCTCGGGGGCGGTGTTGGCACAGCAGGTGCTGTTCGCGACCGTGCCGTCCGCGAGGAGCCGCTGGTAGTAGCCGGGCACGATCCGGTCGAGGACGCTGGTTGGCGCCTGCCCGCCGGCCGCCGTGTGGTTGTAGACGACGTCCATGACGACGCGCAGGCCGTCCTCGTTCAGCGCCTTGACCATCTCGCGGAACTCGACCGTACGGGCCGTGCCGTCCGGGTCGGTGGCGTAGGAGCCCTCCGGGACCGTGTAGTGGTACGGGTCGTAGCCCCAGTTGTAGGCGTCCTTGGCGGCGATCGCGGACACGCATTCCTGCTGCCGCTCGGAGTCCGCCGGGAGGGCGGCGAGGTCGCAGTCGACGGTTGACTGGTCCGCGCGGCGTTCGGGGATGGTGGCGATGTCGAAGGCCGGGAGGAGATGGACGTACGAGGTCCCGGAGTCGGCGAGCTCGCGCAGGTGCTTGCTGCCGTCACTCCCCTTGTCGGTGAAGGCGAGGTAGGTGCCGCGGTGCTCGGCCGTGCCGTCCTCGACGGAGAAGTCCCGGATGTGCAGCTCCTGGATCTGGGCGTCCTTCAGCGGCACGGCCCTGGGCTTGCGCAGTGACGTCCAGCCGCTGGGCTTCAGCGACCTGTCGGCGAGGTCGACGACGAGGCTGCGCTCGGAGTCGGTGGTGAGGGCGAGGGAGTAGGGGTCGGTGACCTTGTTGGTGACGACCTCGCGGACGCTGGGGGCCCAGACCTTCACGACGTACCGGTAGGGCTTGTTCTTCCAGGACGCGGGGCCGGTGACGGACCAGACGCCGGTCGTGGCGTTCCGCCGCATCGGCTTGAGGGAGCCGTCCAGCTCCAGGGAGACGGACTGGGCGGTCGGCGCCCAGACGGACAGGGTGGGGCGGCCCTTGTGGAAGGTCGGGCCGAGGTCCGCCTTCGTCGCGTCGTACAGATCGTCGAGTACGCCCGCGATCTGGACGCCGGTCGCGGCGAGCACGGCGCCGTTCGCGGCCCGCTGGGCGGCGACGACCTGGCCGCGCAGGGCCTCGCGGACCCGGTCGCGGTCGCGGGGGTCGACGGACCAGGCGGTGTAGTCCTTCAGGTGCGGGAACTTGGTCTTCTGGTCATCGGTGAGGGCGGTTTTCGTCAGGCGGAGCCACTTGGCGTCGTCGCCGGTGAGCGTGCCGTTCTCGGCCTTGATGGCGCCGTCGCGCGAGTACAGCAGCTGGGTGGACGCGGCCGCGTCGGAGCCGTTCCAGGCCACCGTGTTCCGGTCGATCCAGATGGCCTTGGAGGTCGTCAGGTCGAGCGCGGCGGCGCTGCCCGCCGGCTGCGGCAGCAGGTACTTCTCCTGGCCGTTCAAGAGCCACACCTCGTGGCCGCTGGCCTTGAGGTCGAGCGCCTGGTCGGCGGAGAGGTCCTTCTCGTCGCCCTTGTGGATGATGTAGCTGAGGCTGGTGGCACCCTCGGTGAGCGGCACCTCGAAGACCGCGCCATAGGAATCAGTCTTCACCGGCATCAGGGGCTTCGACCAGTCGGTGGGCTGCGCGGCGCCCGTCCAGACGTGCAGGCCCCAGCCGTCGTAGGCGCCGTCGGCGCGGTGGTAGTGCAGTACGGCCTTGGACTTGTCCTGCGCCGGGTACTCCGGGCGCTCGGTGCGGACGGTCTCCTTGCCCTGCTCGATCCAGATCTCGCCGGTCTTCGTCACGTCGATCGTGCGGTCGGCGGAGACGTCCTTGTCGCCGTCCTTGTCGATGACCAGGAAGCCGATGTTCGAGGCGCCGGGCTTGAGCTTGACGTAGGCGAAGGCGCCGTAGGCGTCGCGGCCGATGAAGGGGTGGCTGTCCGGCCAGGTGGTCGACTCGCCGTCGGCGAGGTCGCCCCAGGCGTACAGGCCCCAGTCGGCGTAGTTCCCGTCGGGGCGGTTGTAGTGGACGATCGCGTAGTCGCGGGAGCCGGCGGTGGGGGGCTGCTCGGTGGTCGGCGTGCCGGTGGTGCTGGTGGCCGTGGCGCTCGCGGTGCGGCCGGCGGAGTCGATGACGACCGCCTTGTAGCGCAGGGCGGTGCCGGGCTCGACGTCCTTGCCGATGGTGTGGGTGACCTTGTAGGGGGCGTGGTCGGCGGAGCCGAGGGTGCGCCACTTGCCGGTGCCGGTCTGGGCGGCGAACACGACGCGGTTGAGCCCGCCGCCGTCGACGTCGGCCGTGACCTCGACCGTGCCGGTGGCGCCGGGGGCGGGGCCGGCGAGGGTGATCGTCGGCTTGGTGGCGGGGGCGGGGACCTTGCCGGTGGCCTTGTAGACGACCGCGGACCGGGCCGGGACGGTGACGGTCACCTTCCGGTCGGCGTCGGACTTCAGGTGCTGGTCGGTTCCGTAGATGCCGTCGAAGCCCATGTCGGCGGAGCCGGTCGGGAAGGTCGCCGACTTCGCCTCGCCCGCGTTGTTGAAGGCGACGACGTATTCGGTGCCGGTCTTCGCGTCCGTGCGGGTGACGGCGTAGACGCCGGCGCCGTCGGCCGCGTACCGCTCGGTCTGGACTCCGTCGGCGAGGGCGGGGTGGGCCTTGCGCAGCTTGGCGAGAGCACTGATCTGCCGGTAGAGCGGTGCTCCGGTGTCGTAGGCGTCGACGGCGTGCGTACGGTCCGTGCCGAGCTGGTCGTCGTCGAGGTAGTCGGCGGTGGCGGAGGCGAACATCGTCTGGCGGGCGTCCTTGTCGCCGCCCGCGCCGGTGAAGCCCTGCTCGTCGCCGTAGTAGATCACCGGGTTGCCGCGGCTGAGGAACATCAGCTCGTTGGCGAGCCCGGCCTTCTTCAGCAACTCGGCGTCGCTCGCGCCCTCGTTGTCCTGCTTGAGGAAGGTCCCGATGCGGCCCATGTCGTGGTTGCCGAGGAAGGTGACCTGCTCGTACGCGTTGGCCGTGCCGGTCGTGTACTTGTAGTCGTCACCGAAGACCGACGCCAGCCGCTGGGCGCTGCCGCCCTGGGATGCGTAGGCGCGGGCCGCGTCCTGGAAGGGGAAGTCGAGCGTGGAGTCGAGGCGGCCCTGGGTGACGTACGGGGAGGTCACGGAGGTGTCGGACGAGTACACCTCGCCGAACATGAAGAAGTCGTCGCGCCCCTGCTTGGCCGCGTAGGCGTCCAGGGCCGTGGCCCACTGGGTCCAGAACTCCATGTTGACGTGCTTCACGGTG
Organism: Streptomyces spinoverrucosus; assembly: GCF_015712165.1. Lineage (NCBI taxonomy): Bacteria > Bacillati > Actinomycetota > Actinomycetes > Kitasatosporales > Streptomycetaceae > Streptomyces > Streptomyces spinoverrucosus. The sequence goes on along the minus strand of NZ_JADPZX010000001.1, from coordinate 6,506,539 downwards.
TCGATCCGGAAGCCGTCGATGTCGAAGTCCCTGACCCACCGCTGGTAGATCTTCTCCATGCCCTCGACGACCTCGGGACGCTCGGTCCACAGGTCGTCCAGGCCCACGAAGTCGCCGTAGGTGGCGGACTCACCGGCCCAGGTGGAGTCGCCGCGGTTGTGGTACATCGTCGGGTCGTTGAGCCAGGAGGGGACCTTGACGTTCCGCTTGGCGGCGGGAACGACGGGCGTGCGCGGGAAGGTGGCCTTGTCGACCTCGGGGAAGTCCCGCTTCCCGTCCGCGTGGTCGGCGTCGTCGAAGGGCTCGCCGTCCTCGGTCAGATACGGGAAGGCGCCCTTGGAGAGGTAGTCGTAGGACTTCTCCTCGTAGTCGACGACGTCGGCGGTGTGGTTGGTGATGACGTCGAAGAAGACCTTCATGCCCTTGGCGTGCGCCTTGGCGATGAGGGTTTCGAGGTCCTTGTTGGTGCCGAAGTGCGGGTCGACCTGGGTGAAGTCGGTGATCCAGTAACCGTGGTAGCCGGCGGAGGCGTTGGTGCCCTCGCCCTGCACCGGCTGGTTCTTGAAGATCGGGGCGAGCCAGATGGCGGTGGTGCCGAGGCCCTTGATGTAGTCGAGCTTGCGGGTCAGGCCCTTGAGGTCGCCGCCCTGGTAGAAGCCCTTGTCGGTGGGGTCGTAGCCGGTGGTGAGACGCGAACCGGTGAGCCCGCCGCGGTCGTTGCCCTTGTCGCCATTGGCGAAACGGTCCGGCAGAACGAAGTAGAACTGCTCCCGGGTGAGGTCGTGCCGAGCGGGCTCGGCGGCGAGCCTCGCGTCGGACGGCGGCGGGGGCGGGGTGGCGGCCCTGGCGGCGAGGGGTTGGACGAGCGCTGCGGCGAGCGCGGCCACGGTGACGGCCGCGACCCGTCTGACATGGGCGGTACGGCGCCTGCGGGGCGCCCGCCATCTCGGTATCACGAGCGTGAACTCCTTGCGATTGCGGCTCTTGTGAGTCCTTGAGTCCGACCCCTGCGCCCGCGGCACGGCTTCGTCGCCGGGCGCCCGGGTGCGACCGTATCGCTGACGAAAGGTTTACAGCAAGAGTGTTGAAACACTTAGCAAGAAGTTTCAGTGCGAGGCGTGTCGCACTCATGCGAACAGCCCCGCCAACTTCTGCGCCGACGGGGCTGCTTCGTGTCGATCTGTCGCACACCGCCGCCGGTGCAGGCGACGGAATGCCGGCTACTCGGGCTGTGTCACCGTCAGCCCCCAGCGGATCGACTCCGCCGAAGCGTCGACGGCCACGGAGAAGGAGCCGGAACGGACCACTCCGGCATCCATGGTCACCGAGCCCACCCCGGCGGTCCCGGCCGGGCAGTCGACCGAGAACGCGGCGACCTCCGTCCCCTGCGACTCCATCGTCACCCGCACGCTGCCACCGCCCTCGCAGGCCACGGTGAGTACGGTCGGCAGGCTCTCCCACACGCCGGCCGACACGACGCCGCCGTCACCCGTGCGTTCGCCCACCCACACCAGGCCTTCCGGGCCGGGGTGGGGCAGCAGGTCGTCGGCCGCCGCGGCGGCGGCACCCGCGCCCACGCCCGTCAGCCCGAAGGCCGCCAGCGCCGTCACGGCCAGAGCTGTGCTGATGCGTCTCACGTTCGCTCCTCTGTGGTCCGTCATGGACACCACAGTCTGCTGAGCGAAGTGAACCGGCACATGAGTACCTGTACTTACTCGTCTGCTCGCTCGTCACCGCAGGTCGAGCCGCATCAGGATCCGCGGATGACCGGCCAGGACGGACGTGGTGTCGGCGGCGTGGACGAAGCCCGCGCGTTCGAAGTTCTTGCGGAGACCGGCGTAGGCCATCGTCAGGTCGACCTTGGCGTCACCGTTGTCGAGGGGGTACGCCTCGATCACCGGGGCGCCGTGGGTGCGGGCGAAGTCGACCGCGCCGGCGATGAGGGCGTGCGTGATGCCCTGCTTGCGGTGGCCGGGGCGCACGCGGACGCACCACAGCGACCAGACGGGCAGGTCGTCGACGTGCGGGATCTTGCGGTTGCGTGCGAAGGACGTGTCCGCGCGGGGCGCCACGGCGGCCCAGCCGACCGGCACGTCACCGTCGTAGGCGAGCACCCCCGGAGGGGGGTCCGTGCCGCACAACCGGGCCACGTACTCACCGCGGGCCGGGCCGCGCAGCTCGTTGTTGAGCCTGGAGGGGATCCGGTAGCTCAGACACCAGCAGACGCTGGCCCCGGGTGACTTGGGACCGAGCACGGCGGCGACGTCCTCGAACACCGACGCCGGGCGAACTTCTATGGGCATGGCACCACGATGTCACGGCGCCGCCACGCGCGCCCTCAGGAGATCGTCGCGGCGGGCGGCGTCCACCGGTGGGTGCGAGGCACCGTGCCGGCGACGCCGTAGTCCTTCTTGAGCTGTTCCGGGATGGCGTAGTGCATGACGCGTCCACGGGTGAGGGAGGACAGCTCGAAGATCGTGGTGAGGTGGCCGAGGCGGTCCAGGGCCCAGGCCCCGAGGGGTGAGCGGTCCTCGATGGTTTCGAGGACGCCGAGCAGGTGGGGCACGGCCCGGACGACGGTGTCCCACGGGGTGCGCGGCACCTGGAGCCAGTCGGCGCAGGTGTCGCCGACGAGGTGGCGGATCAGGGCGGAGACGATCGGGTCGAACAGGGTGCCGGGCACGACCTCCTCGTAGAGGTCGATCAGCTGCCGGGTCAGGTGCGCGCCCTCCTCGGACGGCCCCATGTGCCGGATCATGTACCGATCGAGGAACTGCCGGGCCTCGTCGAGGGACTTGGGTACGGCGTCCTGGTCGACGCCGAGCATGGCACCGACCACGCGCCAGGCGTAGTAGTAGGCCTCCGCGCCCTCCGTCGACATGTGGATGCCGAGGCGGTGCAGGCTGTCCAGCACCAGCAGGGAGAAGAACATCTGGCCGCCGATCATGTCCTCCTGGCAGATCGGCGTGCCGAGGGTGCCGGTGTCCCACCGGTTCTCGCGTCGGAGGTGGTGGCGGATCGAGGCGTGCAGGAGGCGGACCTTCTGGGCGGCGGGAATGAAGCGGCTGCCGGCCTCGAAGGCGTCGGGCTGCATCAGGTAGACGGTGAACTGGCCGGTCTCCGCCATCCGTTTGGAGGGGTACTTCAGCCCGTGCGTCGCCGACAGCAGCCGCGCCACATGCGGGACGACGTAACAGGCGGGCATGGACGCGAAGGACAGCGCGGTGGAGATGTGCACGTTGTTGTCGAGGAAGAACAGCCGCGCCTTCTCCATCTCGCCCCAGTCGACCCAGGCCGGCGGGGCGCTCGTCGCCCGGAGGTACTCCCGGGCGACATCGGGCAGCCCGTCCGGCAGCGGAGCGCCCGCGGTGGAGACATGGCGCATCAGCGTGTTGAACGTGCCGACCTCCCCGCGCTCGAACAGCGTGGCGACGGTGGCGTCGGCCAGGTCGTCACCGACCCGGCGGAGCGCGTCCATGGATGCCTCGGTGTACGTCATGGCAGGGCTCCTCGTGTTCAGGACGGGCGGACGGCCGCCGAGTACGCCAACGCGCTCAGGGCTGCGGCGGCGTGCGCGGGGACGTCCAGCTCGTGGAGGGCGCCGAGGGCCTCCTCGACCCGTGCGGTGATCATGTGCTCGACGCGGTCGGGGGTCTTCAGCCGGCGCATCACCTCGCGTACGGCGTGCAGTCCGTCCCCGTCCGGGTCGTGTCGCCCCAGGAGGGCGCGCAGCTGCTCCCGGTCGTCCGCGCCGGCGAGGCGCCAGGTCTCCGCCAGCAGGGCCGTGGGCCGGTGGCCGCGTACGTCGTCGGCGTTGGCCTTGCCGGTCCGTTCCGGGTCGCCGAACAGGCCGAGCAGGTCGTCGCGCAGCTGGAACGCCTCGCCCAGCGGCAGCCCGTAGGCGGAGTAGCCCTCGCGCAGCCGCTCGCCCGCCCCGGCCAGCGCGCCGCCGATCAGCAGGGGCTGCTCGACGGTGTACTTGGCGGTCTTGTACCGGATCACCTTCAGCGAGGCCGCGGTGTCCGGTTCGGCTCCGGTCCGCAGGATCTCCAGGCACTCGCCCGCGATCAGCTCCCGGGCCAGCACCGACCACAACGGGCGGGCCCGCGCCAGGTACGCGGCGGGCAGGCCGCTGGTGGTGAACAGCTGCCCGGCCAGCCCCATCAGCAGGTCCCCCACCAGCATCGCCAGGGACCGGGCGGCGGCGACGGCACGCGGGCGACGGCGTACGGCGGCGCGCAGCGCGATGTGGGCGGTGGGCCGGCCGTGCCGCAGCGGGCTGTCGTCGATGAGGTCGTCGTGCACGACCGCGGCGGCATGCACCAGCTCCATGGAGGCCGCCGCCCGCACCAGCGCGTCACTGTCCGGATGTCGCGCCGCGCGCCAGCCCCAGTAGCAGAACGCCGCCCGCAGCCGTTTGCCGTCCGCGACCGCCGCCTCCAGTTGGTCGGCCACGGGGCTGAGGGCCGGATCGATCGCCGCGAACCGCTCGGCCTCCTGCGCGACGAACCGACGCAGTACCTCGTCGACGCGGGTCTTGAACGCGGCCGGCTCCCACCGGTCAGACATCCTCGGCGGCCCGTCGAGTCAGGGCGTGCCGGGCGAGGATCTCCAGGTGGGCCGGGGGTGCGGTCGCGTACCGGTCCAGCGCGAGGCGGCCCCGCGCCATCAGATCGTGCTCGGCGTCGGCCGCCAGCTCCGCCGCGTCCGAGCGGCGTAACAGCCCCCGTACCGTTCCCACGGCCGTGCCCACCGTGCTCACCGCCAGATCGGCCAGCCCGGCGGCCAGCAGGACCGCCCGCTGGTCCAGGCCCTCGTGTCGTCCCACTTCCCGCGTCATGCCGCTCCCCCCAGCAAGTACGGGCGGCGCCGGTCATCCGCCGCCCGCACCAGCTTCGCGACGCGCCGGTCACGGAACACCGGGAACTCACGACCGAGTGAACGGCCGCTCGCCCGTACGGGAGTACTCAGCAGCTCGACTTGCCCGCGTAGATCGCCAGCGCCGTGTTGCTGCCCAGCGTCGCCGTGAGCTGCCCCGAACCGTTCACCGTCACCGTCGTGTTGTTCTGGACGTTGCAGTACGTCCCCGACGGCAGCGACGTCTGATACGTGCGGGTCAACGAACCGGCCTCGTGGTTGATCGCCACGAAGCCCTTGCCGCCCCGGCCGAAGGCGATCGCGTCGCCGCCGTTGTCCCACCAGTTCGTGACGGCCTCGCCCCGCGTGGCGTTGCGGAAAGCGACCATGCGCTGGATCTCCGGCCAGGCGTGCTGGCACTTCCAGCCGTTCTGCCAACAGGCGTTGACCTGACCGCCGTTGGGCGGACCCGCGTCATGGTCGGTGAACTCGTAACCGGAGTTGATGTCCGGCGCCCCGTACGGCCACGCCAGCATGAAGACGTTGGCGAGGGTGTAGTTGGCGTTGTCCTTGTAGCTCAGCGTGGAGCCGTTGCGCTCGGTGTCGTGGTTGTCGACGAAGACGCCGGAGACGGAGCTGTTCATGTAGCCCCAGCCCTCGCCGTAGTTCTTCAGGTACGCCAGGTTCTCGTTGTTGAAGACGCGCTTGAGGTCGTAGGCGTAACGGAACTCCTGCACGTCCCCGTTGCCGGTGTACTCCGTCGGCTGGACGGCCTCTCCGCTGCCGTAGATGACCTCCTGCTTCCAGTAGGCGGACGGATTGCTCAGCCGCGACTTGATGTTGGCCAGGTCGGCGGTCGGCATGTGCTTGGCCGCATCGATGCGGAAGCCGTCGACGCCGAGGGAGAGCAGGTCGTTCATGTACTTGGCGATGGCCCCGCGGACGTACTCCTCTCCCGTGTCCAGGTCGGCGAGGCCCACCAGTTCGCAGTGCTGGACGTTCCAGCGGTCCTGGTAGTTGGAGATCTGAGCCGTGCAGTCGTCGAAGTCGAAGGACGAGTACAGGCCGGGGTAGTTGTACTTCGTGTACGACGAGCCGCCCGTGCCGGTGCCGCTGCCCGCCGACATGTGGTTGATGACCGTGTCGACGACCACCTTCACGCCTGCCGCGTGGCAGGTGTTGACCATGTTCTGGAAGGCCGTACGGTCGCCCAGGCGGCCGGCGATCTTGTAGCTGACCGGCTGGTACGAGGTCCACCACTGGGCGCCCTGTATGTGCTCGGCAGGCGGGGAGACCTGCACGTAGCCGTAGCCGGCGGGGCCGAGGGTGTTGGTGCACTCACGGGCGACCGAGGCGAAGTTCCACTCGAAGAGGACGGCCGTGACGTCCTTGGTGCCGGGCGGGGAGGCCTCAGCAGCGGACGGGGTCATGACAAGGGCGGCGGTTGTGAGGGCGGCCGCCCAGGAGAGGGTTCTGCGTGCCATGTGGGGTTCCTTCACCTTTGAAGGCTCTTGCTGAAAACTTTCAACCATCTTGCGGTGACGGAGATGTTAAAGGCCCGCCGCCTGAAAGGGCAGCGGGCCGTACGAACTTCAATGAAAAATTTTGCGAGGGGCCGTCAGGCGGTGGTCCACCACACCGTCGTGTCGGCCGGCACCTTCACCTCGCCGTCCGCCTCGCTCACCTCACCACTGGCGAGCAGCAGACGGCCGTACGCCGGAGTCGTCACCGCCTCCGCACCGGTGTTGGCGACGCACACGAACTCCCCACGCCGGAAGGCGAGCACGCCCTCGGGCGCCTTCAGCCACTCGACCGCCTCCCCCGCGCCGAGGTCGGGCTGAGTGCGCCGCACGGCGAGCGCCGACCGGTACAGCTCCAGCGTCGAACCGGCCACCCCCTCCTGTGCCTGAACGCTCAGCTCGCCCCACCCCTCCGGCTGCGGCAGCCAACTGCCCCCGCCGCCGAAGCCGTACGACGAGCCGGTGCGCGTCCACGGGATCGGCACCCGGCAGCCGTCACGGAAGCCGTCCTGCCCCGCGCCCCGGAAGTACGCGGGGTCCTGGCGCACCTCGTCCGGCAGGTCGACGACGTCCGGCAGGCCCAGCTCCTCGCCCTGGTAGATGTACGCCGATCCGGGCAGCGCCAGCATCAGCAGGGTGGCCGCCCGCGCCCGCCTCAGCCCCAGCTCGCGGTCGCCGGCCTGGCGGATCTGCGTGCCGAGGCCGGGCGGGTTGGCGAAGCGGGTGGCGTGCCGGGTGACGTCGTGGTTGGACAGCACCCAGGTGGCCGGGGCGCCGACCGGGCGCATCGCCTCCAGGGTGCGGTCGATGACCGTACGGAGTTCCTCGGCCTCCCAGTCCGTGCTCAGGTACTGGAAGTTGAAGGCCTGGTGCAGCTCGTCCGGGCGGACGTAGTGCGCGGTGCGCTCCACGGTCGGCGTCCACGCCTCTGCGACGAAGATGCGCTCGCCCGCGTACTCGTCGAGGATCGTGCGCCACTGCCGGTAGATGGCGTGCACGCCGTCCTGGTCGAAGAACGGCATGACATCGTTACCCAGCAGCTTCAGCTGGTCGTGGGCGCCGAGGTCGGGCAGGCCGTCCGCCTTGACCAGGCCGTGCGCCACGTCGATGCGGAAGCCGTCGACGCCCATGTCCAGCCAGAAGCGCAGGATGGAGCGGAACTCGTCGCCGACCGCCGGGTGCTCCCAGTTGAAGTCGGGCTGCTCGGGGGCGAACAGGTGCAGGTACCACTCGCCGTCGGGTACGCGCGTCCACGCCGGGCCGCCGAAGATGGACTCCCAGTCGTTGGGCGGGAGTTCGCCGTTCTTCCCCTTGCCGGGGCGGAAGTGGTACCGCTCCCGGAGCGGCGAGCCGGGGCCTTCGCGGAGCGCCCGCTTGAACCACTCGTGCTGGTCGGAGGAGTGGTTCGGGACCAGGTCCACGATGATGCGCAGGCCGTGCTCATGGGCGTCGCGGATCAGCGCGTCGGCGTCCAGGAGGTTGCCGAACATGGGGTCGACGGCCCGGTAGTCGGCGACGTCGTACCCGGCGTCGGCCTGCGGGGAGGCGTAGAAGGGGCTGAGCCACACGGCGTCCACGCCGAGGTCGCGCAGGTACGGGAGTCGGGATCGTACGCCCTCCAGGTCGCCCATGCCGTCGCCGTTGCTGTCGGCGAAGCTGCGCGGATAGACCTGGTAGATCACCGCGTCGCGCCACCAGTCGCGGCGGCGGGCGACGGTGGCGACGGCGGAGGTCGGGGCCGGGTCGGTGGAGTACTGGCTCATGGCGTCCTTGATGCGTCAGGGAGTCATCGGGCGTGAGTGGGGCGGCTGTCGGGGGCGAAGACGAGGCGGCCGCGGTGACAGCGGGGTCGGATGAGGCACCGCGGCCGCCACCCGCGCGGCAAGGCGCGCGGGAATCTCGTACGGGCCGGTCAGCCCTTGGTGCCACCGGCGGTCAGGCCGGTCACCAGGTTCTTCTGCACGAGGTAGAAGAACGCGGAAACCGGTATCGCGATCAGTACGGCGGTGGCGGCCATCAGGTTGCGCTGGGCGTCGTGCTCGCTGACGAAGCTCTGCAGACCGACCGCGAACGTGTACTTCTCGTCGTCCAGCAGGAACGTGGTGGCGAAGGCGACCTCGCCGAAGGCGGTGATGAAGCTGTAGAAGGCCGCCACCGCCAGGCCCGGCCGGGCGAGCGGCAGGATCAGCCGCACGAAGGTGCCGAACGGGGAGAGTCCGTCGACGCGTCCCGCCTCGTCGATCTCGAAGGGGATGGTGTCGAAGTACCCCTTGAGCAGCCAGGCGCAGTACGGCACGGCCGTCGAGCAGTAGACGAGGATCAGGCCGAGGTAGGTGTCGATGAGCTGGAGGTCCGACAGGATCTGGTACATCGGCACGATCAGCACGGCGATCGGGAACATCTGGGTGACCAGCAGCACCCACATGAACTTGCGGTAGCCGGGGAAGCGCATCCGGGACACCGCGTAGCCGGTGGTGGCGGCGATGAGCACGCCGATGGCCGTGGTGCCGAGGGAGACGACCAGCGAACTCTTCAGCCAGTCGAAGAAGTTCGTCTCCGTCAGGACGTACGAGTAGTTCTCGAAGGTCATCTTCCCCCAGATGCGCCCGGGGTGCAGGTAGTCGTCCTTGTCCGGGCCGAGGGACAGGAAGACCAGCCAGGCGATCGGGAACAGCGCGATCAGGCTGGCGACGGTCAGGATGCCGTGCGAGGCGAGGGTCCCGGCGAGGCCGCGCTCGCCGCGCCGGCGCGGCGGGGCGGAGGCGGGGGCCTGGTCCGCGGTGGCGGACTTCTGAACGGTCGTGGTGCTCATGGGGACTCCTGCCTCAGATCGCGAGCTGCTGGTCATTGCGGTTCAGCCAGCGGCGGTAGACGGAGGTGAAGACGATCAGGATGGCCAGCAGCAGGATGCCGTAGGCGGCGGACTGCGCGAAGTCGCGCGGCTGCTGTCCGAAGCCGAGGTAGTACGCCCAGGTGACGAGGATCTGGGCATCCGGCGCAGTGGTGCCGAACAGCAGGAAGATCACCGCGAACTGGTTGAAGGTCCAGATCACGCCGAGCAGGACGACGGTGGAGCTGACCGACCTGAGGCCCGGCAGGGTGACGTAGCGGAAGCGCTGCCAGGCGCCCGCGCCGTCCATCTCGGCGGCCTCGTACAGCGTGCGGTCGATCGACTGGAGCCCGCCGAGCAGCGAGACCATCATGAACGGCACACCGCACCAGGTGTTGACCATGATCGCGGCGAACCGCTGCCAGAAGGTGTCCTCCAGCCACAGCGGCGTCGGCAGGTGCAGGAAGTCCAGCGCGGAGTTGATGACGCCGCCGTCGGCGAGCATGAAACGCCAGCCGAAGACGGTGACGAAGGTGGGCACGGCCCACGGCAGGACCAGGATCAGCCGGTAGAAGGTGCGGCCGCGCAGCTTCTGGTTGAGCAGCAGGGCGAGGCCGAGACCGATGGAGTAGTGCAGGCCGACGCAGGCGGCCGTCCACACGATCGTCCAGATGAAGTGCGACCAGAAACGGTCGTACGCGGTTTCCCCCCACAGGATGTCGGCGTAGTTGTCGAAACCGATGAACTTGTAGGTGGCCTCGATCTCGTTGACGCCGATCGTGCGCGCCGTGTTGAGGCTGTTGGCGTCCGTGAGCGTCAGATAGAAACCGTACGCGAGCGGATACAGCACCAGGACGCCGAGCACGACGACCACGGGGGCGATCATCGCGTAGGCGTACCAGTACCTCTGGTAGCTGCGCCTCAGGCGCTGAACGGCGACTGTCATGGTTCGACAACCTTCGTGTGGGTCTGCGGATCAAGGGGGCATGACACACAGGCCGGTGGCCGCCGGGTCCGTCCCCCCAGGGACAGCGGACCCGGCGGCCACGCGGCGGTCACTTGCTGAAGTCCGGCACCAGCTTGGCGATGGCGGTCTCAGCGCTGCTCAGCCCCTCGTCCAGGGACTTCTTGCCGCCGGCGACGGCGAGCAGCTCGTCGTCGAGCGGACCCCACAGCGAGCTGTACTCGGGCAGCGCGGGGCGCGGCTGGGCGGCGGCGAGGACGCCCTGGTAGCCGGCGATGCCCGGGTCGGCCTTGACCTCGGCGGTGTAGGCGTCGTCGCGGGTGGGCAGCGTGGCGTTCTTCAGGGCGATGGTCTCCTGGGCCTTCACCGAGGTCATGAAGTTGACGAACTTCAGCGCGGCCTTCTGGTGGGCCTCGTCGGAGCCGGCGTACACGGAGAGGTTGTGGCCGCCGGTCGGGGCGCCCGCCTTGCCGGTGGAGCCGGCCGGGACGGTGGTGATGCCCAGGTTCTCCTTGTCCTTGAACGCGGAGCCCTTGTAGAAGTTGGTGATCTCCCAGGGGCCCTGGATGATCGCGGCGACCTTGCCGTTGACGAACGCGTCCTGGATGTGGGCGTAGGCGTCGGCGGTGGTGTCGGCCTTGTGCAGGCCCTTGCCGTCGAAGAGGCTCAGCCAGGTCTCGTAGGCCTTCTTGGCCTGGGGCGAGTTGATGGTGATCTTCTTGGCGTCGGCGTCGACGGTGTCGGTGCCCTCGCCGTGGAGGAAGGTCTGGGCGTAGTAGCCCTGGGTGGAGCCCCAGTAGCCGTCCACGCCGGTCTTCTCCTTGATCGTGGCGGCGGCCTTCTTCAGGTCCTGCCACGTCTTGGGGGCCTCGACGCCGGCCTTGGCGAAGAGCTCCTTGTTGTAGACCAGCGCGAGCGTGTCGGTGGTGAAGGGCACGCCGTAGGTCTTGCCCTCGTACTTGGCCTGCTCGATCAGGCTGGGCTGGAACTTGTCCTGGTCGGCGAGGGCCTCGGTGCCGTCCAGCGGCACGAAGTAGCCCTTCTTGGCGAAGGCGGGGGTCCAGCCGACCTCGGAGCGCAGCACGTCCGGGGCGCCCTTGGAACCGGCGGCCGTGTCGAACTTGTTCTGCGCCTGGTCGAAGGGGACGTTGACGTACTTGACCTTGATGTCCTTGTTGGCGGCCTCGAACTCCTTGACCAGGGCCTGGTACGTCGGCGCCTCGTTGGTGGCGTTGGAGGTGTCCCACCAGGTGATCGTGACCGGACCGTCGGCCGAGTCGCCGCTGTCGTCTCCGCCGCAGGCCGTCGCCGTGAGCGCGAGGGACGCCACCAGCGCGGTGGCCGCTATGCCACGCCGCATGAGTTCTCCTTGAGGGTGAAAGCCCGAGTGAGCAGGGGGTGGTCCCGTCTACCGCCCCTGTCTGTGTGCCGACTGCGCCGTTGCGGCGGCCGGGCGACCGTGAACGTAACAGCGATGTAAGCGTTGCGAAAGACCTTGCAGAAAAAAAGTGCAAGACATCTCCGAAGTTATCCGGGCGTGACCTCTTGTCGACCGCCGTGAGACCGTTGTTCTGCGGGGTTGAGCGGGCACGGACGGTGTTGTGCAAGACTCTGCAAGCTCTTGCCGTCGGTTTCACGAAGGGACGCCATGTCGCAGCAACCCGCAGCGCGCCGGTCAACCGCCCGCACCCGGCGTCCGGTTGGTGGGCAAGGAGAGATACGGCCGGTACAGTCCAACCCCGTGACCACACGGCTTGCCGACATCGCTGCTCAGGCGGGGGTGAGCGAAGCGACCGTCAGCCGCGTCCTCAACGGGAAGCCGGGCGTCGCCGCCACCACCCGCCAGTCCGTGCTGGCCGCGCTCGACGTCCTCGGCTACGAGCGCCCGGTGCGGCTGCGACAGCGCAGCGCGGGCCTGGTCGGCCTGATCACCCCGGAGCTGGAGAACCCGATATTCCCGGCCCTGGCACAGGTCATCGGCCAGGCGCTGACCCGGCAGGGCTACACGCCGGTGCTGGCCACCCAGACCCCCGGCGGCTCCACCGAGGACGAGCTGACCGAGATGCTGGTCGACCGCGGCGTCGCCGGCATCATCTACGTCTCCGGACTGCACGCCGACACCACCGCCGACATGCAGCGCTACGAGCAGCTGCGCGCGCAGGGCGTGCCCTTCGTGCTGGTCGACGGCTTCTCCCCGAAGGTGCAGGCGCCCTTCATCTCCCCCGACGACCGGGCGGCGATGACCCTGGCGGTCACCCACCTCGCCTCCCTGGGGCACGCCAGGATCGGCCTGGCCCTCGGCCCGAAACGGTTCGTCCCCGTGCAGCGCAAGATCGAGGGCTTCGTGCGGGCGATGCAGGACCAGCTGGGCCTGAGCCGGGAGACCATCGAGGCGGAGTTCGTCCAGCACTCGCTGTACACCCTGGAGGGCGGCCAGGCCGCCGCCGCGGCCCTGATCGGCCGGGACTGCACGGCGGTGGTGTGCGCCAGCGACATGATGGCGCTCGGTGCCATACGGGCGGCCCGGCAGCTGGGCCTTCGGGTCCCTACGGACATCTCGGTGGTGGGCTTCGACGACTCCCCGCTGATCGCCTTCACCGACCCGCCCCTCACCACCATCCGCAAGCCGGTCCCGGCGATGGGTCAGGCGGCGGTGCGTACGTTGCTGGAGGAGATCGGCGGGACGCCCGCACCGCACAGCGAGTTCGTGTTCATGCCGGAGTTGGTGGTGCGCGGTTCAACCGCTTCGGCCCCTGGGGACCGGAATCGTCCCTAAGGCGGAGAATCGTCCCCCGATCTGATACGCGGGTACGAGACGAGGGCCTCCCGCAGCCGTAGAACGTGCGTGCTGAATGCCACCAGGGGATGATCGGAGCGGGAATTCTTTTCTGGCAGACTCTGTGCCCATGGGTGACACGACCGTGACGACACTGGAAGGCCAGGAAGAGGCCGTTCCGCACCCCGTCGCGGACGACATGGGGGCGGGTTTCCTGCATCGGCTGCGTACTCCGCGTCGGCCTCGGCTGTGGTTCGAGATCCTGTTGATCGCGGTGAGTTACTGGACGTACTCACTGATCCGCAACGCGGTTCCGGAGCAGAAGGCCGAGGCGCTGCGCAACGCCGACTGGATCTGGAAGGCCGAGCAGCAGCTGGGCATCGCCGTCGAGCAGTCCGTCAACCATGCGGTGAACTCGGTGACTTGGCTCATCGTCGGCATGAACTACTACTACGCGACACTGCACTTCGTGGTCACGCTGGGAGTCCTGGTGTGGCTCTACCGTGGCCATCCGGGCCGCTACGCGGCGACCCGCATGGTGCTGTTCGCGACGACGGGTGTCGCGCTGGTCGGTTACTACCTGTATCCGCTCGCGCCGCCCCGGTTGATGAACGGCGGCCACTTCGTCGACACGGTCATGGTCCACCAGACCTGGGGTTCGATGGCCTCCGGCGACCTGAAGAACATGTCCAACCAGTACGCCGCGATGCCGTCCATGCACATCGGCTGGTCGCTGTGGTGCGGCCTGACGATCTTCGCGCTGGCGACCGTCCCCTGGGTCAGGGTGCTGGGCGTGCTCTACCCGACGCTCACCCTCGTCGTCATCGTCGCCACCGCCAACCACTTCTGGCTGGACGCGATCGGCGGTCTGCTGTGCCTCACCTTCGGTTACGGGGTGGCACGCGCGTGGTACGGAACACTGCCGCACGCGCTGCCGCGCCTGGTGTCGAAGCGGAAGCCGTTGGTGCCGACGCAGGCGTAGCCGCCTCGGGCTCCCGCTCAGTCCTGGTAGAACAGCGACTCCACCACACCCCGGGCCCGCCGGGCCGTACGCCGGTAGGCGTCGAGCATGTCGCCCACGTGCCCCGGCCCGTACCCCAGGTAACGCCCCACCGCCGCCAGCTCCCGCGCGTGCGACGGGAAGGTGTCCCCGGCCCGCCCGCGCACCAGCATCACGGCGTTGCGGACGCGCGTGGCGAGCACCCACGCCTCGTCCAGGGTCCCGGCGTCCTCGGCGGAGATCAGCCCGGCGTCCCGGGCCGCCCGCAGGGCCTGGCGGGTCCGGGTGGTGCGCAGCCCCGGCACCTCCCAGCCGTGCCGCAGTTGCAGCAACTGCACCGTCCACTCCACGTCGGACAGCCCGCCCGGCCCGATCTTGGTGTGCAGCTTGGGGTCGGCGCCCCGGGGCAGCCGCTCCGACTCCATCCGGGCCTTCAGCCGCCGGATCTCCCGTACGGCCTCGTCCCCGAGCCCCCGCTCCGGGTAGCGCAGCGGATCGATCAGGGCGACGAAACGCCGGCCCAAGTCCTCGTCACCGGCCACCGGTTCGGCCCGGAGCAGCGCCTGCGACTCCCAGACCAGGGACCAGCGGCGGTAGTACGCCTCGTACGACTTCAGCGTGCGCACCAGCGGTCCGGACTTGCCCTCCGGCCGCAGGTCGGCGTCGATCAGCAGCGGCGGATCGGAGCTCGGCAGTTGCAGCAGCCGGCGCATCTCGGAGACCACCCGGTTCGCGGCGTCGGACGCCTCCCGCTCGTCGGCCCCCTCCTGGGGTTCGTGCACGAACAGCACGTCCGCGTCGGAGCCGTAGCCCAGCTCGTGCCCGCCGAACCGCCCCATCCCGATCATGGTGAACCGGGTCGGCAGGGTGTCCCCCCAGCCGTCCCGCACCACGGCCCGCAATGTCCCCGCCAGCGTCGCCGCCGTCAGGTCGGACACGGCCCCGCCGACCAGGTCCACCAGCGCGCCCTGGTCCACCTCGACCGGCTGGGCCTCGGTGCCGTAGGAGCCGACGATGTCCGTGGCGGCCGTACGGAACAGTTCCCGGCGGCGTACGCCCCGGGCCGCGGCGACCGCCTGCTCGCCGCCCTCGGCGCGGCCGACCGCCGCGAGGATCTCCTGCTCCAGATGGGCCCGCGGCCGCGGCTCCAGTCCCCCGCCGTCCCCGTCGCCCAGCAGGGCCACGGCCTCCGGGGCGCGCATGAGCAGGTCGGGGGCGAGCCGCCCGGCGGACAGCACGCGGGCGAGGTTCTCCGCCGCCGCGCCCTCGTCGCGCAGCAGCCGCAGATACCAGGGCGTCTTGCCCAACGCGTCGGAGACCTTGCGGAAGTTGAGCAGTCCGGCGTCCGGGTCGGCGGAGTCCGCGAACCAGCCCAGCAGCACCGGCAGCAGCGTCCGCTGGATCGCCGCCTTGCGGGTGACCCCGGACGCCAGCGCCTCCAGATGCCGCAGCGCCGCCGCGGGATCGGCGTACCCGAGCGCCACGAGCCGCTCCCGAGCCGCCTCGGGGCTGAGCCGCGCCTCGCCGGGGGCGAGTTGGGCGACGGCGTCGAGCAGTGGCCGGTAGAAGAGCTTCTCGTGCAGACGTCGTACGACGGCGGCGTGCCGTTTCCACTCGCGGTTCAGCTCGGCGACCGGATCCGCGCGCAGGCCCAGGGAGCGGCCGAGGCGCCGCTGGTCGGCCTCGCCCTCCGGGACGAGGTGGGTGCGGCGCAGCCGGTAGAGCTGGATGCGGTGCTCCATGGAGCGCAGGAAGCGGTACGCCTCCGCCATCTGCGTGGCGTCGACCCGGCCTACGTACCCGCCCGCGGCCAGCTGCCGCAGGGCCTCGAGGGTCGAGCCGCTGCGCAGCGAGGCGTCCGTGCGCCCGTGCACCAACTGCAGCAACTGCACGGCGAACTCGACGTCCCGCAGGCCGCCCGGGCCGAGCTTCAGTTCGCGCTCGACCTCGGCGACCGGGATGTTCTCGACCACCCGGCGCCGCATCTTCTGCACATCGGCGACGAAGTTCTCGCGTTCGGCGGCCTGCCACACCAGGGGGCCGACGGCGGCGACGTACTCCGCGCCGAGCTTGAGGTCGCCGGCGACCGGGCGGGCCTTGAGCAGGGCCTGGAACTCCCAGGTCTTCGCCCAGCGCTGGTAGTAGGCGAGGTGGCTGCTGAGCGTGCGCACCAGAGGACCGTTTCTGCCCTCGGGGCGGAGGTTGGCGTCCACGGGCCAGATGGAGCCCTCGACGGTGGTCTCGGAGCAGATCCGCATCATGTGCGAGGCGAGCCGGGTGGCGGCCCGCAGCGCCTTGCCCTCGTCGGCGCCCTCGACGGCCTCCCCGACGAAGATCACGTCGACGTCGGAGACGTAATTCAGCTCGTTGCCACCGCACTTGCCCATCGCGATCACCGCGAGCCGGCACAGCGCGGCGTCGTCGGGCGCGGCGGCGGACGCCAGGGCGAGGGCGCGGCGCAGGGTCGCGGTGGCCAGGTCGGCGAGCTCGGCGGCGGTCTGCGCGACGTCGATCGTGCCGCACACGTCACGGGCGGCGATGGACAGCAGACAGCGCCGGTAGGCGACGCGCAGCGAGACCGGGTCGGTCGCCTCGGCGAGCCCCCGCTCGAACTCGGCGATCCCCGGATGCAGGTCCCGCGGCTCATAGGTGACCAGCGCCCGCCAGTCGCCGGAGTGCCGGGCGAGGTGGTCGGCGAGGGCGGCGGAGGCGCCGAGCACACCGAGGAGCCGGTCGCGCAGGGGCTTGGCGGCGGTCAGGGTGTCGAGCAGTTCGCGGCGCGCGGTGGGGTCGGGCTGCGCCTCCAGCAGCCGTACCAGGCCGTGCAGCGCGAGATCGGGGTCGGCGGTGGCGCCCAGCGCCTCCAGCAGCACCGGATCGTCGCGGACGGCGCCCAGCCCGGCGCTCTCCAGCAGCCGCTCGGCGGCGGTGGCGTCGGTGAAGCCGTGCCGCAGCAGCCGTGTGAAGGTACTGCTTCTGCGCCCCGGCGTCATCCTCGGCCCTCCCGTCCGGATCAGCGTGGTACGAGCCGAGCCTAACCGGCCCGCCGGTGACAGGCGCCGATGAGTTCCGCTGTCGTACACGGTCTGCACTCCAGGGAACCCTGCGGCAGGAGGCAGCTCATGACCGGCAAGAACCGACCCCGGACCCTGCTCGACCCGCGCTACAGCGACGAGACGGCCACCGCGACGCCGTGGCCCGAGGCCGAGGCGCTGCTGAGCGAGGCAGAGCTGTTCTGGATCTCGACGGTACGTCCGGACGGGCGGCCGCATGTGACGCCGCTGCTCGCCGTCTGGTCGGCCGGCGCGCTGCACTTCTGCACCGGCCCGGAGGAGCGCAAGGCCCGCAACCTCGCCGACAACCCGCACGTGGTCCTGACCACCGGCATCAACATCTGGAACAAGGGCTACGACCTGGTGGTCGAGGGCGAGGCGGTCCGCGTGAGCGACGAGGACCGGCTCCGTGAGCTGGCGGCGGCCTGGGAGGCGAAGTACGGCGAGTTCTGGCGCTTCGAGGTACGGGACGGCAGCTTCCACCACGGGACGGGACACGCTTATGTCTTTTCGGTGGCGCCCGTCACGGTTTTCGGCTTCGGTAAGGGTGAGCCGTTCAGCCAGACCCGCTGGCGCTTCAATCTGGAGGACCACTGATGGACTTCACGCTCGAAGTGATCCCGCTGCCGGTGAGCGACATCGACCGGGCCCGCGACTTCTACCGGGACAAGGTCGGCTTCCACGTCGACATCGACCAGGAGGTCATGCCGGGCATGCGCATCGTCCAGCTGACACCGCCCGGCTCGGGCTGCTCGATCGCCCTCGGCGACAGCATCTGGGACATGGCCGAGGGCCAGTCCAAGCCCGAGCCCGGCTCCTACCAGGGCCTGCAGCTCTGCGTCACCGACATCAAGGCGGCCCGCGCGGAACTGGTCGAACGGGGCCTGGAAATCTCCGAGCCCGTCCAGTACGCCCCCGACGACGGCGCCACGTTCATGTACTTCAAGGACCCGGACGGCAACGGCTGGTCGATCCAGGAGTACCGGCGCAGGGCGACGGAGCCGTTGCACCAGGTACTCAGGGAACGTCAGCAGTAACGCCCTGCTTTTGGGGCGCGGGGCTGTATCAATATGCGGCTCCGCCGGGTGGGCGCGACAAGCCCCCACCGGCAGCAAGCCGAAACACAACCCGCGCCCCTACGGCGAGAAACCCCTAAAGAACCGGCAGATTCTTCCGCAACTCGAACGCGGTCACCTCGGACCGGTACTCGTACCACTCCTGCCGCTTGTTCCGCAGGAAGAAGTCGAACACATGCTCCCCAAGCGTCTCGGCAACCAAGTCGCTCCGCTCCATCAGCGACAGCGCCTCCCCCAGGTTCTGCGGCAACGGCTCGATTCCCATCGCCCGCCGCTCCGCGTCCGACAGCGCCCAGACGTCGTCCTCGGCCCCCGGCGGCAGCTCGTACCCCTCCTCGATGCCCTTCAGACCCGCCGCCAGCAGCACGGCGTAGGCGAGGTAAGGATTCGCCCCGGAGTCCAGCGACCGCACCTCGACCCGCGCGGAGCCCGTCTTGCCCGGCTTGTACATCGGGACGCGGACCAGGGCCGAGCGGTTGTTGTGGCCCCAGCAGATGTACGACGGGGCTTCGCCGCCCGCGCCTGCGGTGCGCTCGGAGCCGCCCCAGATGCGCTTGTAGGAGTTGACCCACTGGTTGGTGACCGCCGAGATCTCGCCCGCGTGCCGCAGCAGGCCCGCGATGAAGGAGCGGCCGACCTTCGACAGCTGGTACTCGGCGCCGGACTCGTAGAACGCGTTCCGGTCGCCCTCGAACAGTGACAGGTGCGTGTGCATGCCGGACCCCGGGTGCTCGGAGAACGGCTTCGGCATGAACGTCGCCTGGAGGTTCTGCTCCAGCGCCACCTGCTTCATGACCAGCCGGAACGTCATGACGTTGTCGGCCGTGGACAGCGCGTCCGCGTACCGCAGGTCGATCTCCTGCTGGCCGGGTGCGCCCTCGTGGTGGGAGAACTCGACCGAGATGCCCATCGACTCCAGCATGGTGATCGCCTGGCGGCGGAAGTCCATGCCGACGTTGGTCGGGGTGTGGTCGAAGTAGCCGGAGTTGTCGGCGGGGGTGGGCACCGTGCCGTCGACCGGCTTGTTCTTCAGCAGGAAGAACTCGATCTCGGGGTGGGTGTAGAAGGTGAAGCCCAGGTCGGAGGCGCGGGCGAGGGCGCGCTTGAGGACGTAGCGAGGGTCGGCGAACGACGGGGAGCCGTCCGGCATGAGGATGTCGCAGAACATCCGGGCCGTGCCCGGCGTCTCCGCGCGCCACGGCAGGACCTGGAAGGTGGACGGGTCCGGCTTGGCGATCATGTCGGACTCGTAGACCCGGGCGAAGCCCTCGATCGCGGAGCCGTCGAACCCGATGCCCTCGTCGAAGGCCTGCTCCAGCTCGGCCGGGGCCACGGCCACGGACTTCAGGAAGCCCAGCACGTCCGTGAACCACAGGCGTACGAACCGGATGTCGCGCTCCTCCAAGGTCCGGAGTACGAACTCCTGCTGCTTGTCCATCTTCCGATTCCCCATCCTTGCTGGTCAGGCCGCCTGCATCCCGCGCACGGGACGGTCGGGCTCCTGAGCATCCCACCACAACACCATTTCATGCGCGTTGCGCACCTTGATCGCCCGGCCGACCCCGGCCTTAACGCCTCACATACGGCAGGTGTACGGCTGCTGAGCCCATCTTGCCCGCTCGGACTGACATCCGTAATGCCCGGCCATTTCTGTGCCCTCGCTACGAGATCGTCGGCCCGGCCCACTACGATCAGCGCACCCGTCCGTCTCCGCTTCCCAGAAGGGCCGGCCCCATGGGTTCCGCCAAGAACAAGAGCAGTGCGGCGCGCAAGGCGCGCATAGAGGAGATGCGGCGCGCGGAGCGTGCCCGCGAGCGTCGCAGCCGGATCCTCACCATCGCGGCCAGCGTGGTGGTCGTCGCCGGTCTCGTCGTCGGCGGCGTGGTGCTGCTCCAGTCGCAGTCCGACGACTCCGACGCCGCCGCCGCCGACTCCAAGTCCACCGGCAAGTTCGTCACCGGCGCGGACGGCGTGAAGACGTGGCAGGGCAAGCTGACCCAGAACCACGTCACGACGGACGTGAAGTACCCGATGGAGCCCCCGGTCGGCGGCGACCACAACCAGGTGTGGATGAACTGCAACGGTGACGTCTACGCCAAGGAGATCCCGAAGGTGAACGCCGTGCACTCGCTGGAGCACGGCGCGGTCTGGGTGACGTACACGAGCAAGGCCGACAAGGCCGACGTGGACGCGCTGGCGGCGAAGGTGAAGAAGACGCCGTACACGCTGATGAGCCCGGACGAGCAGCAGAAGGACCCGATCATGCTGTCGGCGTGGGGCCACCAGCGCACGGTGACCGGCGCGGACGACCCGAATGTCGACAAGTTCTTCGAGACGTACGTCCAGGGGCAGCAGACCCCCGAGCCGGGCGCGGCCTGCACGGGCGGGCTGGCGCAGTGACGGCAGCGGTGAGGCGTAACCAGTGAGGCAGGACCAGTGAGGCACGCGCAGGCCGGATGGATCGCGGGGGCCGCGGCGGCGCTGCTCGTCGCGGTCGGCGGGATCACGTACGCGGTCGCCGAGGACGGCGGCTCCGACGCGGGCAGGCCCGCGGCCGACTCCGCGGACGCCGGCTTCGCACGCGACATGGCGGTGCACCACCAGCAGGCCGTGGAGATGTCGTACATCGTGCGCGACCGCACCGACGACGAGGAGGTGCGGCGGCTCGCGTAC
Organism: Streptomyces spinoverrucosus; assembly: GCF_015712165.1. Lineage (NCBI taxonomy): Bacteria > Bacillati > Actinomycetota > Actinomycetes > Kitasatosporales > Streptomycetaceae > Streptomyces > Streptomyces spinoverrucosus. The sequence goes on along the minus strand of NZ_JADPZX010000001.1, from coordinate 6,485,790 downwards.
GACATCGCGCAGACACAGGCCAACCAGCGCGGCATGCTGCTGGGCTGGCTGGACATGTGGCAGCTGCCGAAGGTGTCGTCGGAGCCGATGAGCTGGATGGGCATGGGCGGCATGGCCTCCGGCGAGGACGGCGCGCTGATGCCGGGGATGGCGACCAACACCGAGCTGGACAAGCTCGGCCGGCTGAGCGGCCGGCAGGCCGAGGTCTTCTATCTCCAGCTCATGACGGACCATCACAAGGGCGGTATCCACATGGCCGAGGGCTGTGTGGACAGGTGCTCGGTCGATGTGGAGAAGCGGCTCGCGCGGGGCATGGTCGAGGGCCAGCAGTCGGAGATCCAGCTGATGACGGACATGCTGCAGGAGCGGGGCGCGAAGCCCCGAGGGTGAGGCCCTGGGTCAGTACGGCAGCGAAGGGTGCGTGGGGTGGCCCACACCACGCCACCCCCCCATCGCGTCGCTCTGACGATTACACTGGGCCCGTGCCTCAACTACGTCTCGCCCTGAACCAGATCGACTCGCGCGTCGGCGACCTCGCCGGGAACACCGAGACGATCCTCACCCGGACCCGGCACTGCGCCGAGCGGGGAGCGCATCTCGTGGCGTTCCCGGAGATGGTGCTGACCGGGTATCCCGTCGAGGACCTGGCCCTGCGCTCCTCCTTCGTCGAGGCCTCCCGCGCCGCCCTGCGCACGCTCGCGGCGCGGCTCGCCGAGGAGGGCTTCGGGGAGCTGCCGGTGATCGTCGGCTACCTCGACCGCAGCGAGACCGCGCAGCCGAGGTTCGGCCAGCCGGCCGGCGCCCCGCAGAACGCGGGCGCGGTGCTGTACGGCGGCGAGGTGGCGCTCACCTACGCCAAGCACCACCTGCCGAACTACGGCGTCTTCGACGAGTTCCGCTACTTCGTGCCCGGCGACACCATGCCGGTCGTGCGGGTGCACGGCGTCGACGTGGCGCTGGCCATCTGCGAGGACCTCTGGCAGGACGGCGGCCGGGTGCCGGCGGCGCGTTCGGCGAAGGCCGGGCTGCTGCTGTCGATCAACGCCTCGCCGTACGAGCGCGACAAGGACGACACCCGGCTGGAACTGGTCCGCAAGCGCGCCCAGGAGGCCGGCTGCACCACCGCCTACCTCGCCATGATCGGCGGGCAGGACGAGCTGGTGTTCGACGGCGACTCGATCGTGGTCGACCGGGACGGGGAGGTCGTGGCGCGGGCGCCGCAGTTCGCGGAGGAGTGCCTGATCCTGGACCTCGACCTGCCGGCCGCCTCCGCCGACGCCCCCACCGGCGTGGTGGACGACGGGCTGCGCATCGAGCGGCTGGTGCTGTCCGAGGAGCCGCTGCCGGCGTACGAGCCGGAGCGGACGGGCGGGTACGCCGAGCGCCTCGACGACGACGCGGAGGTGTACTCGGCGCTGGTCACGGGCCTGCGGGCGTATGTGCGCAAGAACGGCTTCCGGTCAGTGCTCATCGGTCTGTCCGGCGGCATCGACTCCGCCCTGGTGGCGGCGATCGCGTGCGACGCGGTGGGCGCGGAGAACGTGTACGGCGTGTCCATGCCGTCGAAGTACTCCTCCGAGCACTCCAAGGGCGACGCGGCGGAGCTGGCGCGGCGGACGGGGCTGAACTTCCGTACCGTCGCGATCGAGCCGATGTTCGACGCGTACATGGGGTCGCTGGGACTGACCGGGCTGGCGGAGGAGAACCTCCAGTCCCGGCTGCGCGGCACGCTCCTGATGGCGGTCTCCAACCAGGAGGGCCACATCGTGCTGGCGCCCGGCAACAAGTCCGAGCTGGCGGTGGGCTACTCGACGCTGTACGGCGACTCGGTGGGCGCGTACGGGCCGATCAAGGACGTGTACAAGACGTCGATCTTCCGGCTGGCCCAGTGGCGCAACCGGGCCGCGGAGGAGCGGGGCGAGACGCCGCCGATCCCGGAGAACTCCATCAGCAAGCCGCCGAGCGCGGAGCTGCGGCCGGGGCAGGTCGACACGGACTCCCTGCCGGACTATCCCGTCCTGGACGCGATCCTGGAGCGGTACGTGGACCGGGACGAGGGGGCCGACGCGATCGTGGCGGCCGGGTTCGACCGGGAGCTGGTGACGAAGACCCTGCGGATGGTGGACACGGCCGAGTACAAGCGACGGCAGTATCCGCCGGGGACGAAGATCTCGCCGAAGGGGTTCGGGAAGGACCGGCGGCTGCCGATTACGAATGGGTGGCGCGAATCGGCGTAGCGCCGGGGCGGGTGCTGCGCGTCGCCGGGTGCGGGTGTGTGGGGGGCTGGTCGCGCCCACGCGGCGGAGCCGCATATCAGTACAGCCCCGCGCCCCTTGGGGGCGTTGCAGTCGCCCCCGTTCCCCCCACCCCCACCGCTCAGCGGTGCAGTGCCTCCGACGGTTCCGGGACGTGCGAGGCCACCAGGCGCTCCCGGCCCCCGCCGATGCTCCGTCGGTCCACCGCGTACGCCGTGCCCGCCACCGCCAGGCCCAGTACGGCCAGCGCCGCGCCCGCCGTCGCCGGGGACGTCGTGCCGAAGCCCGCGGCCAGGGCGAGGCCGCCGATCCAGGCGCCGCCGGCGTTGGCCAGGTTGAAGGCGGCCTGGTTGGCGGACGACGCCAGGGACGGGGCCGCCGACGCCTTCTCCATGACCATCAGCTGCAGCGGCGAGCCGGTGACGAAGGCCGCCGTGCCGAGCAGAGCGACGCCCAGCGCGGCGCTCCACTGCGCCGACATGAGCACCGGGAACAGGGCGAGCACCGCGACCAGCGACGCCAGGCCGCCGAAGAGGGTGCCCCGCATCGCGTGGTCGGCCAGCCGGCCGCCCAGCAGGTTGCCGATCGTCGCACCGACGCCGAACAGCGCCAGCAGCAGCGTCACGCTGGTCTCGGCGTACCCGGCGGAGTCGGTGAGCATCGGCGTGATGTAGCTGTACGCGGCGAAGAGCGCGCCGAAGCCCGCGACGGTCGTACCCAGCGCCAGCCACACCGGCAGGGACTTCAGCGCGGCCAGCTCGCCGCGCAGCCCGCTCGCGGAGGCGTGCGTGTGGTCGTGCGGGATCAGCATCGCCAGCGACGCGATCGCCGCCACGCCGATCGCGCTGACGCCGAGGAAGGTCGCCCGCCAGCCGAGGTGCTGGCCCATGAGGGTGGCGACCGGAACGCCCGCGATGTTGGCGACCGTCAGGCCGAGGAACATCAGGGACACGGAGCGGGCCTTGCGCTCGGGCGCGACCATGTTGGTCGCGACGACGGCGCCGACGCCGAAGAAGGCGCCGTGCGGCAGACCGCTCAGGAAGCGGGCGGCGAGCAGCCAGTGGTGGTCGGGGGCGAACGCCGACAGGGCGTTGCCCACGACGAACAGGACCATCAGGCCGATCAGTACGGTCCGCCGCGACATCCGCGCGGTGACCGCGGCCAGCAGCGGGGCGCCGATGACGACGCCCAGCGCGTACGCGGAGACCAGATGGCCGGCGGTGGGGATCGAGACGTGCAGGTCGTCCGCGACATCGGGCAGGAGCCCCATCATCACGAACTCGGTGGTACCTATGCCGAAGGCGCCCACGGCGAGGGCGAGCAGGGCCAGGGGCATGAAGGGCCTTTCAGAGCGGAGTTCCGTTGCATCGTATGTTCACGTTCGGAACAAAGGCTCTCAGGCCGAGTATTCCAGCAGGTTAAGGCCCGGTTGCGGTGACCTCGCCCACACCGGTCGGAAGGCGGACACGCACACCGGTCAGGAGGCGGACATATCCATCCGTACCCGTGCCGCCACCGGCAGATGGTCGCTCCCCGTCTGCGGCAGCGTCCACGAGGTCACCGGCTCGACGCCCTTGACCATGATCTGGTCGATCCGGGCCATCGGGAACGACGCCGGCCAGCTGAAGCCGAAGCCGCTGCCCGCCGCGCCCTGCGTGGAGCGCATCTGGGCGGTCACGGCGTTGAGGGCTCGGTCGTTCATGGTGCCGTTGAGGTCGCCGAGCAGGATCACCCGGTCCAGGCCCTCGGCGGCGATGGCCTCGCCGAGCGCGTCGGCGCTGGTGTCGCGCTGCCGGGCGGTGAACCCGGCCTCCAGCTTGACCCGCACGGACGGCAGGTGGGCGACGTAGACGGCGAGCTGCCCGCCGGGCGCGGACACCGTGGCCCGCATGGCGCGGGTCCAGCCGAGCTTGATGTCGACGGGCCGGACGTCACTGAGCGGGTACTTGCTCCACACCCCGACCGTGCCCTGCACCGAGTGGTACTTGTACGTCGACGCCAGCGCCGCCTCGTACGTCGGTACGGCCGCCGCCCTCAGCTCCTCCAGCGCCACCACGTCCGCGCCGGACGCGGCGACGTCGCGGGCGGTGCCGGAGGGGTCGGCGTTGTCGGCGTTGACGTTGTGCGTGGCGACGGTGAGGTCGCCGCCGGTGCCGGCCTTGTCGGTGAGCAGCCCGCCGAAGAGGTTGACCCAGACGACCGCCGGGAGCAGGACCGCGATGAGGGCGGTGGCGGACCTGCGCACCAGGGCCAGCAGGAGCAGCAGCGGGACGAACAGGCCGAGCCAGGGCAGGAACGTCTCGGTGAGGCTGCCGAGGTTGCCCACGCTGTTCGGGATGTAGGCGTGGGCCCCCATCACGACGGTGAGCAGTACCGCGAGCAGGGCCACGATCAGGCCGCGCCGCCAGATGCGGGGGTCGCCGCGCCAGCCGCCGGTCACACGGGCCGCCACGCGCCGAAGCCGAGACCCGCGGTGCTCGGGTCCCGAGCCGCCGCCCGCCGTCTCCGTCACGTACGCCTGCTGCGCCATACCGTCGCCTCGCTACCTGCCGTGCACACCGTCGTCCCCCGCGCACAAGACCCTAGGGGATGTTCGGCTCCGATCCTGCCGTCACATGACGGCCGTACGGGCACTTAGGACGAACAAGTCGGCGCCGGGAGTTCCGGTTTCGCGGGCCGGGAGTGTCGTCTGTGACGAAACGCGCACATTCGGGTTACGCGGTGGGGGAGCTGACGGGGCGTAGTCCTTCGAGCACGGTGTCGACGAGTTGTTCCGCGAGTCCTTCGGGGAGTTCGGCCTCGGGGTGCAGCAGCGAGCGGGTGAGCATGGGGCCGACGACGATGTCGTGGACGAGTTCCAGGTCGACGTCGGCGCGGAGTTCGCCGTCCTGCTGTCCGCGGCGCAGGACCTCCATGCCGAGGCGGCGGCGGGGGGCGATGACGGCGTTGTGGTAGGCGGCCCAGATGCGGGGGCTGGTCTTCATCTGGGCGTGCACGTTGTGCAGGATCGCCGAGGTGCGGTTGGCCAGGCCACGGCGGCGCAGGGCTTCGAGGAGGACGACGAGGTCGTCGCGCATGGAGGTGCCGGGGAGTTCGGGGTCGGGCGGTTCGGCGGAGCGTACGACGTCGACGAAGAGTTCCTCCTTGCCGTGCCAGCGGCGGTAGATGGTGGCCTTGCCGACGCCGGCGGTGCGGGCGATGCGTTCGATGGAGAGCTCGGCGAGGGGGACGCCGTCCTCCAGGAGCTTCATCGTGCCTTCGATGATGGCGCGTTCCACGGCCTCGCTGCGGGGGCGGCCCCGAACGGGGGCCGCGTGCGGGGGGTGGCTTGCGGCGAGGGGGTTCACTGGGCTGCGTCCTTTCCGTGCGTTGCGGTGATTCTCCCGGTTGTACGACGGTGATGACGCGACCCGCGTTACGCGGCTTCGTCCGCTCCCACCCGGGCGCCTTCGGGAACCTGACCGTCCGCCGGGCTGTCAGGCGTCCGCCCCGGCAGGGACAGGGCCACCACCGCGGCACCCACCAGCGCCACTCCCGCCCCGCACAACGCCGTGATGTGCATGGCGTGGAGGAAGGCGTCGTGGGCCGGGGCTATGAGGGAGCTGCTCTCGGGGCCCAGGCGGGACGCGGCGGCCAGGGTCGCCTCGATCGACTCGCCCGCCGAGTGGCGTACGGAGGGCGGGAGAGCGGTCAGGTGGTCCTCGATCGAGGTGCGGTACGCCGTGGAGAGGACCGAGCCGAGGACCGCGATGCCCAGGGCGCCGCCGACCTGGCGGAAGGTGTTGCTGAGGGCGGAGGCGGAGCCGGCCTTCTCGCGGGGCAGGGCCTGCATGATGACCACGCTGGTCGGGGTCATGATGTGCGCCATGCCGGTGCCCATGAGGAAGAAGACGACCTCCAGGATCCAGATGGGCGTGTCCGCGTCCAGCGTGGCGAACGCCGCCAGCGTCGCCGCGATGATCAGCATGCCGCCCGTGGTCGTGGCCCTGTTGCCGAAGCGGTCGACGACGAGCCGGGCGCGCGGGGCGAAGATCATCTGGGCGGCGGCCAGGGGCAGCATCAGCAGCCCGGTCTCCAGTGGCGAGTAGCCGCGCACGCTCTGGGTGTAGAAGACGGCGAAGAACGTCACGCCCATCAGCGCGAAGAAGACCAGCGCGATGACCGTGATCGCGGCCGAGAACACCTTGTTCTTGAAGTAGGTGACGTCGATGGAGGGGTGGTCGCTGCGCTTCTCGAAGAGATCGTCTTGACGGCGACGTTGAGGATCGAGTTGTCGAGCACCACGATCAGCAGGCTCAGCATGAGCACACCGAGTATGGCCCAGCGGCGCCGGTGCACCGCTTCCGGGACGCGGGTGCCGGGGGCGGCGAGAGCAGTCATGCCGCCGAGGCTAGGGAATTACGATACGAGACGGTACCGTATCGTAAATTTTTTACCCGGCTCTGGTGCTCTCCTTACCTGCTCCCCTTCGTGCTCTCCTTACGTGACGGGGTCCCCCTAGCCGTTCCATGGCACGAGGTGCCACCATGGGACTGGTCCGGGGACGCCGTCAGGGCGCCTCGAGATGACGTAAGGAGCCGTTGCAATGACGCAGCTTTCGGCTGCCCAGACTGCACCGCAGAAGTCCTCCGACGGCAGCAAGGCGCTGTACGGGGGCAAGGGCACACGCCGTATCACGGTTCGTGACATCACCGCCGCCAAGGAGCGCGGCGAGAAGTGGCCCATGCTCACCGCGTACGACGCGATGACCGCGTCCGTCTTCGACGAGGCCGGTATCCCGGTGATCCTCGTCGGCGACTCGGCGGGCAACTGCCACCTCGGGTACGAGACCACCGTGCCCGTCACCCTCGACGAGATGACCATGCTCTCCGCCGCGGTCGTACGGGGCACCAGGCGCTCCCTGATCGTCGGCGACCTGCCGTTCGGGTCCTACCAGGAGGGGCCGGTGCAGGCGCTGCGCTCGGCGACCCGGCTGGTGAAGGAGGCCGGGGTGCAGGCCGTGAAGCTGGAGGGCGGCGAGCGGTCGCACGAGCAGATCCGGCTGCTGGTCGACTCCGGCATCCCGGTCATGGCCCACATCGGGCTCACCCCCCAGTCCGTCAACGCCATGGGCTACCGGGTGCAGGGGCGCGGCGAGGAGGCGGCGGCGCAGCTGCTGCGGGACGCCAAGGCCGTGCAGGACGCGGGGGCGTTCGCGGTGGTGCTTGAGCTGGTGCCGGCGGAGCTCGCCGCCGAGGTGACCCGGACGCTGCACATCCCGACGGTCGGCATCGGGGCGGGCGCGGAGACGGACGCACAGGTGCTGGTGTGGACCGACATGCTCGGGCTGACCGGGGGGCGGGTGCCGAAGTTCGTGAAGCAGTACGCCAACCTGCGTGAGGTGATGAGTGGCGCGGCGAAGGCGTTCGCCGAGGACGTCGTCGGCGGAACGTTCCCACTGGAGGAGCACTCCGTCCACTGAGCCATGGCCGCACCACGGGCAGCCCGCCGATCATCCCCCGTCGGCGGGCTGCCGTCTTTTGGGACACAGAGGAGAGAAATGACCGGCTCAGCCACCCGCTATCTGTATCTCGTTCGGCACGGCGAGGCATCGCCGGACGAGAGCGGGCTGACAGAGGGCGGCCGCCGTCAGGCCACGCTGCTCGGCCAACGCCTCCGGGACGTCCCTTTCGCCGCCGTTCACCACGGCCCGCTGCCCCGGGCGGAGCAGACCGCACGTCTGATCGGCGATCAGCTGCCGAACGTCCCCGTGCACGTCTCGGACGCTGCCGGTGACTACGTCCCCTACACGCCGGTGAGGGACGAGCTGCCGGCAGAGTCGGCGGACTTCTTCCTCGACTTCGTCGCCGGTGCCAGTGACGAGGAACGGGAGCATGGAGCTGTGCTGGCCCGCCGGGCGCTGGACCTGTTCACCGGGCCGGTGGACGACGGAGAGGACCGGCACGAACTGGTCGTCACCCACAACTTCTTGGTCGCCTGGCTCGTCCGGGACGCCATGCATGCGCCGAAGTGGCGCTGGCTCGGCGTCAACCACTGCAACGCCGCCCTCACGGTCATCCGGTACGCGCCCGACCGGCCGGCCACGATCCTCGTCTCCAACGACATGCGGCATCTGCCCACCGAGCTGCGCTGGACCGGCTTTCCCCCCGAGTCGCACGTCTGACGGCACTCGCCAACCCCTTCAAGGCCAACAGGCACTGGCGACTACATGGCCCATCAACGATCATGGCCGCCATGACTGACCACCCCGCACGATGGACCCAGGCAACCGTCCACCCCGACATGTGGGTCGACCCGGACGACGACCCCCGTGACAACGGCGGAGCCAGTCCGGACGGGGAGCTTGCGACGTTGCTGGACTTTCTGGCGGGTTACCGCCTGACCCTGCGGATGAAGTGCGAGGGGCTGGACGCGGAGCAACTGGCGCGGCGGTCGGTTCCGCCGTCGACGATGTCGCTGCTCGGCCTGCTGCGGCACCTCGCCGAGGTCGAACGGGACTGGCGCAACTGGATCGTCGACGGCGATCCGCTGCCGAAGCTGTACGGCGAGGGCGACGGGGACTTCGACGGGGCCGTCGCCGAGCAGGCCGTCGTCGACGCCGCGTACGCGACTCTGGAGCGCGAGCAGGCCGCGACCGACGCCGCGCTGGCCGAGCACCCGGATCTGGGCGAGCGCCTGGCGAAGGACGGGATCGCGGTTCGGGAGCTGATGGTGCACAGGATCGAGGAGTACGCCCGGCACTGCGGGCACGCCGACCTGCTGCGCGAGTGCGTCGACGGCAGGGTGGGCCAGTGACGAGGGCCGCGTCCGAGGGCGCCGTCGGCCCGGTGTCGGCGGCTGTCGGTGAGCTGTAGGCCGTTTGTCGGTGGGGCCTGGCACAGTCCTCGGCATGACACACATCGACAAGAAACCCAGCAGCGCGGCCGTCACCGTGCGGGGGCTGGTCAAGCACTACGGCGAGACCAGGGCGCTGGACGGAGTCGACCTCCAGGTGCGTGAGGGCACCGTGATGGGAGTGCTGGGGCCGAACGGGGCCGGAAAGACGACCCTCGTGCGGATCCTGTCCACCCTGCTGGCCCCGGACGCCGGCCAGGCGACCGTCGCCGGCTACGACGTCGTACGGCAGCCGCGGCAGTTGCGCCGGGTGATCGGGCTCACCGGGCAGTACGCCTCCGTCGACGAGAAGCTCCCGGGCTGGGAGAACCTGTACATGATCGGGCGGCTGCTCGATCTGCCCCGCAAGGAGGCCCGCTCCCGGGCCGACGAGTTGCTGGAGCGGTTCTCGCTCACCGACGCGGCCAAGCGGCCGGCGGCGACGTACTCCGGTGGTATGCGGCGGCGCCTGGACCTGGCCGCCTCGATGATCGGGCGGCCGGCCGTGCTCTTCCTCGACGAGCCCACCACCGGCCTCGACCCGCGCACCCGCAACGAGGTGTGGGACGAGGTGAAGGCCATGGTCGGGGACGGCGTCACCGTCCTGCTGACCACGCAGTACATGGAGGAGGCCGAGCAGCTGGCCTCCGAGCTGACCGTCGTCGACCGGGGCAAGGTCATCGCGAACGGCGGGATCGAGGAGCTGAAGGCCAAGGTCGGCGGGCGGACGCTGCGCGTGCGGCCGGCCGATCCGATGCAGCTGCGGCCGCTGGCCCGCGCGCTCGACGAACTGGGCATCACCGGGCTGGCCACGACCACCGTGGACACCGAGGGCGGCACCGTGCTGGTGCCGATCCTGAGCGACGAGCAGCTGACCGCCGTGGTCGGCGCCGTCACCGCGCACGGCATCACGCTCGCGTCGATCAGTACCGAACTGCCCAGCCTGGACGAGGTGTTCCTGTCCCTCACCGGCCACCGTGCCAGTGCCCCGCAGGACGCCGTGCCCGCCGACGACCGCGAGGAGGTCGCCGTATGAGCGCCGCCGTCGCCACCCCGACCGCCGACGCCCGCATTACGCTGCGCGGCCACCTGCGCCACACCGGCGCCCTGATCCGCCGCAACCTGCTGTGGATCCGGCAGGACCCCGAGTCGATGTTCGACGCGCTGCTGATGCCGGTCGTCTTCACCCTGCTGTTCGTGTACGTCTTCGGCGGCTCGATCGGGCAGGCCCTGGGCGGCGGTCAGGACGGGTACGTGCAGTACGTGATCCCCGGCATGATCGCGATGATGAGCATGACGCTGTCCCAGGGCGTCGGCACCGGCTTCAGCCAGGACTTCAACTCCGGTGTCATGGACCGTTTCCGGTCCCTGCCGATCGGGCGCGGCTCGGTGCTGTTCGCGAAGATCTCGGTCGAACTGGTCCGGATGCTGTTCGCGACGACCGTGCTGATGATCGTCGCCGTCCTGGTCGGCTTCGACATCACCAACTGGCTCGGTGTCCTCGCGGCCGTGGGTCTGTCCACGGCGTTCGCCTCGTCGATCATGTGGGTGTTCCTCACCCTGGGCGTGGTCCTGAAGAACGCGCAGTCCGTGCAGGCGATGGGCTTCCTGGTGCTGTTCCCGCTGCAGTTCGGTTCGTCGATCTTCGCGCCGACGGCGTCGATGCCGGGCTGGCTGCAGGCGTTCACCGACTACAACCCGCTGTCCACGCTCGCGGACGCGGCCCGCGGCCTGATGGTGGGCGGCCCGGTCGCGCACGACCTGTGGGTGACGCTGGGCTGGTCGGCGGCGATCACGCTGGTGATGGCGCCGGTCGCGATCCACAAGTTCAAGACGAAGAACTGAGCCGGTCACACCAGGGCGGCGGCCTCCTGCGGGGAGATGCCGCCGCCTTCGGCGTACGCCGCCGTGAACTCCTCGGCGGGCAGCGCGGCCCGTACGGCGGCGGTGGCGCGGTCGTGGGCCATGCGCTCCATGGACCCGCGCAGATGGCCGGGCGGCAGCAGCGCGTCGGCCGCGCCCAGGCAGCGCGCGGCGTCGCGTCCGCCGTCGCAGCCGGCCATGGCCAGGGCGGCGATGACGAGGTACGAGGAGAACAGGTGCGGGGCCATCGCCTTCGACAGCGGGTCCTCGGCCTGCGCGAGGCCGCGCCGGATCTTCTCCCTGGCCTGCTCGTAGCGGCCGTCGAGGGCCTCCACCCACGCCTCCTGGCCGAGGATGAACGCGTCGAAGACCACGAAGTTGGCGATGGTGAACTCCTCGCGCAGCGCCCGCAGATGCTCGCGCGCCTCGGCGGTCCGGCCGGTGCAGCTGAGCCATCCGGCGAGCATGACCCGGGCGAACGGCATCGCCTCGTTGTGCGCGCCGTCCACGTCGTCCAGCACCTCCCGCAGCAGGCGCTCGCCCCGCTCGGCGTGGCCCGCCTCCAGCAGCGCGCCGGCCAGCCGGGCGGTGAGGACCGTGTGCTGGGCGTGGGCTCCGAGTCGCCGGGCCTGTTCCATGGCGGCCTCGTAGTCGGCGGCGGCCACGAGGTAGCGCCCGGTGCGCTCATGCGCTTCGGCGCGCGCGGAGAGCGCTTCGGCGCTGCCCCAGGCGTCGCCCAGCCGCTGGTAGATCTCCAGCGACTCGTCGGCGTCCTGCTGCGCGGCGCCCGCCCGGTCGGGCCGGTTGGCGAGGATGTTGGCGCGGAGCTGGAGGCTGGCGGCCAGTTCCCAGTCGTAGCCGGGCGTCGCGCGGCAGGTGTCGACGGCGGCGTCGAGGAGCTCGGTCAGCCGGTCCATGCCGCCGGTGAGCATCACGGCGTAGAACGACAGCATGCCGGGGCTGCGGCAGGTCTGCGGGAGTCCCGGCTCGTAGGCCTCGGAGATCGCCCGCAGCTTGCGCTGCGCCTCGGGGGTCTGCCAGGCGTCCAGCTCGGTGTCCATGCACGCGAGATGCCCCAGGTGGACCCCGCGCCGGGCCTCCTCAAGGAGCTCCCCCGTCCAGGGCGGCGGCTCGGCGGTGCAGCGCTGCCACACCGGGGCGGCCTTGCGCACCGGCTCGGCGAAGGGGTCGGGGCCGAGGTCCATGACCGCGCGGCACCAGTGGCGGGCCTCGATGCGCAGGTCGCGCATCTGCCAGTACCAGGTCAGCGACAGCACCAGGCACATCGCCTCCTGCTCGTCGCGTTCGGCGACGGCGTGCCGCAGCGCTGTCCGCAGGTTCTCGTACTCGCGTTCCAGCCGCTCGATGGCGGTGAGTTGACCGGGGCCGCGCAGCAACGGGTCGGTGGTGCGGGCGAGTTCGCGGTAGTACGTCAGGTGCGCGTGCTCGGTGTCGCGGCGCTGCCCGGCCTCGTCGAGCCGTTCGCCGGCGTACTCGGCGACGGTCTCCAGGAGCCGGTAGCGCATCTCGCCGTCGCCGGAGGGGGCGGCCACGACGAGCGACTTGTCGACGAGGGAGGCGAGCGCGTCCAGGGCGGCGGGCCCGCACACGGCCTCGGCGGCGGCGAGGTCACAGCCGCCGGCGAACGCCGACAGGCGGCTCAGTACGTCCCGCTCGTCCGCGTCGAGCAGGTCCCAGGACCAGTCGACGACGGCACGGAGCGTCTGCTGGCGGGGCAGCACGGTACGGCTGCCGGAGGTGAGGAGCCGGAAGCGGTCGTCGAGCCGGTCGGCGATCTGGCGGGGGGTGAGCATGCGCAGCCGGGCGGCGGCGAGCTCGATGCCGAGGGGCAGGCCGTCAAGACGGCGGCAGATCTCGGCGCAGGCCTCCGGGTCGTCGTCGACACGGAACCCGGGCCGGGCGGCGGCCCCGCGGTCGGCGAGCAGCCGCAGGGCGTACGGCTCCGGCAGCGGCTCCACGGGGCGCAGCACCTCCCCCGGCACGCCGAGGGGTTCCCGGCTGGTGGCGAGGACGGTGAGGTGCGGGCACCGCGCCAGCAGCTCCTCGGTCAGGCGGGCGGCGGCGTCGACGACGTGCTCGCAGTTGTCGAGGACGATCAGCATGCGGCGCCGGGCGCAGTGCTCGACGAGCCGGGCGACGGGGTCGTCGTGGCGTTCACCGGTGGCGGCCCGGAACTCCTCGGCGCCGGCGCCGTGCAGCACGGTCTCGCGGGCGCCGATCGCGGTGAGCACGGCCTCGGGGACGGCGGCGGGGTCGTCGACCGGCGCCAGCTCGGCCAGCCAGACGCCGTCGGGGGCCGCGTCCCGTACGGTCTCGGCGGCCTCCTGCGACAACCGGGTCTTGCCCGCCCCGCCGGGCCCGAGCAGCGTGACGAGCCGGGCGGTGGCGAGGTCGGCGCGGATGGCGTCGATGTCGTCGGCCCGGCCGACGAAGGAGGTGAGGCGGGCGCGCAGGTTGCCCAGGGGGCGGGACTCGGCGGGGCGGGCGTCCTGCTGCCGGAGCAGCTCGGTGTGCAGGGCACGCAGCTCGGGCCCCGGGTCGGACCCCAGCTGCTCGGCGAGCAGCCGTCGTACGTCCTCGTAGGCGGCCAGCGCCTCGGCGGTGCGGCCCGCGTCGCGCAGGGCGCGCAGGCGCAGGGCCTGGAGGGGTTCGTCGAGGGGGTGGCTCTCGCACAGCGCGGTCAGTTCGGGCAGCGCCTGCTCGGCCTGGCCGAGGGCGAGGGCGGCGGCGAGCCGGGCGCGGCGGGCGTCCAGTCGGCGGGCGGTGCAGCGGGCCGCCTCCACGGTGCGGTCGGGGAGGTCGGCGAGGGCGGGGTCCCGCCACAGGGCGAGGGCGTCGTCGAGGAGGACGGCGGCCTTGGCGGGGTCGCCGTCGGCCAGCGCCCGCGCGCCCTCGTCGGCGAGCCGCTCGAACCGGTGCAGGTCGATGTCGTCGGGCGCGGCGGCCAGCCGGTACCCGCCCTCGGCCGAGGCGATCGCCTCCGGTCCCAGAACCCGCCGCAGCCGTCCCACGAGCGCCTGCAGGGCCCCGGCCGCGTCGGCGGGCGGCTCCCCCTCCCAGACCTCGTCCACCAGCAGCCCGACGGGTACGACCCGCCCGGCCCTGAGCGCCAGCACGGTGAGCAGCGCACGCAACCGCGCCCCGCCGATCGGGACAACCGAACCGTCGGGGCGAACCGCCTGTGTGGTGCCGAGGATGCGATAGCGCACGGGACCCATTGTCTCCGGCCCGGCCAGTGCGCCGCCTCCGGGTTTACGCACGCATGAACCGCACGTGCAGGGGCCGGGGGGCGGGGAGGAACCTCGGGCCCGCCCGCTGACGTTCACCTCACGCCACCGGTACGGTCGACCCCACGCCGCCCGAGACGTCAGGAGTGCTCACCATGACCATCGCCGCCTCCCGTCGCGCCGAGCGGCGGATCAGTCCGGTGTTCCTCGGGATACTGGCCGTCACGGCGGTGACCGGGTGGGCCACCTGGACGGGCTTCGCCCAGCAGCCCGGGGTGGCCGTCTTCCTGTTCGTGACCGGCGCGTGGGTCGTGTCGCTGTGCCTGCACGAGTACGCGCACGCCCGCACCGCCCTGCACGGCGGGGACATCACGGTCGGCGCGAAGGGCTATCTCACGCTCAATCCGCTGAAGTACACGCACGCCCTGCTGAGCATCGTGCTGCCCGTGCTGTTCGTGATCATGGGCGGGATCGGGCTGCCGGGCGGGGCGGTGTTCATCGAGCGGGGGCGGATCCGGGGACGGTGGAAGCACAGTCTGATCTCGGCGGCCGGGCCGCTGACGAACGTGCTGTTCGCGGCGGTGTGCACGGCGCCGTTCTGGCTGGACGCGCTGGACGGGGTGCCGCGGGACTTCCGGTACGCGCTGGCGTTCCTGGCGCTGCTGCAGGTGACGGCCGCGATCCTGAACTTCCTGCCGGTGCCGGGCCTGGACGGCTACGGCGTGGTCGAGCCCTGGCTGTCGTACAACATCCGCAGGCAGGTGGAGCCGATCGCGCCCTTCGGGCTGCTGCTCGTGTTCGCGCTGCTGTGGATCCCGGCGCTGAACGGCGCGTTCTTCGACGTCGTCGACGCCGTGCTGCGCGCCCTCGGCGTCGGCGACCTCGACACGTACTGCGGGTACGAGCTGTACCGCTTCTGGCTCGGCACGAACGAGTACTGCTCGGTCAGCCCGTGACCGAGTCCCGCCGGGCGAGCTTGCCGCGCTTGAGGTAGTACCAGGCCATGTTCGACGACAGGCCCGCCAGCAGCACCCACACGATGCCCAGCCAGCTGCCCCGCACGAAGGACATGACGGCCGCGGCGACGGCGAGGACGCAGACGACGAGCGCGTAGAGGGCGAGTCGCCGGGCCGGGCTGGGTGGGGGCAAGGGGGGCATGTGGTCGGCTCCTGTCGGGGGACACTGCTGGGGTTGTGCCGGGATTGTGCTGACCACCAGTGTCCCCCATGGGCTCAGACGTCCGTGACGCGCAGTCCCGCGTGGGCCTTGTAGCGGCGGTTCACGGAGATCAGGTTGGCGACCAGCGACTCGACCTGGTGGGCGTTGCGCAGCCGCCCGGCGAAGATGCCGCGCATGCCGGGGATGCGGCCGGCCAGCGCCTGCACCATCTCCACGTCCGCCCGCTCCTCGCCGAGGACCATGACGTCGGTGTCGATCTGCTCGATCTCGGGGTCCTCCAGGAGGACGGCCGACAGGTGGTGGAAGGCGGCGGTCACCCGGGAGTCCGGCAGCAGGGCGGCGGCCTGCTCGGCGGCGCTGCCCTCCTCCGGCTTCAGCGCGTAGGCGCCCTTCTTGTCGAAGCCGAGCGGGTTGACACAGTCGACGACCAGCTTGCCCGCGAGCTCCGTGCGCAGGGACTCGAGCGTCTTGCCGTGCCCCTCCCACGGCACCGCGACGATCACGATGTCGCTGCGCCGGGCGCACTCGGCGTTCTCGGCGCCCTCGATGCCGTGCCCGAGCTCGTCGGCGGCGGCCTGCGCCCGCTCGGTGGCCCGCGAGCCGATGATCACCTTCTGGCCGGCCCGGGCGAGCCGGTAGGCGAGGCCCTTGCCCTGCGGCCCGGTCCCGCCGAGCACACCGACGACCAGCCCGGAGACGTCGGGCAGGTCCCAGGGGTCCTTGGCGGGGGCCTTCGCGGGCTTGTCGGCGGCAACACTGTCGGTAGAGGTCATGAGCCCGACTCTACGTCCGCCCCCGCCGGCCCGCGGGGTCAGGTGAGCCGCTTCACGGGCAGCCGCCGGAAGGCGATCCGTTCGTACGCCCCGAAGTCACCGGTCTCGTACAGGAGGCCGACCGTGCGGTCGTCGACGCGGACGAGGTCGGAGTAGGCGGCGGGCAGGCCGTCGACGGTGTGGGTGTCGCGCCAGGTGGTGCCGTGGTCGGTGGAGGCGCGGATGGTCATCAGGCCGCGGCCTGCGGGGAAGGCGGGGCCGGAGAAGAGCAGCACGTCGGGCTCGCCGAGGTGCAGGACGCTGGCCTGGCAGACGGGGCCGGCGAGACCGGCCTGTGGGCGGAAGGCCTTCACGAGGGTCCTGCCGCCGTCCTTGGAGAGGGCGTCGGCGCGGTTGCCGGGGGACGGGGAGTCGTTGCGGGTGTTGAAGTAGACGCGGCCGTCGGGGAGTTCGGCGGCGGTGGTCTCGTTGGCGTTGACGTAGCCGTTGGTGTTCTGGTCCAGGTAGCCGAGGTACCAGGTCTCGCCGTGGTCGTCGCTGAGCAGGCAGTGGCCGCTGTTGTACTTCGCCTCGTCGCCGAGGTCGGTGCCGGTGGGCGGGAGGGTGTGGTTGCCGGGGACGACGACCCGGCCGGTGCTCAGCTGGAGGGCGTGGCCGGGGGTGGTGGCGTACCAGCGCCAGCCCGGCTGCTTCACCTGCTCGGTGATGTCCCGGGGCGCGGACCACGTTTCACCGTCGTCGTCGCTGTGCTGCACCCACACCCTGCGGCCGTCGGCCTCGCTCACCTCGCCGCGCAGGATGAGGTGTTCGGAGGCGGACGCGGCGGAGCGGACGTGGACGAGGAGGATGCGGCCGGTGTCGAGGACGACGGGGGCGGGGTTGCCGGCGAGGTCGGTGCCGTTGTCGGCGGCGACCCGCAGCGGGCCCCAGGTGCGGCCGCCGTCCGTGGAGCGCTTGAGCACGATGTCGATGTGGCCCCAGTCCTTCGCGGAGTCCGCCCTGCCTTCGCAGAAGGCGAGGAGGGTGCCTTCGTGCGTGCGCACGACGGCCGGGATCCGGTAACTGGCGTATCCCTCACGGCCGGCGCGGAAGGGGACAGTGGCTGCGGACATGGGTGGCTCCTCGCGTCGGTGATCTCCGTGAACGGCGGTAATGCGGCCGTCTGCCCATCTTGGGGGAATTCGCGGTGAACTCGGGGTCACGAGTGGTTGGTTGCGGCAGTATGCGGGGGCATGGATGCCGTACGGGTCGCGTGGTTGCGCGAAGTGCTCGCCGGGACCGAGTGGTTGGGGGCCACGCGCAGGTTCGCCGGGGTGCTGCGTGGGTCGGTGGTGTCGCACGGGGGCGGGTTGCTGCTCGTGGGCACGCGGGAGTACGAGCCGTGGCATCTGGCGGCGCACCTCGTGGACGAGGCGGCCTGGTCCGGTACGCCGGAGCTGGCGCCGACTCTCGTACGCCATGACGCGCGGCCCTCGGACCCGGCGCATCTCGCGGTCGGGCTGGGGCGGATCGAGGCGGCTCGGCGGGGGGAGACGCTGCTGGTGGTGTCGCCCGAGGGGCCCTGCGACGCGCTGCTGGAGCGGGTGCACGACGCGCGGCGGGCCGGTGCGACGGTGCTGGCGCTGGGCACCGCCGAGCGGGACCTCGCGGCGATGGCGCACGACGCGCTGGCCGTCGGGGCGGAGTCGGAGCTGGACCTGGACACCGTGCAGCACCTGGTGAGCGCGGCGGCGGGCGAGGACGCGCTGCCCGCGGCACGGGGCCGTCGCCGCTTCCGGGACCGCCTGTCCCGCCTGGCGGACGAACTGACGGCCCCGCCGCCGCCCCGCTGGTAGCCCCCGCGAAAAGCGGTTGCCTCGGGTCGCGGCCCCGTCCAACCATGGCGTCTCGTGACCGACGACGCCCCGGCAGCCGCCCCCACTGGCCTGCGCGCCCTCCTCCCGGATCTCGCTCCCTGGCGGGCCTCCCCCGACTTTCGCAGGCTCTGGATCTCCGGGCTGGTCACCAACTTCGGCAGCTTTCTGACCTTCGTCGCGCTGCCGGTGCAGATCAAGGAGCTCACCGGGTCGGCGGCGGCCGTGGGGGCGATCGGTGCGGTGGAGCTGGTGCCGCTCGTCGTGTTCGGGCTGTACGGCGGTGCGCTGGCGGACGCGTGGGACAAGCGGCGGCTGATCGTGTGGACGGAGGTGGGGCTCGGGGTGCTGTGCGCGGCGCTGCTGGTGAACGCGCTGCTGCCGAGCCCCGCCGTCTGGCCGCTGTACGTGGTCGCCGCCCTGTCCTCGGCGCTGGTGTCGGTCCAGCGGCCCGCGCTGGACGCGTTGACGCCCCGGATCGTGGCCCACGAGCACCTGCCGGCCGCGGCCGCGCTGAACTCGTTGCGCTGGCAGGTCGGCGGCATCGCGGGCCCGGCGCTGGCGGGCTTGGTGGTGGCGTACGCGGGGCTGGGCTGGGCCTATGCGCTGGACCTGGCCACCTTCGTCGTCTCCGTGGCGCTGGCGGTCGGCCTCGCCGCCTCCCCCGCGTCCCACGAGGCGGCGAAGCCGTCGTGGCGTTCGATCGCGGAGGGCGCCCGGTACGCGTGGAGCCGCAAGGAGCTGCTGGGCACCTACACGATCGACCTCGCGGCGATGTTCCTGGCGATGCCGCTCGCCGTGCTGCCGTTCCTCGCGGACGAGCTGGGGGCGGAGTGGTCGTTGGGCCTGATGTACGCGGCGATTCCGGCGGGGTCCTTGCTGGTGAGTCTGACCAGCGGCTGGACGTCGCGGGTGCACCGGCACGGGCGGATGGTGGTGCTGGCGGCGGCCGGCTGGGGTCTGGCCATGGCCGCCGCGGGGATCGCCGGAAACGTGTGGCTGGTGCTGCTGTGTCTCGCCCTCGGGGGTGCCTTCGACATGGTCAGCGGCATCTTCCGCGCGGCGATGTGGAACCAGACGATCCCCGACGAGCTGCGCGGCAGGCTCGCCGGGATCGAGCTGCTGTCGTACTCGGTGGGCCCGCAGCTCGGCCAGGTCCGCGCGGGTGGCATGGCCGCGTGGGCCGGGGTGCGGGCGTCGGTGTGGTCCGGCGGGCTGCTGTGCGCGGGCGCGGTGGGGTTGCTGGCGCTGTGCCTGCCGAAGCTGATGACGTACGACGTCCGGACGAACGAGCACGCGACCCGCCTGCGCGAACAACGCGCAGCGGCAGCGGCGTCGGCCTGATCTCACGCCGACGCGCTCATTACGCCGGGCCGGCCGGGCGCCGGGACGGCCAGGGCACGGGGGGATCAGCCGCCGGGCCGACCAGGCGCCGGGCAGAACAGGACACTGGGCAGACCAGCCGCCACGCCGACCAGGCGCCAGGCAGAACAGGACACTGGACAGACCAGCCGCCACGCCGACCAGGCGCCAGGCAGAACAGGACACTGGACAGACCAGCCGCCACGCCGACCAGGCGCCAGGCAGAACAGGACACTGGGCAGACCAGCCGCCACGCCGACCAGGCGCCAGGCAGAACAGGACACTGGGCAGACCAGCCGCCACGCCGACCAGGCGCCAGGCAGAACAGGACACTGGACAGACCAGCCGCCACGCCGACCAGGCGCCAGGCAGAACAGGACACTGGGCAGACCAGCCGCCACGCCGACCAGGCGCCAGGCAGAACAGGACACTGGGCAGACCAGCCGCCACGCCGACCAGGCACCGGGCAGAACAGGACACTGGGCAGATCAGCCGCCGGGCCGGTCAGGCATTGGTCATCGGACGACCAGTCCGACCCGGCGTCGGACTCGCCGATGACGGCCTGATCAAGCCTCGGCGATCAGTGGCCGACGCAACCAGACCCCGGCCGGATCAGCCTCGCCCCGACCAAGCCCGCCCCCTCAGTCCTCCTCGCGCTCCCCCCGGCCCACGCTGTCGTGCCACCGCGGGTCGGTCTCCCATTCGAGGTTGCGCTCGCGGGCCGTCTCCATCGCGTGTTCGGCCTCCTCGCGGCCGGCGTACGGGCCGAAGCGGTCCTTGGCCGGGCACTCGGGGCCCTCCTCGACCTTCTTGTGTTCCAGGCAGTAGTACCACTCGCCCGGCTTCCCGACCGTGCGCTTCTTGAACAGGGCCATGACCGGCTCCTTTCGCCAGGGGACATGGTCTCGTATGCCCGCTGGTTAGACTCGCTGGCATGTCTGGCCAGTCGCTGCTCGTTCCAGGGGAGCTGTCTCCCACCCGTTCCGTGCCCGGAAACATCCGCCGGCCCGAGTACGTCGGCAAACCCGCGCCGACCCCGTACACAGGCCCCGAGGTGCAGACCCCGGAGACCGTCGAGGCGATGCGGACCGCGGGGCGGATCGCCGCGCAGGCCTTGGCGGAGGCGGCGAAGGCGATCGCGCCGGGCGTGACGACGGACGAGTTGGACCGGATCGCGCACGAGTTCCTGTGCGACCACGGCGCCTACCCTTCCACGCTCGGCTACCGGGGCTTCCCGAAGTCCCTGTGCACCTCGGTCAACGAGGTCATCTGCCACGGCATCCCCGACTCGACGGTCCTGCGCGACGGCGACATCGTCAACCTGGACGTGACCGCGTACATCGGCGGGGTGCACGGCGACAACAACGCCACCTATCTCGTCGGTGACGTCGACGAGGAGAGCCGGCTGCTGGTCGAGCGCACCCGCGAGTCGCTGAACCGGGCGATCAAGGCGGTCAGGCCGGGCCGCCAGGTCAATGTCATCGGCCGGGTCATCGAGTCGTACGCCAAGCGGTTCGGGTACGGCGTGGTGCGGGACTTCACCGGGCACGGCATCAACTCGTCGTTCCACTCGGGCCTGATCATCCCGCACTACGACGCCCCGCACGCGACCACTGTGATGCAGCCCGGCATGACCTTCACCATCGAGCCGATGCTGACGCTCGGGACGTACGAGTACGACATGTGGGACGACGGCTGGACGGTCGTCACCAAGGACCGCAAGCGGACGGCGCAGTTCGAGCACACGCTGGTCGTGACGGACACCGGCGCGGAGATCCTCACGCTGCCGTGAGCCCCTGCTCGTGAGAAAGGCCCGCTCTCCTCGGAGGGCGGGCCTTTTCGTGTGCGACCCGTGCGGATGAGGGGTAGAAAGTTACCGACAGGCTGTCGGAAAGCCGTTGACTTAGGTAAGCCTAACCATAGAAACTGGCCCCATGGACTCCTTCTCGACCGTCATCCGCACCGCTTCCCACGAGCAGCACGAGGAGGCGAACACCTCGACGTTCATGAGCGATCTGCTCGGTGGCCGGCTGGGGGTGGACGCGTACACGCGCTACACCGAACAGCTGTGGTTCGTGTACGAGGCCCTGGAGGCCGGCGCGGACCGGCTGGCCTCGGATCCGGTGGCGGGCCCCTTCGTCCGCCAGGAGCTGTTCCGGCTGCCCGCGCTGGAGCGGGACCTCGAACACCTGCGCGGCGCTGACTGGCGGGCGACTCTCACCGCGCTGCCCGCCACCCGGACGTACGCGGACCGGATCGCGGAGTGCGCACATCAGTGGCCGGCCGGTTATGTGGCCCACCACTACACCCGTTACCTCGGCGACCTGTCCGGCGGTCAGGTCGTCCGCGACAAGGCCGAGCGGACGTGGGGTTTCGCGAAGAAGGGCGACGGCGTCCGGTTCTACGTCTTCGAGGAGATCGGCAACCCGGCGGCGTTCAAGCGGGAGTACCGCGAGCTGCTGGACGCGATCAACGCCGACGAGCTGGAGCAGCAGCGGATCGTGGCGGAGTGCAGGAAGGCGTTCGCGCTGAACATCGCGGTACTCCGGGCGCTGGGCGAGGAGTTCCCGCTGTCGGCGTGAGCGTCGCGTACCAACGGGCGGGTCCCCCTCGCGTCGGGCGAGAGGGACCCGG